>NZ_QHJH01000272.1 GCF_003947455.1 Streptomyces sp. WAC 04229 | reverse complement strand
TGGGGCGAGGGGGAGAGAGGGAGCGAAGGTGATCCGGAGCGGGCCGGGCCCAGGGGGCTGGGAGCCCGGCCCGCCGGAAGGGGATGTGACGGATCAGCGGGCGGTCAGAGGGTGAGGCCTCCACCGAGGTCGATGCCGACCGCGGCGGCGTCGGCGGCGAACGCCGCGATCAGGGTCGCGGTGGAGGCCAGGACGGTGGCGACTCGGCGAACGGCAGTACGCATCGGGTTCTTCCTTTCGGTTTCGGTGCAGGACACCCCGTGGCTGCCCGACCGCCGAAAGGTCGATGCGGTTTATGAAAAAAGCTCCCTCTCAGGTGCGAATCACCCGGCGTGGCGTGCATGAACCGGCGCGTACGCCCGAATGAGGGCGTGTCACGTCGCGTCGTCGGCCAGTTCCGCCACGCCCGTGACGCGGTGCAGCGGATAGGTGCGCACCTCGTCCGCCGTGTGGTCGTACGCCGTGACGAAGCCGCCCTCCACCCTGATCGGGGCGATCACGCGCTGGCTGGCGGAGCCCTCCGCGTTCACGTAGCCGATCCACAGCGCCTCGCCGGTCAGCACGGCCGCCTGCATGGTCGCGAGCGTCTCGGCGGCGCCCGTGCGGGGCAGGTCGCCGCGCGTCGCACCGCCCTCGCCGTCCCCGGGGCCCGGCTTGCGCGGGGCGATGGAGGCCAGGTCGCCCGCCCGGACGGCGCGGATCGCCGCCGCCAGCAGGGTGTCGTCGGGCGCCGGCGGACCGTCGGGGACCGGCTCCGGCGCCGCCCGCGGCGGGGTACGGCGGGCGTCGGCCCGCGCGATCAGCACGTCGCCCGCGGCGGACTCGGCGGCCGGCGCGAACCCCATCGCGCGCAGCCCTTCGAGCAGCGCCGCCGGCTCGGCCTGCGCGGCCAGCACGGTCGGCGCGAGGCGGCGCAGGCCCAGCCCTGCGCCCCGCCGGTCGGCGAGGATCTCGTCCAGCGTCGCGTCGTCGTCGCAGCGCACGTACGCCGAGGCCACGCCGACCCGCAGTC
This sequence comes from Streptomyces sp. WAC 04229, assembly GCF_003947455.1. Lineage (GTDB taxonomy): Bacteria > Actinomycetota > Actinomycetes > Streptomycetales > Streptomycetaceae > Streptomyces. The sequence goes on along the minus strand of NZ_QHJH01000272.1, from coordinate 6,221 downwards.
GCCCGTGCCGCCGGGCCACGTCGTCGATCAGGTAGGTCAAGGGCTGCGGCACCGGCGTGCGGGAGTGCCGGGCCAGGAAGGTGTGCAGTTCGGCGGCGGTCTGCCCGGCGTCCAGCGCACGGCGCACCGACCCCGGCGTGAACCGGTAGACGGTCGCCCCGCCCTTGGACTCCACGTCCGCGAGCACCCCCAGCAGGTCGGCCAGCTCACGCTCCAGCGGCCCCGGCGCCACCGCCGTCAGGTCGGCCTGGAGCAGCACGTGGTCCAGCGGCTCCGGGAGGAGTGGCGCGAGCAGCCGGGCGGCGTGCGCGGCGGCGGCGGCCCGCTCGCCGGGGGCCGGGGGAGCCGGCGGCGCGGGCGTGCGGTGGTGGACGGGGAGCTTGTCGCCGGGTCCCTCGGGGTCCTTCGCCGGGTGCGGCGGCTCGGGCGCCCCGATCAGGGCCCGCCCCGGCGCGGCCAGCGCGCCGCGGCCGGTGACGCCCAGCAGCTCGGCCTCGGACAGCGTCCACCGGGCGAGCCGGGTCCGCAGGTCGTCCTCCCGCCGGTCCCGCTCGGGGCCGCGCAGGGGGCGCTCCCAGCGCAGCCGGGCCAGCATCGACTCCTCGGTGGGCGAGGCCCCCTCGGGCAGGCCCGCCAGCAGGGCCAGCACCCGGTGCCGTACCTCCGGCGCCGCCGAACGGTCCAGGTTCGGGCCCAGCGCGGAGAGCGTCCGGTCCTTCGCGTCCCGCCCGCCGACCACCCCCGGCGTCCGGGTCGCCGTCAGCCACGTCTGCGCGAGGCCCGCCCAGCGCTCGGCGGGCGGCAGCTCCCGCCACTCGTCATACGCCGGGGTCGGCGCGTACCGCTCGTCGGCCTCGCCGTCGGAGGCGATCAGCCCGGCCGCGTAGGCCAGTTCCAGCCAGAAGGCGGCGACCGGCTCGGGCAGGTCCAGGGCGACGGCCGTGCGCTTGAGGTCGCGCACGCTCAGCCCGCCGGCCCGCAGCACCGTCGGGCCGCCCTCGTCCCACTCCTTGAGCAGCTCGGTCACGGTCGCCAGCGCCGCGAGGGCCTGTCCGGCCGCGGTGGCGTCCACAACCTGTGGACGGTGCGTGGCGGCGGCCTCCACCGCCGGCGGAACCGGCTCGGGCGCCCGGTGCGCGCGGCCCGCGCGCAGGTGCAGGGCGACCTCGCGGGGCAGGACGACCGTGCCGGGCGCGGTCGGCAGCAGCAGGCCCCGGTCGAGGAGCGCGCGCAGGTGCGCCGCCGGGTCGTGGGTGACCTGCCCGTACGGGGGACCCCACACCAGCCGGGCCAGCACCTCCCGCGACTCCTCGGGCAGCCCGGCCAGGAGGGCCGTCATCCGGCGCCGGTCGGCGAACAGGGCGCCGAGCGCGGTCACCGCGGACACCGCGTCGTGGGTCGAGGGCAGGCCGGCGGTGGTGAGGATCTCCTGGATCCGCCCCGGCGACATCCCGGCGGTCGCCTCCCGCACGGTCGGCCCGAGACCCGTGGGGGACGGGTGCTGCGGGGAGGGCGCGAGCAGCTCACGGGCGGTGCGCACCAGCCGCAGCCGGTCGTCCGCGCCCCACACCAGGGCCTGCTCACGCAGCAGGGCGACGGCCCGGGGCAGCGCCGCGGCGACGGCCGGGTCCTCGTCGTCCCCCGCCATCAGACCGAGCAGCTCGCCGTACGGCGCCGGGTCCGACGCCACGGCCAGCGCCTCCGCCGTCTGGAGCGCGAACCGGTCCAGACGCTCCAGCGCCCGCACGACCGAGGCCCGGGTACCGGCCCGGGTGGCGAGCTGCGTCAGGTCGGTGGGCACGGGGGTGATCAGGTCGGGACGGCTGCGCAGGAGGGCGGCCAGCGAGACGTCGTCCCGGACACGGAGCGCCTCCGCGAGGGACCGGGGGGCCGCGGACTTCTCCTCGGTGCTCATCCGGTCCACGTTAGCGGGTGGGGGTGACGGCGGGGGTCGCGTGCGCCGGTGCCGTGCGCGGGGTGTCCGCCGCCCACGGGAGGATTCGGTACCGTCGTCCGACGGGCTGTCACAACACACCGCCCCGGAGGGGACCGTGGGGATCGAGAGCGACCAGGTCGTCTACGAGTATCTGAGCCGCGTCGGCGACGTGGCCCAGCAGCGGCAGCTGCCGTCGGCCGCGCGCATGCGGCTGGTCTCCGAGCTGCGCAACGAGATCGACCGGCACCGCGCCAGGACCACCGTGGACAGTCCCGCCGCCGTCCGGCGCATCCTGGACCGGCTCGGCAGCCCCGACGACCTCGTCGACGCGGCGGGCGGCACGAGCGGGGTCCGCCCGGCGCCGGTGCCGCCGCCGACCGCGGTGCCCGAGCAGCGGGACACGGACCCGCGCAAGGCGGAGCGCCGCAGGGGCCTGCGGCGGAACGCGCCCGAACCCCCGCCCGAACAGCCGGCCGCCTCCCCACCCCATGTGGCGAGCGCGCAGGAGCTGGGAGGCGGCGGACGCGGTCCGCAGCCGGACTGGTGGCGGGTGGAGGGCGGCCCGTTCGGCGCCGTGGGCGACAGCGTGCCCGGGTTCGTCGGCGGGGTGGAGATCCCCGAGCTGCTCAAGCCGCCGCCGGAGCCGGAGGACGAGGCCGGGACAGAGGACGCCACCGCCGCGAAGCCCGCCGCCGTGGAGCAGGTCGTGGAGCCGGTCCCGGCCGGAAGGAAGCGGAGGTTGCTCCGCCTGGCCCGGCCCCGGCCCGAGGGCGGCTGGAACAACCCCCTGCTGCTGCTCGCCGCCGGGCTCCTGGTCGTCGGCGCCGTCCTCGGCAACCTCGTCGCCCTGGGCCTGGGCTGGCTGATCGCCTACCTGTCCCGCCGCCTGAGCGCGGCCCAGTCGAAGTGGGCGGTGCTGGGCCTGCCCGGCACGGTCGCCGCCGCCGGTGTGGTCTGGCTGTGGGGCCGCACGGAGGGCCGCTGGGGCGACCCGATCGCCGAGGGCCACATGAACGACGCGGTCACCGAGACCTGGCCCTGGGTCCTGCGCGGCGCGGCCGTCGCCACGGCCCTGTACCTGCTCTGGCACTCCCGCCGCCCGCGCGGCTGAACCCTCCCCGCGAAAGGCGCCGGGCACGCCTCCCGGCCCCGCGGCGCGGATCGCACGGGCCCGGTGCGCCTGCCGGGCGGCTCGGGCGGATGACCGGGGTCTGGTGCGTCTGCCGGGCGGCTCGGGCGGATGACCGGGGTCTGGTGCGTCTGCCGGGCGGCTCGGGCGGATGACCGGGGTCTGGTGCGCCTGCCGGGCGGCTCGGGCGGATGACCGGGGTCTGGTGCGCCTGCCTGGGTGGCTCAGGCGGATCGCCTGGGCCGGGGCGGTGTCCTTCGGGCGGCCGGAGTGGGGGCGCGCCCCGGTTCGTTTCAGGCGGCGGTGGCCGCGTGGTCGCGTGGGGCTTCAGCGCCCGGCCCGGCCGGACCCGGTGCGGGCACCTCCCGCGGCCGGCCCACCCCGGCCAGGGGCCCGGCCGGCGCCGTCGAGGGGACCTGCACAATGGGGGCCATGGCCTTCACCACCCGTACCGCCCCCACCGTCGGCTTCGATCTCGACATGACGCTGATCGACTCGCGGCCCGGCATCCGGGCCTGCTACCTGGCGCTGAGCGAGCGGACGGGGACGTACGTCGACGCCGACCTGGCCGTGACGCGGCTGGGACCGCCGCTCGCGGATGAGCTGGCCAACTGGTTTCCGGCCGAGGAGATCGCCGCCACCGCCGACCTCTACCGGGAGATGTACCCGTCGTACGCGATCGAGCCGACGCTCGCGCTGCCCGGCGCCCGGGAGGCCGTCGCGGCCGTTCGCGCGGCCGGCGGGCGGACGCTCGTCGTCACCGCCAAGTACGAACCCAACGCCAAGCTGCACCTGGCGCACCTCGGCATCGAGCCGGACGCCGTGGTGGGCAACCTGTGGGCCGAGCAGAAGGCCGTCGCGCTGCGCGAGCACGGCGCGGACGTCTACGTCGGCGACCACGTCGGCGACGTCCGCGGAGCCCGGGCGGCGGGCGCCCGCTCCGTGGCGGTGGCCAGCGGCCCGTGCGGTGCCGAGGAGCTGCGCGCGGCCGGCGCGGACGTGGTCCTCGCCGACCTGACGGAGTTCCCGGAGTGGCTCGCGGGCTACGGGGACGGCGAGGGCGACGGGGCGGCCGCCGCGCGGGCCTGACGGCGCCCGGCCGCGATCGACCGGAACACCCCCGCCCCGGCGATCAGGAAGCCCACGCCCATCAGCATGCTCAGGCCGAACATGTAGGTGGGGAACGGCGTCGTCCCCAGCAGCAGCGGGGCCACGGTGACCAGAGTGGCCACCGTACCGACGAAGAAGACGATCGCACCGGCGCGGATCAGCCGGTCACCGGGCGCGGCGGAATTCGATTGGGTTTGTTCACGCACTCGACCAGGGTAGTTCCCAGCCCTGGGGAACAACCGAGGGACGTCTTGTCAGCCGCCTGAAGAGCATTAGCCTTGGTACCGGCGGGTCAGGACGACCCGCCCAAGTGCTATCAAGAGCCGTTTCCACGCAGTTTTCCGAGCAATTTCCCGACGAGCACGAGGACGAGGACAGACGTGCCTACCGGCAAGGTCAAGTGGTTCAACAGCGAGAAGGGCTTCGGCTTTCTCTCCCGCGACGACGGCGGTGACGTCTTCGTGCACTCCTCGGTCCTCCCCGCCGGAGTCGAGGCGCTGAAGCCCGGCCAGCGCGTGGAGTTCGGCGTCGTCGCCGGGCAGCGCGGCGATCAGGCCCTGTCCCTGACCCTGCTGGACCCGGCCCCGTCGGTCGCGGCCGCGCAGCGCAAGAAGCCCGACGAGCTGGCCTCCATCGTCCAGGACCTGACGACCCTCCTGGAGAACATCACCCCGATGCTGGAGCGGGGCCGCTACCCCGAGAAGACGGCCGGCAAGAAGATCGCCGGCCTGCTCCGCGCCGTCGCCGACCAGCTGGACGTCTGACCCCGCCCGCCCGTCAGGGGAACGCCAGCGCGTCCGGGCCGAGGGCCGGCACCAGTCCCTCGGCCGCCGCGCGTGTCAGCAGGCCCCGGATCGCCGCGTAGCCGGCCTCGCCGAGGTCGGCCGTGAACTCGTTGACGTACAGCCCGATGTGCTGGTCGGCGACGGCCGGGTCCATCTCCTGCGCGTGCTCCATGACGTAGGGCCGGGAAGCCTCGGGGTCGTCCCAGGCCGCGCGGACCGAGGCGCGGACCGCGTCGGCCAGCCGGGTCAGGGTCTCGGCGCCCAGCGCCCGGCGGGCGATGATCGCGCCGAGCGGGATCGGCAGCCCGGTGGTGTGCTCCCAGTGCTCGCCCATGTCGGCGAGCTTGTGCAGCCCGTAGTTCCGGTACGTGAAGCGCGCCTCGTGGATCACGAGCCCCGCGTCGACCTTCCCGTCCCGCACGGCCGGCATGATCTCGTGGAACGGCATGACCACGATCTCGCCGACCCCGCCCGGCACGGTGTCGGCCGCCCAGAGCCGGAACAGCAGGTACGCCGTCGACGTCTCGCTGGGCACCGCGACCGTGCGCCCGCGCAGGTCCGCGTCCGCCTCCCGGGTGAGCACCAGCGGCCCGCAGCCCCGGCCCAGCGCGCCGCCGCAGGGCAGCAGGGCGTACTCGTCGAGGACGTACGGCAGTACGGCGTACGACACCTTCAGTACGTCCGACTCGCCGCGTTCGGCCATGCCGTTGGTGATGTCGATGTCCGCGAACGTCACGTCGAGGGCGGGCGCGCCCGGCACCCGGCCGTGGGCGAGGGCGTCGAAGACGAAGGTGTCGTTCGGGCAGGGCGAGTACGCGATCCGCAGGGGCTCAGCGGTCGAGCCGGTCGCGTCGGTCGTGTGCGTCATGTGGGTTCCAACTCCTGAGGACGGGTGCGAGCTTCCCGAAGGCGTCCGTCAGCGCCGCGAGGGCCTCGCCGATGCGCCAGGCGGCGCGGTCGCGCGGGCCGACCGGGTTGGAGACGGCGCGCAGTTCCAGTACCGGCACCCCGTGCGCGGCGGCGGCCTCGGCGACGCCGAAGCCCTCCATCGCCTCGGCCAGCGCGTCCGGGTGGCGGGCGCGCAGCATTGCGGCGCGTTCGGCGGTGCCGGTGACGGTGGACCCGGTCAGGACGGTGCCGGGGCGGGCGCCGGTCGCGGCGGCGGTGGCGCGCACCAGGGCGGGAGCGCCCTCGCCAGAGGCGAAGGTGGGGGGCCCAGACCGGCCGCGGTGCGGCTTCTCCGGGGCGGACCCGCCGAGCC
>NZ_QHJH01000271.1 GCF_003947455.1 Streptomyces sp. WAC 04229 | reverse complement strand
GAGTCGATGTAACTATCAGCATACTGTCGATATCTAGCCTCGGTCACGACACGCTGCTCGTCGAATCTCTGAGCTACGTTTTTTTTGAATGGTGCGGAGGCCACCAAGATCACCACAGAGTGGCTCGTCCGCCGCGTCCGGTGTGTATCGCGGCCTTCGCCTGGTACGCCTACACCGAGACCCGCTCGGTCCTGACTCCGAGCGCCTACGCGCAGTTGCGCCCGGGAACCGCCTACGACGAGATGGCCCCCGTACTGCCGGACCGCGAGGCACACGACCCGCCCACCGACCGCGCCCCCGCGCCGCCGCCGGACGCCGACTGCCGCTACTACCGGGCGAGCGGCGAACTCCTCGTCTCCATCGACCACTTCCGGCTCTGCTTCGACGACCGGCGGCGACTCCTCACGAAGGACGTCGTCCCCGGAGCCGACAGTGAACGCGCCGACACGCACCGACAAGAGGAGTCCGCACGATGATCCGGGTCCTGCTGGCCGACGACGAGGCGATGGTCCGCGCGGGGGTGAGCGCCATCCTGGCGAGCGGCGGCGAGAGCGAGGTCGTCGCGGAGGCGGGCGACGGACGCGAGGCGGTCGAACTGGCCCGCGCGCACCGCCCCGACGTGGCCCTGCTGGACATCCGCATGCCCCGCCTGGACGGCCTCACGGCGGCCGAGGAGATCGTACGCACCGCCCCCGGCACCGCCGTCGCCATGCTGACCACGTTCTCCGAACAGACCTACGTGGCCCGCGCCCTGGCCGCGGGGGCCACCGGCTTCCTGCTCAAGTCCGGCGACCCGTACGAACTGATGGCCGGCGTACGGGCCGTGGCGGAGGGCGCCGCCTTCCTCTCCCCGAAGGTCGCCCGGTACGTCGTGGAGGACCTCGGCCGCGGCGGTGGCAGCGGCCGGCTCGCCCGCGAGGAGCACGCCCGCGCCCGCGTGGCCCGGCTCAGCCCCCGGGAGCGCGAGGTCCTCGGCCTCGTCGGCGCCGGTCTGTCCAACCCGGAGATCGCGGCCCGGCTGCACCTCGTCGAGGGCACGGTGAAGGCGTACGTGAGCACGGTCCTGGACCGGCTGGAGGTGCGCAACCGGGTCCGGGCCGCGATCGTGGCCTACGAGGCGGGCCTGGTCGAGGCGGACGACGCGTAGGCCCTCCCGCTTCCCGCCCGCCCGTCAGCGGCGCCGGTGCGAGGCGACGTACGCGCCCGGCGCCACGGCCCCCGGCCCGGTCAGCCACCGCGCCACCGGCGCCGACGAGCCCCGCATCGCCTCGGCCAGCCGCGTCGCCGGACGTATGCCCAGCCGTACGGCCACGGCGGCGACCACCGCGCCGAGCAGCAGCCCGGCGACGACGTCGTGCGGGTAGTGGACGCCGACGAAGACCCGGGAGAAGGCCATCAGCAGGGCGAGCGGCGCCGTCACCCGGACCGCGGTCCACCGGGCCAGGGCCAGGGCGACGGCCGCACCGCCCGCGATCGTCGCGTGGTTGCTCGGGAAGGACCAGTCACCGGTCGGCGGGCACTCCGCCAGCGAGGGCACCGCCCCGGCGACCGCCCGGCACGGACGCTCCTCCTCCACAACGGACTTGAGTACTTCACTGCACACATACGCGACAGCCGTGGCCACAGGTGCAAGGACCGCGATCGCGAACGCCCGTGGGTCATCGCGCCGCGAGCGCCACCAGGCGACGACGAACAGCGCGCCGAACACCAGGATGCCCGCCTCCGTCCCCACCTCCGCCGTGTGCTGGACCCACGCCGGGGTGTCCTGGGCGAAGCCGTTGATGTCGCGGTAGAGATCGTCATCCTCGAAAGTCATGCTCACGGACGGTAGGCGGCTGCTCGAAACGGTCACACCCTGCGATCGTCACGTCCGGCACCCGACGATCGGCAGGGGGCGGGGTCGGTCTCCGGGATGATGATCCGTAAAAGTTGCGGGCCTGAACGGCGGGTGGGACAAGGGAACGCGCGGATCTCTCGTACAGTTTGCGCCGTGGGATCTCTGCGCAATCCGGTCGGGCCGCTTCCCTCCTCCATCTACTGGCGACGGAGGGCCGTACTGCTGTCCCTGTTCGCCCTGTTGGCGTTGCTGATCACGTGGATCGTGGTCTCCGGCGGCGGAGGCGGCGACAAGGGGCGCGACGACGGAGCCGACGGCAAGAACCCGGCCCCGTCGATCACTCCGGGGCCCTCGGGGTCCGGGCCCGCGATCAGTGAGGCCCCGGGCGGCCGCGACGAGTCGGGGAGCGCGGACTCCGGTGGTACGGGGTCGGGTTCGGGTTCCGGCGGCGGCGAGGGCGGCTCGGGCGAGGGCGCCGGTTCCGGCGAGGACGCCGGCAACCCCGGCAGCGCCGGTGGCGGGGGCTCCGGGGGCGGCGCGGCGACGGGTGTCGGCGCGGGAGACGCACTGCCGGGCGGTTCGGCCCTGCCCGACTGCACCCCGGGCGCGGTGAAGTTCAGCCTGCGCAGCGTCCGCAACAGCTACACGCCCGGACAGACCCCCGCCTTCGAACTGACCGCGCGGAACACCTCCGGCGGCGACTGCAAGGTCGATCTGGGCCCCGGACACGCGGTGTTCACCATCACCCCGGCCAGCGGCGACGACGCCTACTGGGCCTCGGACGACTGCGTCGAGGACAAGAGCAAGGCCAGCCTCCAGTACCGGGTGGCCGCGAACAGCGGCATCACCTACACCGTGAAGTGGGACCGCAAGCCGAGTGCCCCCGAGTGCGGTACGCCCCCGGCGGGCTCGGCCAAGGCGGGGACGTACCTGGTGGAGGCCAAGGCGCCCGGTTTCGAGAAGGTCCGGACGTCCTTCGTGCTGAAGAGCGACTGACGCGAGCAGGCGAGGGCCGACGGAGTCAGACGTACCGCTCGAGGATCGACGACTCCGCCAGCCGCGACAGCCCCTCACGCACGCTGCGCGCCCGCGCCTCGCCGACGCCGTCCACCGTCTGGAGGTCGTCCACGCTGGCGGCGAGCAGCTTCTGCAGGCCGCCGAAGTGCTCCACCAGCCGGTCGATGATCGCGCCCGGCAGCCGCGGCACCTTCGCAAGCAGCCGGAACCCGCGCGGCGACACCGCCGAGTCCAGCGTCTCGGGAGACCCGGTGTAGCCCAGCGCCCGGGCCACCGTGGACAGTTCGAGCAGCTCGGCGTGGCTGAGCTTGTCCAGCTCGGCGAGCGCCTCGTCGACCGTGCGGGACCGCTTGGCGGTCGGCTCGGGCACGTAGTCCCGAACGACCAGCTCGCGCTCCGGCTCCACGCCGGCGATCAACTCGTCCAGCTGCAGCGCCAGCAGCCGTCCGTCCGTGCCCAGCTCCACCACGTACTCGGCGATCTCGGTGGCGATCCGGCGCACCATCTCCAGCCGCTGGGCGACCGCCGACACGTCCCGGACGGTCACCAGGTCCTCGATCTCCAGCGCGGAGAGCGTGCCGGCGACCTCGTCGAGCCGGAGCTTGTAGCGCTCCAGGGTGGCGAGCGCCTGGTTGGCCCGGGACAGGATCGCCGCGGAGTCCTCCAGGACCCGCCGCTGCCCGTCGACATAGAGGGCGATGAGCCGCATGGACTGCGAAACGGACACGACGGGGAAGCCGACCTGCTTGCTGACCCGGTCCGCCGTACGGTGCCGGGTGCCGGTCTCCTCGGTCGGAATGGTCGGGTCGGGCAGCAGCTGCACGCCCGCCCGCAGGATCTTCGACAGGTCCGAGGAGAGCACGATCCCGCCGTCGAGCTTGCACAGCTCGCGCAGCCGGGTCGCCGTGAACTCGACGTCCAGTACGAAGCCGCCCGTACACATCGACTCGACGGTCTTGTCCGACCCCAGCACCATCAGACCGCCGGTGTTGCCGCGAAGGACCCGTTCCAGGCCGTCCCGCAGCAGCGTGCCGGGCGCCACGGCGCTCAGCGAGGCGCGCATCAGGCCATCGGCACCGGCACTCCCACCGGACTTTCCGGGAGCTGCTGCCCGGTCGTTGGCTGCCACTGCACTCCTCCGGTCGCAGGTTCTTCTGGTGCGCCCGTGTCGCACACTCGGTCGTACGGACGGGCGAGACCAGGGCAAAGTCTACCGGCGGTCCTCCTCCTCCCGTGGGGCGTCTCGCCGACGCGAGCGCGGAAGCACCCGCAGGGCGTCCCCTATGTCCGCGACTTCCAGGACCTTCATGCCGTCGGGAACCCTGCCGGGGTCGCCCGGTACCAGGGCGTGCGTGAAGCCCAGCCGGTGCGCCTCGGAGAGGCGGCGCTGCACGCCCGTGACCCGTCTCACCTCTCCGGCGAGGCCGACCTCGCCGATGGCGACGAGGTTCTTGGGCAGCGGGGTGTCACTGGCCGCACTGGCCAGCGCGAGCGCGACGGCGAGGTCGGCGGCGGGCTCAGACAGCTTCACGCCCCCGACCGTCGCGCTGTAGATGTCCCGCTTCCCCAGGGCGCTGATCCGGCCGCGCTGCTCCAGCACCGCCAGCATCATGGACACCCGGGACGTCTCCAGCCCCGAGGTCGTACGCCGGGGCGACGGAATCTGGGAATCCACGGTCAGCGCCTGCACCTCGGCCACCAGCGGCCGGCGGCCCTCCAGGGTGACGGTCAGACAGGTACCCGGCACGGGTTCGGCACGCCGGGTGAGGAACAGCCCGCTGGGGTCGGCGAGCCCGGTGATCCCCTCGTCGTGCAGCTCGAAGCAGCCGACCTCGTCGGTCGTGCCGTACCGGTTCTTGACCCCCCGCACCAGCCGCAGCCGCGCGTGCCGGTCACCCTCGAAGTGGAGCACCACGTCCACCAGGTGCTCCAGCAGCCGCGGCCCGGCGATGGCGCCGTCCTTGGTGACGTGCCCCACGAGCAGGGTGGACATCCCGCGCTCCTTGGAGGCGCGGATCAGGGCCCCCGCCACCTCCCGCACCTGCGCCATGCCGCCGGGGGCGCCGTCGATCTCGGGAGAGGCGACGGTCTGCACGGAGTCCAGGATCAGCAGCGAGGGCTTGACCGCGTCCAGATGCCCCAGCACCGCCGAGAGATCGGTCTCGGCGGCGAGGTAGAGGTGATCGTCGATCGCGTCGATCCGGTCGGCCCGCAGCCGCACCTGGCTCGCCGACTCCTCACCCGTGACGTACAGCGTCCGGTGCTCGTCGCTCGCCGACTTGGCCGCCACGTCCAGCAGCAGGGTGGACTTCCCGACCCCGGGCTCACCCGCGACCAGCACCACGGCACCGGGCACCAGCCCGCCACCCAGCACCCGGTCCAGCTCCGGCACACCCGTCGACCGCGCGGTCGCCTGCCGCCCGTCGACCTCCCCGATCGGCACCGCGGAGGTGGTCACGCGCCCCGGCGACGTCGTCCGCACGGCGGGCGCGCCGTACTCCTCGACGGTGCCCCAGGCCTGGCACTCGGGACAGCGACCGAGCCATTTGGCCGTCTGCCAGCCGCACTCGGTGCAGCGGAAGGACGGCCGTTCCTTGGTGGACTTCGCACGGGCAGCCATGCACGAACCGTAACGGCCCCCACTGACACCCCGGCGCGGGCGCGGTTCCGGAGGCACCCCGCCCCCCGGAACAACCGCCTCCTGTCCCCTTATGAGGGATCGTTTCACCCGTACGGATTAAAAGTGCCCAACGCGCCAGTTCGCGCCACCCATAGCCCCCTACGGTCGCCGAGTGATGAGGAGCAGTCCGGAGACCACGACCCGCACGACCGGCGCACACCGAGCGCACCGGGAGGCGCGTGACCGCGCCGCGGCGCGTTCCCTGGCGCAGCGGCCGCCCGCGCGCCACGCCGCGTACGACGCGTATCTGGACGGCCTGTTCACGTACTGCCTGTCCGTGCTCTGCGACCACACCGCCGCGACCGCCGCCCTGGGCGACGTCCTGGCGCTCGCCCAGCGCCGCGGCAACCGCGGCCCCGGTTCCGCCCAGGACCGCAGGGCGTGGCTGTACGCCCTGGCCCGCTGGGCCTGCCTCCGCAGGCTGACCGAGGCCAAGCAGAAACGTCAGAGCAGTCATGCGGCAGGCCGCCCCACCAGCACGAGCACCGGCGACACCACCAGCGAAGCGACGGCCACCGGCACCCCCGACGACAAGACCCGGCAACGCCACCGCGGCGAACTCGCCCAGCTGGCCTGGCCGGAGGCCGCCGGCACCACCCCCGAGCAGCGCGAGGCCCTGGAACTCGCCGTCCGCCACCGCCTGGCCCCCCACGAGGTCGCCGCGGTCCTCGGCATGGACCTGGCCGCCACCCGCGAACTCCTCGCCTCCGCCGCCTGCGAGGTCGAACGCACCCGCGCCGCCCTGGCCGTCGTGGAGACCGGCACCTGCGCCGGCGTGGCCCGCCTGACCGGCGACAACCGGTACGTGCTCAGCGCCGCCCTGCGCCGCGAACTGGTCCGGCACGTGGACGACTGCCCCCGCTGCCGCCGCACGGCGGAACGTGCGATCCCCGGCCGCTGGCCCGGCACCAGCGTCACTCCGGCCGAACTCCCCGTCCTGGAGGCCCCCCGCACCGCGCTGCACGTCGCCATGGCACACGTCACGCGAGCCCGGATCGCCGCTCCCCGCTTCGACCGCCGCGGCTTCCCCATGGACCCCAAGGACCGCGCCGCCCGCCGGGACCGGCTGCGCGCGCGTGCCGTCACCACCACCGTCGTCGCCACCGTCGTGGCGGCGCCCGTGCTCGCGCTGTGGGCGGCCTACCGCGGCACCCCCGTCGTGGAGGGCGAGGACGGCCGCTCGTCCAGCGCCAGCGAGGCGCAGGGCCCCGACGGCCTGGACGGCGACTCCGGCGGCGGCTACGAGAACGCGGGCAACGCCAGCACCACTCCCGGCACCGGCTTCGGCGAGAACGGCGAGGCCGACGTCTCCGTGGAGGTCGTCAGCGTCTCCGGCGCGGGCGAGAAGAGCGCGCTGAGCGTCACGGCCGGCCACGACGGCGACACCACGCTGGTCACCCTGACCGCGACCGGCGACGCCCCGGTCCGCTGGTCCGCCTCCGTCGGCGCGTCCTGGCTCTACCTGAGCCAGTCCTCCGGCACCCTGCGCCCCGGCGAGTCCCGCACGATCCGGGTGTACGTCGACCACCTGCACGAGCCGTCCGGCCACTGGACCGCCCGCGTGGCGGTGTCACCCGCCGGCGCGGTCGTCTCGATCAAGGGTTACGGCACCGCGCCCGGCGCGAGGCCCTGGAACTCGCCGTCCGCCACCGCCTGGCCCCCCACGAGGTCGCCGCGGTCCTCGGCATGGACCTGGCCGCCACCCGCGAACTCCTCGC
>NZ_QHJH01000270.1 GCF_003947455.1 Streptomyces sp. WAC 04229 | reverse complement strand
GGCCGGAGCTTGAGGCGTCAGGTTCCGGTGGCTTCGGGGGCGGGCCGGGTGTGATCTGTCCGGTCGTGTCCAGGCTTGTCGGGGCGTCGTTGACGGGTAGGGCGTGGCTGGTACGGGGCGGTACGACGGAGGGGCGCGCATGTCGGTGGACGGCGAGGTTCGGCAGCTGAGGACCGAGGCTGACGAGCCGGGGTGGGAGGTCGACCCGGACGACGAGTGGGGCGTGGCGGTGATCGCCACGGTGGGGCGGCAGTTGAAGCTGCGGCGCGAGGCCGTGGGGATGCGGGCAGGCGACTTCGGCCGGGCCGTGGGGTACGGCGAGGACCTCGTCTACAAGATCGAGGGCGGGAAGCGGATCCCCAGGCCGGAGTACCTGGAGCGGGCGGACGAGGTGCTCGGGGCGGGCGGTCTCCTCGCGGCGATGCGGGAGGACGTGGCCAAGGTCCGGTACCCGAAGAAAGTGCGGGATCTGGCGCAGATGGAGGCGCGGGCGGTCGAGATCGGGGTGTACGAGAACAGCAACGTCGCGGGTCTGTTGCAGACCGAGGGGCACATGCGGGCGCTGTTCGGCGCGTGGCTTCCCGCCTACTCGGACGAGGAGACGGAGCGCATGGTGGCCGCACGTATGGCTCGCCGTGCGATCTTCGATCGGTCACCCGCGCCGACGCTCACCTTCGTCCAGGAAGAGTCGACGCTCCGGCGGCCGGTTGGGGGCAGAATGGTGTGGCGTCGACAGCTCGAACGCCTGCTTGAGCTGGGGGAGTTGCGGAACGTGTCGATCCAGGTGATGCCGACGGAGGTCGAGGACCACTTCGGCACGGGCGGGCTCATCGAGGAGCTGAAGTTCCCGGAAGGCACGGCGGTGGGTCGCTCCGAGGGAGCGTTCAACGGCCGTCCCGTGAGCGACCCGAAGCAGATCCGCATCCTTGACCTGCGCTATAGCATGATCCGGGCCCAGGCGCTCACGCCCCGGGAATCGCGGGCGTTCATCGAGCAGATGCTTGGAGAGACATGAGCACCAGGGACGACTCCACGCTGACGTGGTTCAAGAGCAGCTACAGCAGCAGCGGCGACGGCAACTCCTGCGTCGAGATCGCCCTCGCCCCCCGCACCACCCACGTCCGCGACTCCAAGTACCGCGACGCCGGGCCCCGCCTCGCGCTCGGCGTGGACGCATGGGCGGACTTCGTGGCGTACGCCTCCGGGAGCTGACCTCTTCCGCTACCGCGCCACGAACTGGGTCAGGATGGCCTGGACCTCGTAGATGTCGACGCCCTTGGTGAAGGTCTTCTGGATGGGGACCTGGGAGCCGGAGAGCCAGATCTTCAGTTCCGCGTCGAGGTCGAAGGTGCCGGCCGTCTCGACCGCGAAGTGCGTGATGCTGCGGTACGGGACCGAGTGGTACTCCGTCTTCTTGCCGGTGATGCCCTGCTTGTCGATCAGGATCAGCCGCCGGTCGGTGAACAGGATCGTGTCGCGGATCAGCAGGTACGCGGCGTACACCTGCTCACCCTGGCCGAGCAGGCGCGCGTACTCCTGCTGCGCCTGGGCCGGGTCGATGCTGTGGGCGTTGCCGAACAGTGCCATGGTTCCCCCTCGCGTGAACTTGCTGCTATCCGAATCCTCGCAAACCGCGGGGACCGGGAGAAGGATCGTCCTCTGCCGGTCCCGTGCTGTGACGAGCGTGTGACGTGACCGGCCTCAGTCGTTCGAGGGTCGTCGGAAGCGGTAGCCGGACACGGGGCCCAGACTCTCGCCGTCCACGTCGATGCTGTCAGACCAGTCACGCCGCTCAAGAGGCGCCAGAAGGGACTCGAGCGAGCAGGACCACACCTCGCACAGGACGCGGACGAAGAGGCCGTACAAGTCGTCCGACATGTGCCACCAGTGCTTTTGCCAGGTGAGCGTGGCATGGTCGCGGGCGAACTCGTACGCACCGTCCCGGTGGATGGTTGACGGAAACACCTCCGAAAGGGGTGTGTCGAAGCCGTACTGGCAGATGAAGACGCAGTGGTCGGGGAGTTGGATCCGCTCCCCGGACAGCCGATGGTCGAGTTCCGGCGGACGCGTCCGCCAGGTGAGGGGCCACCCGAAGCTCACGAAGATGTCGCTGCGCTGCCGTGCCCACTCGCGCACGTCGGGCAGGCGTAGAACGCCCTGCGATGTCAGTGCGAAGGCGATGTCGTCCGCGAGCGGGTGGAGGGCACAGTGCAGGGTGTAGGCGAGTTCGAGTTGGAGCGAGTCGTCGAAGAGTCCGGCGTCGCGCAGTCCTTGTTCCTGGGTACGCATCCACTGCCGCATCTGGTCCCGGGTGGCGACCAGTGCGGCCTTGTCCCGTGATGCCCGACTGGGCTGCCCGGCGAGATAGCCGGCGAACGAGACGGAGTTGTCGGAGCGGAAACCGTTGACCGTGACAATGCCCGGAAAGTCACGCTGCCCCTGATGCTGGATGCTGTTCCACAGCATGGCGAGCCCGATGTGTCGACCTTGGTCGTCACGTACCTCCGTGGCCCTGCTGACGAAATCGTCGCGCATCCGGAGGCGGAACTTCTCCTCACTCGCGCGTCCTTTGGCCGCCTGGGGCGGGTAGAGACGGTCGAAGACCTCTGCGGGCGATCCGGTCGCCAGGGAGAAGGGCGGAATGATCTCGGGATCGGTCGCTCTCGGCTCCCACGTGTGGATGGGCACCGCGTTCTCCAGGACGAGGCGCCGGGCGAGCTGGGCCATCCGTTCGTCGTTGGTCCGGCTGAACAACCCCTTGAACGCATAGGGACTGATTCTCAGCCTGACCCGCACCGTCGTTCCTTCGGGCACCCAGCCCTGGCCGGTGACGGGGGTGAGCAGGGGGCGGTGCGAGGCTCCGTCGAAGGTGAGGCGCCGGGCGTCTGCGAGCGAGGAGTCGTAGCGGCGGGTGATCAGTTCCACCTGGTCGCCGAGCAGGAAGACGGAGAAGAAGCCGATACCGAAGCGGCCGCTGGGCCGGAAGCCGCCGTCGGCCAGCCCGGGGAGCCGGTTGCGGACGCTCGTGGAACTCCAGCCGCTGGTGCCGAAGTCGAGCAGCCCGTGGACCAGCGTGTCCTCGTCCATGCCGGTGCCGTAGTCACGCACCTCCAGGAACCAGGCTCCGTCGGTCTCGGCCAGACGGATCTCCACCCGCCCGAGCGGAAAGTCGGGCTGAAGCGTCTGCCGGGCCAGCACGGCGTCCTGGGCGTTCTGGATCAGCTCCCGTAAGGCGACCTCGGGCTCGTTCCCGTAGAGCTGCTGCCCACCGAGGGTGCCGACGAGTGCGGGGATGTCGGAGACCTTGACGGCCGCGTCGATGGGGCGCCAGTCCTGCACGCGGAAGAGTTCCGCGAAGCGTTCCGGGGAGTCGACACCGGCGACGGCGCGCGCCGCGAGCCGGTCCCGGCCGAGGTCGTGCAGCAGGGCGTCGACGGCCTTCAGCTCGCGGTCGATCCCGCGCAGGTACTCCAGCGCCAGCCACCAGGAAGTGGCGTCCCGCGGGGGGAAGGGGCGCAGCGAGCTGTAGGTGACCCGGTCACCCTTCCGGTAGGGGCGGCTGATGTGTTCCTGGAACCGCCAGTGCTCGCGGGAGACACCGCGCGGCCGCCGCAGGGAGAACAGGAAGCTGGGTGCGCGCCGGCTGTCGACCTGGGTGGCGTCGGCGAGCCGCAGGATGCAGGCCAGCTTGAGCGGTTCGATGATCCACTCGCTGGGCTGCCAGGGCAGGGATCCGATGGAGTGCCGGAACTCTCCGGCGAGGCGGTCCACGGGCCACCAGTGACTGGCTGCAAGTTCGCCGATCAGCGGGCCGTACCACTCCCGCAGCTGGGTCTCCTCGATGAGGAAGATCTCGTTCCCCGCGCTCGACCGCCAAGGCTGATCCACCAGCCGCTTCGCCTGCTCCGCGTGGGTCTCGCGGATCGCGGTCGCCACGCAGGCTTCGGCGATCTCCGCGGGCGGATCACCCAGCTCCTCCCGGTCCGGCCAGGAGCCCTCTCGTTCGTAGTAGGCCAGCGAAACGAGGTCGTGCCACCGCTGCTCGCCCAGTGCCTCGGGCACGGTCGTACCGTAGGCGGCCGACCCCATGGCCGCGTCGTGCAACACGAAGGCGCAGCCCAGGACGTAGGTCTCGGCCGGATTCAGGGTGACCTCGTCGCCGCAGACGAGATCGGCGGTCTCCCACAGCGCGTCCACATGGCTGATGTCGTGCACGGTGAAGTCGGGCATGCTCCGTGCGTTCTCCTCCAGGAGTACGCACGCCTTCCTCCGCAACTCCGTGTACGACGTGCGCAGCCGCTCCCGCTGGGCGGCGTGCGGGTCGGGGTCCGGACGCGCGGCCAGGGTGTTCTGCCACAGTTTCGTGCTCGTGTGGACGTGCTCGGTCACGGGGAACGGTCACCTCATCGCGGGCAGGAGGAACAGGGCGGCGAGCACCCACATGGTGATCACCGAGACGAGGATGAAGAGCACCACGTACGTCTCGTACCAGCGCAGGAAGTTGCCGGGGCGGGGACGCTTGCGGAAGTCGGGTCCGACGATCTCGTCGGTGATGTCGCACTCCTCGTTGCGGTAGTCGAGCCAGGCGAGTGCCCCCACGACGATCAGCGTGCCGGTGAAGGCGGCGACCACCGTGGCCAGCGTCAGCAGGCCGATCACTCCGCCGCGGGCGGTGGCCGCCGTCAGTTCCCACTTGCGGTAGCCGACGAAGAGCGCGAGCGCCGCGGTGACGAGGGCGGTGGCGAGGGTCTGGTAGAGGGCGAGGAATCGGTGTGCGTTCTCGTTCACGGCTTGGATCTGCTGCAGCACGTACCGGTATCGCTCCAGCGCGAACTCGTGGCGGATCGCGGCGGTGTCCGCTGCGGTGTCCGCGGCCGCGTCCGGCCGCGCTTGATCCGGCCGCGCCTGTCCTGATTCCCCCATTGCCCCCACCCGTAGGCAGCCGTCCACTGACCTATACCCATCCGCCACCGGTCCACCCGACAGCGCGGAGGCCCGGGAACACTACGTTTCCGGGCCTCTGGACGTGCTGCGTACGTTCTACGCGGTCGGCTTCTCCTCGAGACGGGGGAAGAGCACCGCGCCCTTGGTGACGGTCGCGCCGGCGGGCAGCCGGCCCCAGTCCGCCGCGTCCTGGACCTTCTGGTCCGCGAGGGCGCCCAGGGCCGCCTCGGCGCCCAGGGAGTCCCAGAGCTTCTGGGAGGTGTCCGGCATGATCGGGTTCAGGAGTACGGCTACGGCGCGGAGGGATTCCGCGGCCGTGTAGAGGATCGTCGCGAGGCGGGCCTTGCCCTCCTGGGAGTCGTCCTTGGCGACCTTCCAGGGCTCCTGCTCCGTGATGTAGCCGTTGACCTGCTTCACGAAGTCGAAGACCGCCAGGATGCCGCCCTGGAAGTCCAGCTCCTCGCCGATCTTGCGGTCCGCCTCCGCGACCGCCTTGGTCAGGCCGTCGTGAATGGCCTTCTCGGCGTCCCCGTCGGCCGTCGCGGCCGGCAGCTCGCCGCCGAAGTACTTGCCGACCATGGCCGCGACTCGGGAGGCGAGGTTGCCGTAGTCGTTGGCCAGCTCGCTCGTGTAGCGGGCGGAGAAGTCCTCCCAGGAGAAGGAGCCGTCCTGGCCGAACGCGATCGCGCGCAGGAAGTACCAGCGGTACGCGTCCACGCCGAAGTGCGAGGTCAGGTCCTGCGGCTTGATGCCCGTCAGGTTGGACTTGCTCATCTTCTCGCCGCCGACCATCAGCCAGCCGTTCGCCGCGACCTTCCCGGGCAGCGGGAGGCCCTGCGCCATCAGCATGGCCGGCCAGATGATCGCGTGGAAGCGGAGGATGTCCTTGCCGACGAGGTGGACGTCGGCCGGGAAGGTGGACTCGAACTTCTCGGGGTTCTCGTTGTAGCCGACCGCCGTGGCGTAGTTCAGCAGGGCGTCGACCCACACGTAGATGACGTGCTTGTCGTCCCAGGGGACCGGGACGCCCCAGTCGAAGGTCGAGCGGGAGATGGAGAGGTCCTGGAGTCCCTGGCGGACGAAGTTCACGACCTCGTTGCGCGCGGACTCGGGCTGGATGAAGCCCGGGTTGGCCTCGTAGTGGGCGAGGAGCTTCTCGCTGTACTCGCTGAGCTTGAAGAAGTAGTTCTCCTCGCTGAGGATCTCCACCGGCTTCTTGTGGATCGGGCACAGCTTCTGGCCCGCGTACTCGCCCTCGCCGTCGAGCAGCTCGCCGGGGAGCTTGTACTCCTCGCAGCCCACGCAGTACGGGCCCTCGTAGCCGCCCTTGTAGATCTCGCCCTTGTCGTACAGGTCCTGCACGAACTCCTGGACGCGGTCCGTGTGCCGCTTCTGCGTGGTGCGGATGAAGTCGTCGTTCGCGATCTCCAGGTGCTCCCACAGGGGCTTCCAGGCCTCGGTGACGAGCTTGTCGGCCCAGGCCTGCGGGGTGACCCCGTTCGCCTCGGCCGTGCGCATGATCTTCTGACCGTGCTCGTCCGTGCCGGTGAGGTACCACACCTTCTCGCCGCGCTGGCGGTGCCAGCGGGTGAGCACGTCGCCTGCGACGGTCGTATAGGCGTGGCCCAGGTGAGGAGCGTCGTTGACGTAGTAAATGGGGGTCGAGACGTAGAACGCCTTCGTCCCCTGCTTCTCGTTTCCAGTGGCCGCCATGGGCGAAATCCTACTGGTCCGCCGGTGATCGACTCACACGCGTTTCGGGGGGTGGACGGGGGTGCGTTCGTCGTACTCCGGTCCACCCCTCCGACGGGTGGGGTGTGGCGTGCGGTGGTTGTTACGGGCGCCAGTCGGCCAGTACGCCTTCGTACAGCTCCTGGTCGGTGAGCTCCTTGGGGGTCTCGCCGGCGAGGAAGTGGGACGTGTTGCCCGTCTTGAGCTTGCGGAGGTAGTCGAAGGCCTTGTTCTCCGGGTCGCCGAAGGCGACGAAGGAGAAGTGGACGTTCGGGTGGTTCTTGGCGGCGTCCGTGAGGGCCTGGGTGGCCGGGGTCTTCGCGTCCGGGGCGCCGTCGGTCTGGAAGACCACCAGGGCGGGGGTGCCGGGGGCTTCCTTCTCGTGGTGGGCGAGGACGGCCTCGACGGCGGCGTGGTAGCTGGTGCGGCCCATGCGGCCGAGCGCTGCGTGCAGCTCGTCGATCTTGTTCTCGTGGTCGGTGAGGGTGAGATCGCCGGTGCCGTCCAGCTCCGTGGAGAAGAACGTGACGTGGACCGTCGCCTCGGGGTCGAGGTGGGCGGCGAGCGCGAGGGTCTGCTCGGCGAGGGCCTGGGCGGAGCCGTCCTTGTAGTACGGGCGCATGGAGGCGGAGCGGTCCAGGACGAGGTGGACCTTGGCGCGGGTGCCGGTGAGGTCGTGGGTCTTGAGGGTGGCGGCGGCGGCCTTGTAGGCGGTGGTGAGGGCGG
>NZ_QHJH01000026.1 GCF_003947455.1 Streptomyces sp. WAC 04229 | reverse complement strand
AGATGTGTATAAGAGCCGCCTAATCGCCGGTCACCGCCCGCCGACGGCCCGTCCGGGAAACTTCCCTCGCCCGAGGGAACCAGTGGTTCCCGTTACCACCACCCTTGTCCCACGGCCCTCACCAGTCGCTGCGCGAGGACGAACTCGACATGAACTTGCGCACGACGTAGATCAGTCCGCCGACGAGAGCCACGAAGACCAGCAGCTTGAACAGCAGTCCGATCACGAACCCGACCACGCTGGCGATGAGCCCGCCGAACACGACCAGGGCGATGACCGGCACCGCGATCCACTTCACCCACCACGGCAGTCCCGTGAAGATCTCTCGCATGGCCCTCGTCCTTACCTTCCACCCGTTCGGGGAACGGGCCCCGCGTGGGCCCGGTCTCCCGCTGGGAATGCTCTGATGTCCTGCACCCGATGCTAGGGCCGCGAAGGTCCCGGCAGGGCGCACGCACCCCTTGTCTCCCCCTGACCGTTCCCCTAGGGAACCCCGGGTGAGGACTCAGCTCTCCGGCGGAGAGAACACCACGAGAACCCGAAGATCCTCACTGATGTGGTGGAACTTGTGGGCGACCCCGGCCGGGACGTAGACCACACTGCCGCGGGCGACCTGGGTGGTCTCCATGCCCACGGTGATCGCCGCCCGCCCGCTCACCACGAAGTACACCTCGTCCTGCGCGTGCGGGTTCTGTGGATCGGACGTACCCGCGTCGAGGGCGTACAGGCCGACCGACATGTTCCGCTCACGCAGGAACTGCAGGTAGGCACCGTCGTTGGCGGCGCGCTCCGCCTCCAGTTCGTCCAGCCGGAATGCCTTCATCGCCTCGTCCGCCCCTGCCTCACCGTTCGTATCCGATCGCGTCTGCCACGATCAGACACATGAAGAATTTCCTAGTCAAGACGATCGCCAACGCCGGCGCCCTCGCGGTCGCCGTCTGGCTGCTCGACAAGATCACCCTGACTGGGGGCAGCACCGGTGAGAAGGCCGTCACGCTGATCGTGGTGGCGCTGGTGTTCGGCCTGGTGAACATGGTGGTGAAGCCGATCGTGCAGGTGCTCACCTTCCCCCTGTTCATCCTGACCCTCGGTCTGTTCACGCTGGTCGTCAACGCGCTCATGCTGCTGCTCACCTCATGGGTGGCCGACAAGCTCGACGTGAGTTTCCACGTCGACGGTTTCTGGACCGCAGTCCTGGGCGGTCTGATCATCTCGATCGTCTCCTGGGCCCTCAACGCGTTCCTGCCCGACGGGGACCGGTCGCGATGACCTACCGCGTCTGCTTCGTCTGCACGGGCAACATCTGCCGTTCCCCGATGGCCGAGGCCGTCTTCCACGCGCGCGTGGAAGACGCCGGGCTCGACGGCCTGGTGACGGTCGACAGCGCCGGCACCGGCGGCTGGCACGAGGGCGACGCGGCCGACCCGCGCACCGTGGCCGTCCTGGCGGAGCACGGGTACGACCTCGGCCACACCGCCCGGCAGTTCCAGCAGTCCTGGTTCTCCCGCCTCGACCTCGTCATCGCCCTCGACGCCGGCCATCTGCGGGCCCTGCGCCGGCTGGCGCCCACGGAGGAGGACGCGGCCAAGGTGCGCCTGCTGCGCTCCTACGATCCCGCGGCCGAAGACGGTGACCTGGACGTTCCGGATCCGTACTACGGGGGGACGGACGGTTTCGAGGAGTGCCTTGAGATGGTGGAGGCGGCGAGCGGAGGACTGCTCGCCGCGGTACGCGAGCGAGTGGAGGGACGGGCGGCATGAGTGATTCCGCTACGAACGACGAGCACGGCGGGCCCGCGCCGGGGACGCCCACCGGCAGCGGCGACGGCACGCGCGCGGTGCGGGCCGGGCTGCCCGAACCCGTCAAACACGAGCCGACCCTGCCCGGTCCGGTGTTCGCCGCCCACTTCCATCTGCCCGGCGAGCCGACCGGCCCGTACACCTACGGCCGCGACGAGAACCCGACCTGGACGCACCTGGAAAGGGCCATCGGCGAGCTGGAGTCTCCCGGGCGGGAGGGCGTCGAGACGCTCGTGTTCGCCTCCGGCATGGCCGCGATCTCGTCGGTGCTCTTCTCGCAGCTGCGCGCCGGGGACGCGGTCGTGCTGCCCAGCGACGGCTACCAGGTGCTGCCGCTGGTCCGTGCCCAGCTGGAGGCGTACGGCATCGAGGTGCGCACCGCGCCGGCCGGCGGGGACGCCCAGCTCGACGTGCTGGACGGGGCGAAGCTGCTGTGGATCGAGACACCGTCCAACCCCGGTCTCGACGTGTGCGACGTACGACGGCTCGTCGAGGCGGCCCACACGCGCGGCGCCCTCGTCGCCGTCGACAACACCCTCGCCACACCGCTCGGACAGCGTCCGCTGGAGCTCGGCGCCGACTTCTCCGTCGCCAGCGGCACCAAGCAGCTCACCGGCCACGGAGACGTCCTCCTCGGATACGTGGCGGGCCGCGACGCCGAGGCGATGACCGCCGTACGGCGCTGGCGCAAGATCGTCGGCGCGATCCCCGGCCCCATGGAGGCCTGGCTGGCGCACCGTTCGATCGCCACCCTCCAGCTGCGGGTCGACCGGCAGAACGCCACCGCGCTCCGGGTCGCCGAGGCGCTCCGGGCGCGGCCCGAGGTCACCGGTCTGCGGTACCCGGGGCTGCCCGACGACCCCTCGCACAAGATCGCCTCGCAGCAGATGCTGCGCTACGGGTGCGTCGTCTCCTTCACGCTGGCCACGCGCGCGCAGGCCGATCGTTTTCTCGACACGCTGCGGCTGGTTGAGGGTGCGACGAGCTTCGGCGGGGTGCGGTCCACGGCCGAGCGGCGCGGGCGCTGGGGCGGCGACGCGGTGCCGGAGGGCTTCGTGCGGCTCTCGGTCGGCGCGGAGGACCCCGAGGACCTGGTGGCCGATCTGCTGCGCGCACTGGACGAGACGGCGGACTGAACCGACGTACGACGGCCGTACAACGGACGGTCCGAGCCTCCCCCCTCGTGGCTCGGACCGTCCTCCGGTTCCGCGCGCGAAGAACCGCGCGACCAAGGCTAGTTGACTCTGTGTCAGTGTCCAATCACAGTAGCGACAGCGACCTATCGACATATTTATAGTTGGCCACGCGGGGGCCGGAGACGTTCGCAAGAGGGGGCATTCCGTGGATCTGGCCTTGCTGCGCACCTTTGTCACCGTGCACCGGGCCGGTTCCTTCACGCGTGCGGCAGCTCTACTCGGCCTCTCACAGCCCGCCGTGACCTCGCAGATCCGCACGCTGGAGCGCCAGCTCGGCCGCCCGTTGTTCCTGCGCCAGGCCCGCGGCGTGACCCCGACGACCATCGGCGACGAACTCGCGCACAAGGCCGCGCCTCATCTCGACGCCCTCGTGGAGATCGCCGAGACCGGTGTCCAGGACGACTCCTCCCTGCGGACCCTGCATCTCGCCGGGCCGCCCGAGTTCACCGCCGAGCGGGCGCTGCCCGCCCTCACCGAGCTCACCGGTGAGGACGGACAGGGCTTCGCGCTGCGCGCCTCGTTCGGGAACGCGGAGGAGACCCTGGAGGGGCTGTCCGCCGGACATCATGATCTGGCCATCGGCACGGCGCGTCCCCGGGGCGTGCTGCTCACGGCGACTCCGCTCTGCGACGAGGAACACGTCCTGGTCGCCGCGCCGAGCTGGGCCGAGCGAGCGGGCGTCGACAAACCCCACAGCACCGACGCGCCTGCGCTGGAGCGCGTACCCGTGATCGAGGTGCACGAGTCGCTGCCCTTCGTCGCCCGCTACTGGGCGTCCGTCTTCGACGCCCGCCCCGCCGCCCCCGGCACGATCGTCGCCCCCGACCTGCGTGCCGTCCTCGCCTGCACGGTCGCCGGCGCGGGTCTCGCCGTACTGCCCGGCTACCTGTGCGCACCGGCGCTGGAGCGCGGCGAGGTGGTCGCACTGCACAACCCGGCGGTACCGCCGCTGCGGACGTACTTCCTCGTGGTGCGGACCGGCACGTTGGCGATGCCGCACATCGCCCGGGCCCATGAGTGGCTGCTGCGCGCGGCGGCCGACTGGAACTGAGCCGACGGGCTCGCGAGCTGTGGGTGCGCGGCAATGTTTCACGTGGAACCAACCGGGCCACATTTCTCCCATGACCGTCCGACCCGTGGTCAAGCGCACCGCTCGCGCCGTTCTCCTGGACCGCGAGCACTTGATCCTGATCAAGCGCACCAAGCCCGGCGTCGATCCCTACTGGGTCACGCCCGGGGGCGGGGTCGAGCCCGAGGACGCCACCGTGGTGGACGCACTGCACCGCGAGGTGTACGAGGAACTCGGCGCCAAGATCACCGACGTCGTCCCCTGCTTCGTGGACACGGTGGAGCACATCGGCGAGGACGGCGGCGCGACCGGCGTGAAGGTGCAGCACTTCTTCGTCTGCCATCTGGGGTCCATGGACCCGGCCCTGCGGCACGGCCCGGAGGTCGACGAGCCCGCCGGCGAGTACGAGATCGTCCGGGTGCCGTTCACCCGGGTCGGGATCGCCTCGGTCCACCTGGTGCCGCTGTCGCTGCGGCACTACCTGGACGGCAACATCGAAGGGGTGCGGGCTCTGCACGCCCCCGATCTCGGCTGAGCCGCTCAGGCACGACATGGCCAAAAGCTTGCCCGTTCCCCCGGAAACGGGTGGACGCGGGCGCCCGCTGTCGGCCAGCCTGACCTGCGTGCCGACACCTTCCCCCGCCTCCGCTCCGATCCGCCGTCTGACGCTCCGCGATCTCACCGCGTGCGCCGACCTGTCCGAGGACCGGGGGTGGCCGCGCGAGGAGCACAAATGGGGGTTCCTCCTCACCGCCGGGACGGGGTACGGCATCGACGATCCTGGCGGTGGTCTCGTCGCCGCCTGCACCGTTACGGAGTACGGTCCGCATGGCCGGCCCTCCCTGGCCGCCATCGGCATGGTGCTGGTGGCCGAGCGCCACGCCCGCCGGGGCGTCGGCCGCAGGCTGATGCGCCACGTCGTCTCCGAACTGGGCACCACCCCCCTGACCCTGCACGCGACCCCGTACGGCCGGCCGCTCTACGAGGAGCTCGGCTTCAAGGTCACCGGCCGGGCGGAGATGGTCCGTGGGCGTTTCACCATGGTGGGGCCCGAGCCCGGGATCGCCACGCGGGCAGCCACGGCCGAGGACCTCACCACGATCCTCCGGCTCGACGAGGAGGTGTTCGGCGCCGACCGCACCCCCATCGTCACGCGCCTGCCCGCCTTCGCGGACCAGCTGCGGGTCGCCGAGGAGGACGGCCGGATCATCGGTTACGCCGCGGCCTGGCCGAACATGGACACCCACGTCGTGGGCCCGTTGATCGCCCGGGACACCGAGACGGCGAAGGCGCTGATCGGTTCCCTGGCCGCCCGCACCGAACGCCCGCTGCGCACGGACATCGACGCGCGCCACGAGGAACTGCTGGCCTGGGTGCGGGAACGCGGCCTGGCGGTGGTCGCCCCGAACGCCGTGATGACGTACGGCATCACCGAACTGCCCGGTGACTGGACCCGACGGTTCGCGCCGCTGACGGTGGCGGCGGGCTGACCGGGGCGACCTGACCGCTTGCCGTCAGGCGAGGGCCTTCACGGCGGCGGAGGCGAAGCCGTGGTCCTGGTCGGGTGCGCCGCCGCCCACTCCGATCGCGCCGATCAGCCGGCCCTCGCGGTGCACGGGCACGCCGCCCGCGATGAACAGCAGGGGCCGGTCGAGTGCCGTGGGCAGGGTGTGGAAGAGCCCTCCGGGCTGAACGGCGTCGACGAGGTCGGCGGTGGGGGCGTTCAGCTGGAGCGCGGTGTAGGCCTTGCGGGTGCTGGTCTCGCCGGAGATCAGGACGGCACGGTCGTCGCGCCGGAAGGCGAGCAGGTGACCGCCCGCGTCGAGGACGGTGACGCTGACGGTCACCCCGGCGGCCTCGGCGGCGCGGTGGGCGGCGGTGACAAGGGACTCGGCGTCCTCGATCGTCAGCGGGGCGACAGCAGTGGTGCTCATGGGGTTTCTCCTTGATCGATGCCCCTTGGGGGCGGTGGTGGGTGGCGCGGCGGCGTGGTGCAGGTGCGGGAGTGCGCCGGCGGTGCGCTGCGGCGCGTGGTGCGGGTGCGGCGTCCGGTGCGGTGCTTCGGTGAACGCCGTGCGGAGTGGACCGCGGGGTGCGGGGACGGCCCTGGCCCCGCACCCCGGGTCGGTCAGTGGTGGACGGCTGCGGCGCGCTGCTCCGCGGGCGTGGAGCCCGCGACGACCGCGGCGGGCGCGCCCTCGCGCCGTTCGAGCGAGGCCGAGAGGACGGCGAGGAGAAGGGCGGCGGCGGCCAGCACGGCCCCGACCCAGTTCGGGGCGGTGTAGCCGAAGCCGGCGCCGATGACCACGCCTCCGAGCCAGGCGGAGAGCGCGTTGCCGAGGTTGAAGGCGCCGATGTTCACGGCCGAGGCCAGCGTCGGGGCGCCGTGCGCATGGTCCAGGACGCGCTTCTGCAGCGGCGGCACGGTGGCGAAGCCCAGGGCGCCGATGAGGAAGACGGTCACGGCCGACGCGATCTTGTCGTGTGCGGTGAGGGTGAAGAGGGCCAGTACGACGGCCAGGGCGCCCAGGGAGATGTACAGCATCGGCATCAGGGCGCGGTCGGCGAACTTGCCGCCGACGAGGTTGCCGCCGACCATGCCGAGGCCGAAGAGGACCAGCAGCCAGGTGACGGAGCCGTCCGCGAACCCCGCGACGTGGGTCATCATCGGCGCGATGTAGGTGATGGCCGCGAAGACGCCGCCGAACCCGAGGACGGTCATGGCCATCGCCAGGAGGACCTGGACGTTCTTGAAGGCGGCCAGTTCATGGCGCAGCCGCACGCCCTCGGGCTTGGGCACGTCCGGGACCAGCTTGGCGACACCGGCCAGACCCACGACGCCGAGCGCGGCGACGACGGCGAAGGTGACGCGCCAGCCGGCGGACTGCCCGATGAGCGTGCCCAGCGGGACGCCGACGACATTGGCGACGGTCAGACCGGTGAACATCATCGCGATGGCACCGGCCTTCTTGTGCGGGGCGACCAGGTCGGCCGCGACGACCGAGCCGATGCCGAAGAAGGCGCCGTGGGCGAGAGACGCGACCACGCGGCCGATCAGCATGACGGAGAAGGCGGGGGCGAGGGCGGAGAGCAGGTTGCCCACGATGAACAGGCCCATCAGCAGCATCAGCATCCGCTTGCGCGGGACCTTGGTGCCGAGGACGGTCATCAGCGGGGCGCCGAACATCACGCCGAGCGCGTATCCGGTCACCAGGAAGCCGGCGGTGGGGATGGAGACCCCGTAGTCGCTCGCGACCTCGGGCAGCAAGCCCATGATCACGAACTCGGTGGTTCCGATACCGAAGGCCCCGATCGCGAGGGCCAGAAGCGCGAGAGGCATGGAGGGGTACACCTTCCCAGAAGATTGCAGGAGCGCTTTGCGTGCGTTCACAATAGTTGCAGACGCGGGATATATGCAAACGCAGACTATTGCATGCCTGGTCTATCCTGGTCTCAGCCACTCCGGGACGGAGGAACCACATGACAGCGACGGACCCCGCGCTCACCGCCCTCTCCCAGGGCTGGTGCGCACTCTCCCTGCTGCACGGGAGGATCGAGGCCCACATCGAGCGCGCACTGCAGGCCGGGCACGACCTGAGCGTGCGCGAGTACGCCCTGCTCGACGTGCTCAGTCGGCAGCACGACGGCGACGGAGGGCACCTGCAGATGAAGCAGGTCGCCGACGCCGTCGTACTCAGCCAGAGCGCGACGACCCGCCTGGTCACCCGGCTCGAGGACCGCGGGCTGCTCGAGCGCTACCTGTGCCCCACGGACCGCCGCGGCATCTACACCAACGTCACCGCGGCCGGCCTCAAGCTGCTGGACGAGGCTCGGCCCACCAACGACGCCGCGCTGCGCGAGGCCCTCGACGAGGCAGCCGCCAACCCCGACCTCGCCCCGCTGGTCCGGGCCGTGGAGACCCTCAAGGCGCCGGTGCCCGCCTAGCCCGACTCGGGGCGCGGCCCACGGACATAGGGTGCGGTCATGGCAGATCTTGAAATACGCCGGACCACCGCAGCGGACATCCCGGCGGTCGTCGCGATGCTCGCCGACGACCCCTTGGGCGCCCAGCGTGAGTCACCGGAGGACCTGAACCCGTATCTGGCCGCGCTCGAACGGCTCGACGCCGATCCGAACCAGCACGTGGTCGTCGCCGTCCGCGACAGCCGTGTCGTCGGCACCCTCCAGCTGACGATCGTCCCCGGCCTGTCCCGGCGTGGCGCCACCCGGTCGATCATCGAGGGTGTACGCATCCACGCCGACGAGCGCGGCAGCGGCCTGGGCACACAGCTCATCGAGTGGGCGGTCGACGAGTCCCGTCGGCAGGGATGCCAGTTGGTGCAGCTCACGTCCGACAAGACCCGCACCGACGCTCACCGTTTCTATGAGCGTCTGGGCTTCTCGGCCTCGCACACGGGGTTCAAGCTCCAGCTGTGAGCAGTACTTCCATCCGGAGCGCCCAACGGCTGGGGGGCCTGTTTCACGTGAAACAGGCCCCCCAGCCGTTGGGCAACGCCTAGCCGATCCCTCGCCAGCCCTCCGGGTCCACCCCGCCCGGCACGGGAGAACCCGCGTCGTACGGCTGCCGAGTGAAGACGAACGATCCCAGGTCCAGGTGGCTCACACTTCCGTCCGGACGTCGTACCGCCTCCAGCAGTTCCCCGGCGTAGTAGCCCTCCAGGCCCGTCCAGGTCCCGTCACCGATGGCCCGGAAGCGCGACCGTCGGCCCTGACCCGACAAGGGCTCCAGCGACACTCCCCCGTCGGAGGTCAGCCGCAGGGCGAAGGCGTGCGTCCCCCAGTACCACTGCCCGGCCAACTCCAGTACGGAGGCGTCCGCCTGCGGCAGCGGGCGCCACGGTTCAGGGATCCGGGGTTCCGCCTCGGCGACGATACGCACGAGGTCGGCACCCACCCCGCCGAGCAGCGGTCCGGAGGTGCAGTTGGTCAGCACCACCGCGGCGACGTCGTCGTCCACGGCGATGGTGAGGTTGGCCAGGAAGCCCGGCAGGGAGCCGGAGTGCCCCACGAGCAGCCGCCCGTCCCGGTGCTGGATCTGCAGTCCCAGGCCGTACGCCGCACCATCCGCGACGTCCGCGGCCTCGACCGCTGCGGCGGGGGCCCGCATCTCCCGGATGGTGTCCGCGCACAGGACCCGGTCGTCCCCCGTGGTCAGAAAGACGGCGAACCGCGCCAGATCCCCGGTGGTGGACCAGAGTTGACCGGCGGGGGCCATCCTGCCGAGATCCTCGGCCGGCTCGGGCAGCATCACGTCGGCCCAGGGATGCACCGCCCAGCCACCCGCGTGCGGAGTGCTCGGGCGCGTCGCCGTGCGCTCCAGGCCCAGCGGCTCCAGCACCTCCCGCCGCAGCACGTCCTCCCACGCGGCACCGCGAAGCTCCTCGACCAGCGCACCGAGCAGGGTGTAGCCGGGGTTGGAGTAGTGGTGCCGGCGGCCCACCGGGTGCAGCAACGGCCGCTCGCCCAGCACGTCGGTGAGCTCGGGCCGCAGTGATCCCGGCGTCCGCTCCCACCACGGCGCGGGCGACTCGGCGGCCAGTCCGCCCGAATGGGCCAGCAGTTCGGCGATCGTGGCCTCACCCGCCCCGGTACCCGGCAGATGCTTCTCCAGAGAGTCACCGAGGTCGAGAAGACCCTCATCACGCAGCCTCAGGACGAGAACAGCCGTGAACGTCTTGGTGATCGAGCCGATGCGGTACTGCACGTTCTCGTCGGGGCCGTGCCCGTCGACCGAGGTCCGCGCACCGTGCCACACGGTCCGTCCGCCCCGGACGACCGCCGCCACGAGCGAGGGCGTGCGCCCCTCGGCCTGTGCCACGGCGATCCGGTGCAGCAACTGCCGACGGGTGGCGGGAAGCAGCTCATCCTGAGGTGTCGTCATGCCCCCAGTCCACCGTCCCGGGCGGTCCACGTCGAGCCGATTACGTCGCGGCCCCGGCCCGTGGCCTGCGCGGCGAGCACGTCACCTTGAGATGCGGGCTTCGATGCCTGCGAGCAGGAAGTCCAGGCCGATCTGGAACGTTTCGTCGGCGTCCAGGTGGGCGGCATCGCGCACCACCGTGGCCAGCGCAGGAAATCGGCCCGTCGCAAAGGTCCGTTCCAGGTAGGGCCCGAGTGAGGTCTGCCAACGCCGCTCGTCCATCCCGGTGGCTCGCTCCGCACGCCGGTCGGCGATCTCCCGGCGCACCGCCCCGATCACGTAGGCGTCGACCGCGGTGACCACCGGCATCACGGCGTCCACGTCGACGCCGTCCAGCGCGGCCACCACGGCCTCGCCCCTGGCCAGCGCGTGCGGCCCGAGCTGCGGTCGCCCACCGAGCAGGTCGGCGAGCCATTCGTGCTCGTGAGCCGCCCGCCGAGTCGTCTCGGCAAGAGACCGCAGCACCTCCCGCCAACTGTCCCCGACCGGCCGGATCTCGGCGTAGACCGCGTCGACCATCAGGTCGAGCAACTCCTCCTTGCCGGCGATGTAGCCGTACAGCCGCATCGGCCCCACACCCAGCGCGGTGGCGACCTTGCGCAGCGACACCGCCTCCAGACCGTCCGCGTCGGCCAGCCGGATCGCCGCTCGCACGATCTTCTCCCGGTTCAGCGGGGCCGGCACGGGTCGTTCCGGCGGCTCCGGCCTCTCCCATACCAACATGCCGCTAACCGTACATCGCATGGAGCGATACAGTGTATCGAGCGGTACGGTGTATCAGCGGGAGGGACAACCATGACATCCACCATCGCCATCGTCGGAGCCGGCCTCGGCGGCCTCGCGCTCGCCCGTGTGCTGCACGTGAACGGCATGGACGCTGTCGTCTACGAGCGTGAATCGTCACGCGTCGCGCGTGGTCAAGGCGGCATGCTGGACATCCACTCCGGCCAGCGGGCGCTGCGCGAGGCCGGCCTGATCGACCAGTTCCACGCCATCGCCCGGGGTGAAGGCCAGGACATGCGCCTTCTGGAGCCGGACGGCACCCTCCTCCTCCAGGAGGACACACCCGACGGCGCCCCACTCGACCGGCCCGAGGTGGACCGCGCCGCTCTGCGCGACCTGCTGCTGGACTCGCTCCCCGAGGACACGGTGCGCTGGGGGCACGCGTTCAGGAGCGCCGATCACGGCCTGCTGCACTTCGCCGACGGCGGCAGTGCCGCGTACGACCTGCTGGTCGGCGCGGACGGCGCGCAGTCCCGGGTCCGCGCGCTGCTCACCGACGCCTGCCCGTCGCACATCGGCCAGAACATCGTGGAGGTCGGCATCCCCGACATCGACCGCACGCATCCCGACCTCGCGGCGATGGTCGGGCGCGGCAACTACTGGGTGCTCGGCGACGGTCTGTCCCTGGCGGCGCAGCGCAACGGCGACGGCCGTGTCCGTATCGGCCTCAGCTTCTACAACACCGGCGAGGACTGGTTCGCCACCAGTGGGATCCCGTTCGACGACCCGCCCGCCGCCCGGGCCCGGCTGATCGAACTGCTCCCCGGCTGGGACGCGCGGTTCACCGCGCTGATCGCGGCCTGCGACGACACGGTCGTGCCGCGACCGATCACCACGCTCCCGGTCGGCCTGACCTGGCCGTCGAGGCCGGACGTCACGCTGCTCGGCGACGCCGCACACCTGATGCCACCGGTGGGAGAGGGCGCCAACATGGCGCTGCTCGACGGCGCCCTGCTCGGCCTCGCGCTGGCCGCGCGCCCGGACGACGTCGGCACCGCCGTCAGCGCGTACGAACGCGAGATGTTCGAACGCACGGGCGCCGCCGCCCGGATGTCCGCCGGCCTCCACGAACTGCTGACCTCACCGGACGCCGCCCAGAAGATGCTCGCGTTCTTCCAGCCGGACTGACGGACCCGCGCTCAGGTCTGCGCCATGTCCACGAACCGCGAGTAGTGGCCCTGGAAGGCGACGGTGATCGTCGCCGTCGGACCGTTGCGGTGCTTGGCCACGATCAGGTCGGCCTCGCCCGCGCGCGGGGACTCCTTCTCGTAGGCGTCCTCGCGGTGCAGCAGGATGACCATGTCGGCGTCCTGCTCGATCGAGCCGGACTCACGCAGGTCGGAGACCATGGGCTTCTTGTCGGTGCGCTGCTCGGGACCACGGTTCAGCTGGGAGAGCGCGATGACCGGGACCTCCAGCTCCTTGGCCAGGAGCTTGAGGTTGCGGGACATGTCCGAGACCTCCTGCTGACGGCTCTCGGCGCGCTTGGAGCCGCCGGACTGCATCAGCTGGAGATAGTCGATCACCACGAGCCTGATGTCGTTGCGCTGCTTGAGACGGCGGCACTTGGCCCGGATCTCCATCATCGACAGGTTCGGGGAGTCGTCGATGTAGAGCGGGGCCGCCGAGACGTCCGGCATCCGGCGGGCCAGGCGGGTCCAGTCGTCGTCCGTCATCGTGCCGGACCGCATGTGGTGCAGCGCCACGCGGGCCTCGGCGGACAGCAGACGCATCGCGATCTCGTTGCGCCCCATTTCGAGCGAGAAGATGACGCTCGGGAGATTGTTCTTGATCGACGCCGCGCGGGCGAAGTCCAGCGCGAGCGTCGACTTGCCCATGGCGGGGCGGGCGGCGATGACGATCATCTGACCGGGGTGCAGACCGTTGGTCAGCGAGTCGAAGTCCGTGAAGCCCGTGGGCACACCGGTCATCTCGCCGCTGCGCGAACCGATCGCCTCGATCTCGTCGAGCGCGCCCTCCATGATGTCGCCGAGCGGCAGGTAGTCCTCGCTGGTGCGCTGCTCGGTGACGGCGTAGATCTCGGCCTGGGCGCGGTTGACGATCTCGTCGACGTCGTCGTCGGCCGCGTACCCCATCTGCGTGATCCGGGTGCCGGCCTCCACCAGGCGGCGCAGGACGGCCCGCTCGTGCACGATCTCCGCGTAGTAGGCGGCGTTGGCGGCCGTCGGCACGGTCTGGACGAGGGTGTGCAGATACGAGGCGCCGCCGACCTTGTTGATCTCACCGCGCTTGGTGAGTTCGGCCGCGATCGTGATGGGGTCGGCCGGCTCGCCCTTGGCGTAGACGTCGAGGATGGCCTGGTAGACCGTCTCGTGGGCGGGCTTGTAGAAGTCGTGGCCCTTGAGGATCTCGACTACGTCGGCGATGGCGTCCTTGGACAGGAGCATTCCGCCGAGGACGGACTGCTCGGCGTCCAGGTCCTGCGGGGGGACTCGCTCGAACGACGGTCCACCGCCGTCCCACGAGCCGTTGTCCGCGCCGCGCTCGTGCTGCTCGTCGCGGCCCCGGCCTCCGTCACCGCGCCGACGGGCAGTAGGCAGACGATCACTGGGACCGCTGTCGGCCCACGGGTCGTCCAAGGGCTCGGAAATGCTCACCGAGCCACCTCCTCCCGTCCGCCGAGCGGACCTCGCCGTGCCCCTCATTTCTACGGCACGGCACTGACAAATAAGACGCCCAACTCCGGTTCTGGCGCGTCGGTTTTGTGATGGTTCACAGGGCGACGGACGGAGCGGGCGCCGGACCACCGTAGGCCGGTCGGCACCGTCAGCCAATCTGGTTATCCACAGGCCATGTGGACGACGGGCCAGATGCTGTGGAGAACTCCGCCAAACCTGTGCACGACCCGGTGGACAGCCCTGTGAACAAGCCCGCAGCCAGATCGCAGAAGCGACCCTGACCTGCAAGTTCACCATCCACGGCCTGTGCAGAAGAAAAACTTGCCCGGTCAGCTCAAGATCACTTCGAACGGTGCCCAGAAGTGCACGGGGAGAGACGGTGGGTAAGGGTTGCAAAAGCTTTGCATCTCTTACCTGTGGACGATTAGATTGGTGCTCATGACACAGGCCCCCGCGCGTCCCCGAACCGTCCGGCGCCGGCACGACCGAGAGATCGTCGCGCTGGCCGTTCCGGCCTTCGGCGCGCTCGTCGCCGAGCCCCTTTTCGTGATGGCCGACAGTGCGATCGTCGGCCATCTCGGCACCGCGCAACTCGCCGGACTCGGGATCGCCTCGGCCCTGCTCACCACAGCCGTCAGCGTGTTCGTCTTCCTCGCCTACGCCACCACGGCGGGCGTGTCCCGGCGCGTGGGTGCGGGTGACCTCCAAGCCGCGATCCGCCAGGGCATGGACGGCATCTGGCTGGCGCTGCTGCTCGGAGCCGCCGTCATCGCCGTCGTACTGCCCACGGCTCCGTCCCTCGTGGAGCTCTTCGGTGCCTCCGACACGGCGGCCCCGTACGCCATCACCTATCTGCGCATCTCCTCCCTCGGCATCCCCGCCATGCTCGTCGTGCTCGCCGCGACGGGTGTCCTGCGCGGACTCCAGAACACGCGGACCCCGCTCTACGTGGCCATAGGCGGCTTCGTCGCCAACGCCGTCCTCAACGTCCTGCTCGTCTACGGCGCCGGCCTCGGCATCGCGGGATCCGCCTGGGGCACCGTCGTCGCTCAGTACGGCATGGCCGCGGTGTACCTGTGGGTCGTGGTGCGCGGAGCGCGACGCCACGGGGCGTCCCTGCGTCCGGACGCCGCCGGCATCCGGGCATCCGCTCAGGCCGGGATGCCGCTGCTCGTGCGCACACTCTCGCTGCGGGCGATTCTCATGATCGCGACGGCCGTTGCGGCCCGCCTCGGAGACGCCGACATCGCGGCCCACCAGATCATCCTGTCCCTGTGGAGCCTGATGGCCTTCGCCCTCGATGCCATCGCCATCGCCGGTCAGGCCATCATCGGACGCTACCTGGGCGCCGGGGACGCCAAGGGTGCCCGCGAAGCCTGCCGCAGGATGGTGGAGTGGGGTGTCGCGGTCGGCGTCGTACTCGGACTGCTCGTGGTGCTCTCCCGCCCAGCGTTCCTGCCCTTGTTCACCGGTGACTCCGCGGTCAAGGACGCCGCGCTACCGGCGCTGGTGATCGTGGCCGTCGCGCAGCCGATCTGCGGAGTGGTCTACGTCCTGGACGGTGTCCTGATGGGTGCGGGTGACGGCCCGTACCTGGCCTGGGCGATGCTGCTGACCCTGGCGGTCTTCACTCCCGCGGCCCTCCTCGTCCCCGCCGTCGGCGGAGGGCTCACCGTGCTGTGGGCGGCCATGACGCTGATGATGGGGATGCGGCTGGTGACGCTGTGGCTGCGCACCAGGTCGGGTCGCTGGATCGTCACGGGCGCGACGCGGTGACCGTTTCACGTGAAACACAATGAAGAGGGGGCCGTATCTCCCAGCTGGGAGATACGGCCCCCTCTCACATCGCTTCAGCGAGAGCAGAGCGCTCAGGCAGCGACGACCTCGACGCTGACCTTGGCGTCAACCTCGGGGTGCAGACGCACGGACGTCTCGTGAGCGCCCAGGGTCTTGATCGGCGAGCCCAGCTCGATGCGGCGCTTGTCGACCTCGGGGCCACCGGCAGCCTTGATCGCCGAAGCGACGTCGGCCGGGGTAACGGAACCGAAGAGACGACCGGCGTCGCCGGAGCGGACGGCCAGACGGACCTTCACACCCTCGAGCTGGGCCTTCACCTGGTTGGCCTGCTCGATGGTCTGGATCTCGTGGATCTTGCGAGCGCGACGAATCTGCTCGACGTCCTTCTCGCCACCCTTGGTCCAGCGGATCGCGAACTTCCGCGGGATCAGGTAGTTGCGAGCGTAACCGTCCTTGACGTCGACGACGTCGCCCGCGGCACCGAGGCCGGAGACCTCGTGGGTGAGGATGATCTTCATTGTTCGGTCACCCTTCCCTTATCGCGCGGTGGAGGTGTAGGGCAGCAGCGCCATCTCACGGCTGTTCTTCACGGCCGTGGCGACGTCACGCTGGTGCTGGGTGCAGTTGCCGGTCACGCGGCGGGCACGGATCTTGCCGCGGTCGGAAATGAACTTCCGCAGCATGTTCGTGTCCTTGTAGTCCACGTACGTGACCTTGTCCTTGCAGAACGCGCAGACCTTCTTCTTCGGCTTGCGCACAGGCGGCTTAGCCATGATGTTTCTCCTGTGTGATCAAGAAGTGTGGGGTGGAGCCCGCCCTAGAAGGGGGGCTCGTCCGAGTAGCCGCCACCGCCGCCGGAGCCGCTGGAGCCACCGCCCCAGCCGCCGCCCTGACCGCCGCCGCCCTGCTGGCCACCGGCGGGAGCGCCGGTCGC
Source organism: Streptomyces sp. WAC 04229 (assembly GCF_003947455.1). Taxonomy (GTDB): domain Bacteria; phylum Actinomycetota; class Actinomycetes; order Streptomycetales; family Streptomycetaceae; genus Streptomyces. The sequence goes on along the minus strand of NZ_QHJH01000026.1, from coordinate 48,214 downwards.
CCAGGGGTCGTCGGCCGGAGCGCCGCCGCCCTGCTGGCCGCCACCGGGGCCGCCGCCCCAGCCGCCGCCACCCTGGCCGCCACCGCCGCCGTAACCGCCCTGGCCACCGCGGCCCTGGCCCGAGGTCTTGGTGACCTTGGCCGTGGCACTGCGCAGGCTGGCACCGACCTCGTCGACGTCCAGCTCGTAGACCGTGCGCTTGACGCCCTCACGGTCCTCGTAGGACCGCTGCTTCAGCCGGCCCTGCACGATGACGCGCATGCCTCGCTGGAGCGACTCGGCGACGTTCTCCGCCGCCTGACGCCAGACCGAGCAGGTGAGGAAGAGGCTCTCGCCGTCCTTCCACTCGTTGGTCTGGCGGTCGAAGGTGCGGGGGGTCGACGCGACACGGAACTTCGCGACGGCCGCACCGGACGGGGTGAAGCGCAGCTCGGGGTCGTCGACAAGATTGCCGACGACCGTGATGACGGTCTCGCCTGCCATGGGGGTACCTCTCGGCGGGTTTGCTGCTCTGGCTGCTTGGTTGCTGCTACTCGGATCCCGGGATCAGCTGAGCGGAAGCTCAGTGCATCTCGGGACGGAGGACCTTGGTCCGGAGGACCGACTCGTTCAGGTTCATCTGGCGGTCGAGCTCCTTGACGACCGCAGGCTCGGCCTGCAGGTCGATGACCGAGTAGATGCCCTCGGGCTTCTTCTTGATCTCGTACGAGAGACGACGACGGCCCCAGGTGTCGACCTTCTCGACCTTTCCGCCGCCGTCACGGACGACAGAGAGGAAGTTCTCGATCAGCGGGGAGACAGAACGCTCCTCGAGATCGGGGTCGAGGATGACCATCACCTCGTAGTGACGCATGTGGAACCCACCTCCTTTGGACTCAGCGGCCACGGTCGTTCCGTGGCAGGAGGGTTGCGATGCGTTGGCACCGGCATCAGCGAGTAAACCAGGACCCACTGACAATCGGGCCTCCTCCAGGAAGGCGGCCCGGCCGTGGGAGGCAGCAGACACCAGTGCAGAAGGTACAGAGTACCCGGCCGCGCGCTTGCGGTTGAAATCCGCCCCTGAGGGGACACAATCGATACCCAGCGGATGTGATAGGGCGACGACGCACTGCCTTCGGCAGGAGGTTCCCCATGGCACAGATCATGCGACCGGCAAGGCCCCGGACCGGGCTGCTGGCCACCGACGGCAAACCGCACCCCCTCCAGCACGCGCTGCTCGCCGCGACCGTGGTGCTCGGCGTGCTCGCCCTCGCCACGGCGAGCTTCCGGGGTCTGCACGTCCTGACCTCCTGGGCGGGACTGCTCGGTGTCCTGACCGGCGGATACGGCCAGTACGTCTCCGAGACGACGCGGGAGCGCTTCGGTCTGATCCTGGGCCTGGGAGCCTCCGCGGCCGGACTCTTCTTCGGCATCTACCACGGCGGACTCATCGGCTGAGCCGGTCGTCGCCCGACCGCCGGACCACGGCTTCCAGCCGTACGCCGGACGGGGCGCTCACAGGGCGCAGTAGGCTTCGCGCGAGAGCCGGAGCCCCTGTACCCATGGGGACACACCAGCCCGAGGAGCGCCCCGAATGAGCCTGACCCTGAGGACCATCAGCCGCGAGCAGCATCTGGCCTACATCCAGAGCCTGCCGGCGGCTAGTCACATGCAGGTCCCCGCATGGGCAGACGTCAAGGCCGAATGGCGCTCGGAAAACCTCGGCTGGTTCGACGACCGGACCGGTGAGCTGGTCGGCGCGGGTCTGGTGCTGTACCGGCAGCTGCCCAAGATCAAGCGCTACCTCGCCTACCTCCCCGAGGGCCCGGTCATCAACTGGTTCGCGCCCAACCTCCAGGAGTGGATGGAGCCGATGCTGGCGCACCTCAAGCAGCAGGGCGCCTTCTCGGTGAAGATGGGCCCGCCGGTGATCATCCGGCGCTGGGACGCCACGTCCATCAAGAAGGGCATCCAGGACCCCGACGTCAAGCGCCTGCGGGACATAGAGGCCGACCACATCGAGCCGCGCGCCTTCGAGGTGGCCGACAAGCTGCGCCGCATGGGCTGGCAGCAGGGCGAGGACGGCGGCGCCGGCTTCGGCGACGTGCAGCCCCGCTACGTCTTCCAGGTGCCGCTGGCCAACCGGTCCCTGGAAGAGGTCCACAAGAACTTCAACCAGCTCTGGCGCCGCAACATCAAGAAGGCCGAGAAGGCCGGCGTCGAGGTCGTCCAGGGCGGCTACCACGACCTGGAGGAGTGGCAGCGCCTGTACGAGATCACGGCCGTGCGCGACCACTTCCGGCCGCGTCCGCTGTCGTACTTCCAGCGCATGTGGGCGGCCCTCAACAACGAGGACCCCAACCGCATGCGGCTGTACTTCGCCCGGCACAACGGGGTGAACCTGTCGGCGGCGACGATGCTGGTGGTCGGCGGGCACGTCTGGTACTCCTACGGCGCCTCCGACAACATCGGCCGCGAGGTCCGGCCGTCGAACGCCATGCAGTGGGCGATGCTCCGCGACGCCTACGCCCTCGGTGCGACCGTCTACGACCTGCGCGGCATCTCCGACTCCCTGGACGAGAGCGACCACCTCTTCGGTCTGATCCAGTTCAAGGTGGGTACGGGCGGTCAGGCGGCCGAGTACCTCGGCGAGTGGGACTTCCCGCTGAACAAGCTGCTCCACAAGGCGCTCGACATCTACATGTCGCGCCGCTGACCCCGCACCCACCCCTCATCCCGCACCTCTGACAGCCACCAGAAAGGTTCCAGGTCCGGCCATGGCGCTCACGCTCTACGTCGACACCGCGCGCTGGCGGGCGCACCACAAGCACGTGCAGGAGCAGTTCCCCGGGCTGGTCCCGGTCTGCAAGGGCAACGGCTACGGCTTCGGGCACGAACGGCTGGCGGAGGAGGCGACCCGGCTCGGCTCGGACGTACTGGCCGTGGGCACCACCTACGAGGCCGCCCGGATCAAGGACTTCTTCGGTGGTGACCTGCTGGTCCTGACGCCGTACCGGCGCGGCGAGGAGCCCGTTCCGCTGCCCGACCGCGTCGTGCGCTCTGTGTCGTCCATCGACGGCGTGTACGGCCTCGTCGGCGCCCGTGTGGTCATCGAGGTCATGTCCTCGATGAAGCGGCACGGCATCAGCGAGCAGGACCTGCCCCAGCTGCACGCCGCCATAGAGAACGTCCGGCTGGAGGGCTTCGCCATCCACCTGCCGCTCGACCGTACCGACGGCTCGGACGCCGTCGAGGAGGTCATCGGCTGGATGGACCGGCTGCGCGCGGCCCGGCTGCCGCTGCACACCATGTTCGTCAGCCACCTCAAGGCCGATGAGCTGGCCCGGCTCCAGCAGCAGTTCCCCCAGACCCGGTTCCGCGCCCGGATCGGCACGCGGCTGTGGCTCGGCGACCACGAGGCGACCGAATACCGCGGTGCGGTCCTGGACGTCACGCGGGTCGCCAAGGGCGAGCGCTTCGGCTACCGGCAGCAGAAGGCCGCCTCGGACGGCTTCCTGGTGGTCGTGGCAGGCGGTACGTCGCACGGTGTGGGCCTGGAGGCTCCGAAGGCGCTGCACGGCGTCATGCCGCGGGCCAAGGGCGTCGCCCGGGCCGGCCTCGCCACGGTCAACCGCAACCTCTCGCCGTTCGTCTGGAGCGGCAAGCAGCGCTGGTTCGCGGAGCCTCCGCACATGCAGGTGTCGATCCTGTTCGTGCCCTCGGACGCGGCGGAGCCCACGGTGGGCGACGAGCTGGTGGCCCATCTGCGGCACACCACCACGCAGTTCGACCGCATCCTCGACCGCTAGCGCGTCGGTCAAGGCAAGGGCGGTACACGGCGTTTCCGTGTACCGCCCTTCTCCATGTACGGCCCCGCACGCGTTCGCTCAGAGCGAACTGCCGGTCGGCCGTCGCGTGCCCCACTTCACCCGTGGGCCCTCGAAGCGGACCGTGTGTTGATCGGTCCGAGTAGCGGGGCCCAGGACGAAGACGTCCTCGGCGCCGTCGAGCACGCCGCCCGAAGGGTCGTCGTCACCCGTCCGCCGGACCGGGTCCCGGTCCGGCATCAGGATGTCGCGCACCACCATCACGCAGAGGAACAGCGTTCCCAGCAGATGCACGGCGATGGCCCAGTGGTAGCCGTCCGTGGGCAGGCCCTTGTGGGCGTCGCCGCTGGTCGTGTACGCGAGGTACATCCAGATACCGAGGAAGTAGGCGACCTCGCACGCCTGCCAGATCAGGAAGTCCCGCCACTTCGGCCGGGCCAGCGCGGCCAGCGGCACCAGCCACAGCACGTACTGCGGTGAGTAGACCTTGTTGGTGAGGATGAAGGCCGCCACGATCAGGAAGGCGAGCTGGGCGAACCGCGGACGCCGGGGTGCGGTCAGCGTGAGCGCCGCAACGGCGCCGCAGCACAGCAGCATCAGCAGGGTGGCAAGGGTGTTGACGGTCTCGGTACTGGGCGGGCTGTCGGTGTTCTGGACCAGGATCAGCCAGAAGGAACCGAAGTCCACGCCGCGTTCCTGGCTGAATGTGTAGAACTTCGACCAGCCGTCGAAGGCGAACAGCATCACCGGCAGGTTGACCACGAGCCAGGCGCCGGCCGCGCCTCCCAGGGCTTTTCCGAACTCCCGCCATCTACCCGCGCGCCAGCACAGGACGAGCAGGGGGCCGAGAATCAGGAAGGGATAGAGCTTGGCGGCCGTGGCGAGGCCCAGCAGCACGCCGAAGGCCAGGGGGCGCTCCCGGGACCACATCAGCATCGCGGCGGCCGTCAGGGCGACCGCCAGCAGGTCCCAGTTGACGGTGGCGGTCAGTGCGAAGGCGGGCGCCAGGGCGACCAGCAGACCGTCCCAGGGGCGCCGGGTCTGCGTGCGGGTGACGCAGACCGCGATGACGGCCGCGCAGACCATGAGCATCCCGGCGTTGACCATCCAGTACCACTGCTCCTGGTCCTGGATGGTGCCGCTGCCCGGCGTGAGCCAGGTCGCCACCTCCATGAACACACCGGTCAGCACGGGGTACTCCAGGTACTCCATGTCGCCGGGGAGCTTGTCGAAGTACGGCACGAGTCCGTCGACGAAGCCACGCCCCTGGTAGAGGTGCGGAATGTCCGAGTAGCACGCGTGCGTGTACTGGGAACTGGCGCCGAAGAACCAGGCCCCGTTGTAGCAGGGCGCCTTCTGGATCAGACCGAGGGCGAACATGCCGATCGCCACGAGTGCGATCACGCGCACGGGGGTCCACCAGGACCTGCCGAGCAGGGCGCGTCGGCCCACGGGGCCGCCGATCAGCTCGCTGCCGGCCGCGGCGACCGTGTCCTCCCTGGTCGGCCGCACCGGGTCCGGCTCGTGCACGCTGGCTGGCGTCGATTCTGCACTGGGCATGGGGCACATCCTGCCGTACGCACCTGGGGACACGCGGGGGCCGCCGCACCCTGATGGATGCGGCGGCCCCTGTTTCACGTGAAACTTGCGACTGTTCCCCGTGTTTCACGTGAAACAGTCAAGCCGGGCGCTTTGACCGCTAGCCGTTCGGACCCCGGATGAATCCGCCGTCGTCCTCTTCGCCCGTTTCACTGGGTGATGTCGACGGCGATGGACTGTTGCCGGTTCCTCCCGAATCGTTGCCGCCGTTGTCGTTGCCCCCGTTGTTCCCGTCGTCGCAGTTGAAGTCGAAGGGACCGCAGGACTCGGTCGGCGTGGGGGAGGGGGTGACCTCCGTCTTGCTGGGCGACGGCGTCGGGGACGGACTCGGCTTCTCCTCCGTCACGGAGGGCGAGGGAGTCGGGGTCGGCGACGGGGCGTCGTTGATGACCTCGCCGATGGGCTCGGGCTTCGGGAACTTCTCGGCCTTCTCGCCCTTCAGCGCGTCTTCCATGTAGTCCTGCCAGATCACGGACGGGAAGGACGCACCGTGGATCTTCTCCTCGCCGCCCGTTCCGTACATCTCCAGGAACGAACGGTTCTTGATGGTCTCGTCGTCCGGGTAGCGGAACATGCTGATCGCGGTCGACAGCTGCGGGGTGTAGCCGACGAACCAGGCCGACTTGTTGCCGTCCGTCGTACCGGTCTTGCCCGCCACCTCGCGCCCCTGGAGCTGGGCGTTGGTACCCGTGCCTTCCTCGACGACGGTCTTGAGGACGTCCGTGACGTTGTCCGCGACCTTCGCGGTGAACGCCTGCTTGGTCTCCACCTTGTGCGAGAAGAGCGTGCCGTCCTTGTTCGTCACCTTGGTGACCGAGAACGGATCACGCTGCTTGCCGCTGTCCGCGAAGGTGGCGTACGAGCCCGCCATGCGGATGGCGCTCGGGTCCGAGACACCGATGGAGAAGGACGGGTAACCCGCTCCCGCCAGGCTGTTCTCCAGGAGTCCCGAGTCGACCGCGGACTCCTTGACCTTGTCCAGTCCGACGTCCATGCCGAGCTGGACGAAGGCGGAGTTCACCGACTCCCGCATGGCCTCGCGAAGGTCGATCTGGTAGTCGGGCGCCTCACCGACGGAATCCTTGCCGTCGTTCTCCTGGCGCCACTGCTCGCCCTTCTCGTTCTGCCAGATCGACCCGTCGTAATTCTTGATCTTGAGGTTGTTCTTGCCGCTGTACAGGCTCTTCGGGGAGACGACCGTTCGCTCGTCCTGGGGTTGGGTCTCGGCGCCGTCGGGATCACGCACGCCCCACTTCATCGCAGCCGCGAGCACGTACGGCTTGAAGGTCGAACCGACCTGGGCGCCGGTGACGTCGGCGTTGTTGGTGAAGTGCTTGGTGGCGTCCTCACCGCCGTAGATGGCCTCGATGGCACCCGTCTCGGGGTTCACCGAAGCCCCGCCGAACTGGACGTGGGTGTCCTTCTCGGGGCGCTTCTTGGGGTCGATGTTCTTCTTGTAGACCTTCTGTACGGCCTTCTCGAGCTCGTCGACCTTCTTCTTGTCGAAGGTGGTGTAGATCGAGTAGCCGCCCTTCTCCAGCTGCTGCTCCGACACCACGTCGCTCTTGACCACGGAGGACTTGGCCAGCCTGACGAGGTAGCCGATCTGGCCGCCCAGCTGGGCGTTCGACTCCGGGTTCTTCCACTTGGGGAGATCGGTGTACTTCGCCCGGTCTGCCTGGCTCAGATGCCCGTACTCCACCATCTTGTCGAGGGTGTCCTGCATCTGGTTCCTGGCGCGTTCCTGGTTGGCCTCGGGCGTGGCCGCCGGGTCGATCGAGGTCGAGCCCGCCGGGTCGTAGTACGTGGCGCCCTTGAGGACCGACGACAGGAAGGCGCACTGCCCGGCGTTCAGGTCGACGGCGTCCACGTTGAAGTACGCCCGTGAGGCGGCCTGGATGCCATAGGCGCCGCGGCCGTAGTACGCGGAGTTGAGGTAGCCCTCGAGGATCTTGTCCTTGGGCTCCTCGGCACCGACCTTGATCGAGACGAAGATCTCCTTCACCTTGCGGGAGATCGTCTGCGACTGGTCGTTCAGCATCGCGTTCTTCACGTACTGCTGGGTGATGGTGGAGCCACCCTGCGTGTCACCGCCCTTAGCCATGTTGAACACCGCGCGGGCGATGCCCTTGGGGTCGATGCCGCTGTCGGAGTAGAACGTCTTGTTCTCCTGGGAGATGATCGCGTTGCGCATGTCCTTGGGGATCTGGGAGAGGTCGACGCTCTGCCGGTTGCGCTCACCACCCGTGGCGACCATCCGGGTGCCGTCGGCCCAGTAGTAGACGTTGTTCTGCGCCGTGGCCGAGTCGTCGACGACGGGGACGCTCACCATCGCGTAGGCAATGCCCGCGGCGGCCACCATGGTGCCGAAGAAGCCGATGCACAGCCCGGAGACGAGCTTCCAGGAGGGCACCCAGCGGCGCCACCCGTCCCGGTCGTAGCGCGGATAGTCGATCATCCGCTTCTTACCGGCCACGGCGGCGGCCCGCCGGCCGCCGCGGCCCGCCTCGGCCGCTCTGCGGCGGCCACCGCCCCGCTGTGCCGCGCGCCGGGCTTCGGCGCGACTGCCGTACGGACGTTCCTCGCTCTCCGGACCGTACGAGCCGGACGGAGACCCTGTGGCGCCTCGCGGCGCCGCACGGCGGCCGGAGGACGAGCCGGACTGGCCGCGTCGGGCCGCGGCACGTCCGCCTCCCTGCGGCTGCGGCGCTTTGCGACGGTGCTCGCTCATCGAACGACTACTCCTCGGGCAGGCGCACCTTTGCGCACCTGGAAAAGGCGGCTGGTTTCCGGTCCCCCCGAAGTACGGATGCGGCCCCTTCCGCATTCACCCGTACTGCACCAGGGACAGGGACGCCCCCGGGCGTCACGCGGTTCCCGGTGGTTTGCATGGCGCACAGACTACGCACCGCCAAAACCCCCGAGTCCCGAAGTTCACCTCAAATCAGGCAACTTGCTCACGATGAAACCCTGATGTGATCCCGTTCACCACGCCCGCTCTTGTCGCACGCGCAACCTCGTTCTATCGTGCTGATGTATCGACTCGATACATCAGAGCGGCATAAGGGCGAGAGGAGGCGACGATGAGCCGGCGATCCGGCATCCTCGAGTTCGCCGTACTCGGCCTGCTCCGCGAGTCCCCCATGCACGGCTATGAGCTGCGCAAACGGCTCAACACATCACTGGGTGTGTTCCGGGCGTTCAGCTACGGGACGCTCTATCCCTGCCTCAAGACGCTGGTCGCCAACGGCTGGTTGATCGAGGAACCCGGGAACATCGGCGAGGCCGCGGCCTCCCTCACGGGACGTCGCGCCAAGATCGTCTACCGGTTGACGGCAGACGGTAAGGAACATTTCGAGCAGCTCCTTTCACAGACGGGCCCGGACGCGTACGACGACGAGACGTTCGCCGCTCGCTTCGCGTTCTTCGGGCAGACGTCGCGTGACGTACGCATGCGCGTGCTCGAGGGCCGGCGCAGCCGGCTGGAGGAGCGTCTGGAGAAGATGCGGGCCTCCCTGGCCCGCACCCGGGAGCGGCTCGACGACTACACGCTTGAGCTGCAGCGCCACGGAATGGAGTCCGTGGAGCGTGAGGTGCGCTGGCTGAACGAGCTCATCGAGAGCGAGCGGGCGGGGCGGGATCTGCGAGGTCCCGCCGCCGAGGGGACCGCACATCAGGACACGACATCTGGAGCGACGGGCGGCCTGCCCCGGCCGGGGGACGACCCCCAGCCGGACACGCCCGGCGACACCGCCACGTGAGCGCCCAGTCAGGGCCTCACTCGTACACACAGGGAGCAACCGGAATGGGTTCGGTTCGCGTAGCCATCGTCGGTGTGGGCAACTGCGCCGCATCGCTGGTTCAGGGCGTCGAGTACTACAAGGACGCCGATGCGGAGTCCAAGGTCCCGGGCCTGATGCACGTCCAGTTCGGCGACTACCACGTCCGTGACATCGAGTTCGTCGCCGCCTTCGACGTGGACGCCAAGAAGGTGGGCCTGGATCTCGCGGACGCCATCGGCGCCTCCGAGAACAACACCATCAAGATCTGCGACGTGCCGAACAGCGGCGTCCAGGTCCAGCGCGGCCACACGCTCGACGGTCTCGGCAAGTACTACCGCGAGACCATCGAGGAGTCCGCCGAGGAGCCGGCCGACATCGTCAAGGTCCTCAAGGACAAGCAGGTCGACGTCCTGGTCTGCTACCTGCCCGTCGGTTCCGAGGACGCGGCGAAGTACTACGCCCAGTGCGCCATCGACGCCAAGGTCGCCTTCGTCAACGCCCTCCCGGTCTTCATCGCCGGCACCAAGGAGTGGGCGGACAAGTTCACCGAGGCCGGTGTCCCCATCGTCGGTGACGACATCAAGTCGCAGGTCGGCGCCACCATCACGCACCGCGTCATGGCGAAGCTGTTCGAGGACCGGGGCGTCGTCCTGGACCGCACGATGCAGCTGAACGTCGGCGGCAACATGGACTTCAAGAACATGCTCGAGCGCGATCGCCTCGAGTCGAAGAAGATCTCCAAGACGCAGGCCGTCACCTCGCAGATCCCCGACCGGGACCTCGGCGAGAAGAACGTGCACATCGGCCCGTCCGACTACGTCGCGTGGCTGGACGACCGCAAGTGGGCCTACGTCCGCCTGGAGGGCCGCGCGTTCGGCGACGTCCCGCTGAACCTGGAGTACAAGCTCGAGGTCTGGGACTCCCCGAACTCCGCGGGTGTCATCATCGACGCCCTGCGCGCCGCGAAGATCGCCAAGGACCGCGGCATCGGCGGCCCGATCCTGTCGGCGTCGAGCTACTTCATGAAGTCCCCGCCGGTCCAGTACTTCGACGACGAGGCCCGTGCCAACGTCGAGAAGTTCATCGCGGGCGAGGTCGAGCGCTGAGGCGCGAGGACTCAGCTCCGCAGAAGGTCCCCGGGTCGCGTGACCCGGGGACCTTTCCCGTATGTGAGGCTGTGCCTCATGGCCGTCGTCCGTGACCTGCGCGTCCTGCTGCGCCTGAAGGGCTTTCGGCGCCTGCTCGCCGTGCGTCTGCTCTCCCAGGGCGCCGACGGCGTCTACCAGGTCGCGCTCGCCACCTACGTCGTCTTCTCGCCCGAGAAGCAGACCTCGCCCGCCGCGGTCGCCTCCGCGATGGCGGTCCTGCTGCTCCCCTACTCCCTGGTGGGCCCCTTCGCCGGCGCCCTGCTGGACCGCTGGCGCCGCCGCCAGGTCTTCCTGTACGGCAACCTGCTGCGCGCCGTCCTGGCCTCGGTGACGGCGCTGCTGATGATCGCCTCCGTCCCGGACTGGCTCTTCTACATCTCCGCGCTCTGCGTCACCGCCGTCAACCGCTTCGTTCTCGCGGGGCTGTCCGCCTCGCTGCCCCGGGTGGTCGACGCCGAGCGCCTGGTGATCGCCAACTCACTCTCCCCGACGGCCGGCACGCTGGCCGCGACGGCGGGCGGCGGCCTGGCCTTCGTCGTACGCCTGGTGATCGCGGACTCCGACGCGGCCGTGGTGCTGCTCGGCGCGGCTCTGTACCTGTGCGGGGCGCTCGCCTCGCTGCGCATCGCCGTCGAGCTGCTGGGCCCCGACCCCGGGCGCATCCCGCCGCGGGTCGCCACCGCGCTCGCCGGCACCGCCCGCGACCTGGTGGCAGGGGTGCGCCACCTCGCCGCACCCGCTCGGCGGGAGGCGGCCTGGGCGCTCGCGGGCATGACACTGATGCGGTTCTGCTACGGCGCCCTGCTGGTCATGGTGCTGATGCTGTGCCGGTACGCCCTGACCTCGGACACGGAGGAGGGGCTCGCCCTGCTGGGGCTGGCTCTCGGTGTCTCCGGGGCAGGCTTCTTCGCGGCCGCTGTCGTCACTCCCTGGGCGGCGGGGCGGCTGGGGCCGGGCCGCTGGATGGCCGTGTGCGCGGCCGCGGCCACGGTGCTGGTCCCGGTCCTCGGCCTGCCGTTCGCCACGGTGCCGCTGCTCGCGGCGGCGTTCGTGCTGGGCCTGACCACGCAGGGGGCGAAGATCGCGACCGACACCGTCGTGCAGTTCTCGGTCGACGACTCCTTCCGCGGGCGGATCTTCTCCGTCTACGACGTGCTGTTCAACGTCGCCTTCGTCGGCGCCGCCGGTGTGGCCGCCCTGATGCTGCCACCGGACGGCCGTTCGGTACCGCTGGTCTTGACGGTCGCCGTGATGTACGGAGCAGTTGCTGCGGCTATGGCCCGGTTTGAGAGCCGGTATGTGTCACATCAGTGACACAGAGCCCCACCGGAGTACGGAGTTGTCAGCGGGACCCGATAACTTACGTGCGTCTTATCTCGCGGCATGTCCGCGACACGTGCCTATTTCCAGGGGGACCCCCAGTGACCACTCAGCCGCCGCCGCAGGGCAACCCGTTCGCCCAGGGCCAGCCGCAGGCTCCGCAGCAGCCCCAGGGACAGAACCCCTACGCGCAGGGGCAGCAGGGCTTCCCGCAGCAGCCCGGTCAGCCCGGCGTCCCCCCGCAGGGTGCGCCGTACGCGCCGGTCCCGCCGGAGCCGGCCCGCCGCAAGCCGAGCTTCAAGATGATCAAGAACATCGTCATCGCCGTGATCGTCGTGGGTGTCGCGGTGGGCGGGTACATCGCCAGCCGGGACGACGCCGAGCAGGCAGCCGTGGGCGACTGCCTGAAGTCCGCCTCGTCGTCCTCGGACCGCATGGAGGTCGTGGACTGCTCCTCCTCGGAGTCCGAGGGCAAGGTCCTCAAGAAGGTCAAGGGGCACTTCACCTCGACCAGCGCCGAGACCGAATGCCGGAAGGTCGAAGGAGCCACTGGCTTCTACGCCGAAACGGGCGACGGTGAAGAGTTCCTGCTCTGCCTCGGCGAGGCCTGAGAAATCCAGGGCTCAGCCCGACCAATGCTTCGGGGTCATGTTTCACGTGAAACATGACCCCGAAGCACATGGGGACGGCGCCCCAGCGGCAGCGCGTCAGAGAGGGCGCTACGTTTCACGTGAAACGTAGCGCCCTCTCCTCATGCAGATTCCGCGCGCTGCGCCCACCATTCCTTGAGCGCAGCCACCGCCACGTCGTGTTCCATCGGGCCGTTCTCCAGGCGGAGCTCCAGCAGGTGCTTGTAGGCCTGGCCGACGGCCGGGCCGGGGGGGACTCCGAGGATCTCCATGATCTGGTTGCCGTCCAGGTCGGGGCGGATCGCGTCCAGTTCCTCCTGCTGCTGGAGCTGGGCGATCCGTTCCTCCAGCCCGTCATACGCGCGTGCGAGAGCCGATGCCTTGCGCTTGTTACGGGTCGTGCAGTCCGACCGGGTCAGCTTGTGGAGCCGGTCGAGCAGCGGGCCGGCGTCACGGACGTACCGGCGGACCGCGGAGTCCGTCCACTCGCCCGTGCCGTAGCCGTGGAAGCGCAAGTGCAGCTCGACCAAGCGGGAGACGTCCTTCACCAGGTCGTTTGAGTACTTGAGCGCGGTCATGCGCTTCTTGGTCATTTTGGCCCCGACCACCTCGTGGTGGTGGAAGGAGACCCGGCCGTCGCTCTCGAAGCGGCGCGTGCGGGGCTTGCCGATGTCGTGCAGCAGGGCGGCCAGGCGGAGCGTCAGATCGGGACCCTCGCTCTCCAGGGCCATCGCCTGCTCCAGGACGATGAGCGTGTGGTCGTAGACGTCCTTGTGCCGGTGGTGCTCGTCACGCTCCAGGCGCAGCGTCGGCAGCTCGGGCAGGACTCGGTCGGCGAGGCCGCTCTCCACCAGCAGGGTCAGTCCCTTGCGGGGGTGCGAGGAGACGACGAGCTTGTTCAGCTCCTCCCGGACCCGCTCGGCCGAGACGATGTCGATACGGCCGGCCATGTCCTTCATGGCGGCCACCACCTCGGGCGCGACCTCGAAGTCGAGCTGCGCCGCGAAGCGCGCGGCACGCATCATCCGCAGCGGGTCGTCCGAGAAGGAGTCCTCCGGAGTACCCGGCGTGCGCAGCACACGCGCCGCGAGGTCGTCGAGCCCGCCGTGCGGATCGATGAACTCCTTCTCCGGAAGCGCGACCGCCATCGCGTTCACCGTGAAGTCGCGTCGGACGAGGTCGTCCTCGATGGAGTCGCCATAGGACACCTCCGGCTTGCGCGAGGTGCGGTCGTACGCCTCGGAGCGGTAGGTGGTCACCTCGATCTGGTAGCCGTCCTTCTGCGCCCCGACCGTGCCGAAGGCGATCCCGACCTCCCAGACGGCGTCCGCCCACGGGCGCACGATCTTGAGTACGTCCTGCGGTCGGGCGTCGGTCGTGAAGTCCAGATCGTTGCCGAGCCGTCCGAGCAACGCGTCCCGGACCGAGCCGCCGACCAGGGCGAGAGAGAACCCGGCCTCCTGGAAACGGCGGGCAAGATCGTCGGCGACGGGGGCGACCCGCAGCGGTTCGCGCATCGCGGGGGACGGCTCCGGGCTCGGGGCGCTGGGGCTGGCTTCGTTGACGTTCGGCACAAAAGAACAGGGTACGTGGCCCGGGCGGAGCCAGGCGCCCCCATTGATCGCGGCCCGAAATCCCCCAGTGCGGCCCTGCTCCCTTTATAGGCGCAGATAAAGGGCGGCCCGCCCTCGCAGGCGATCTTGTGGCGTACGCCGCGGCACTTCCTCTCGGCGCACATCGTTACCATGCGTGGACGCACATTCCGACGACCACTGATCACGACGAGGGACGGGCGAGCGCGTGGCCGAGGCGGCAGACTTCCAGGGGACCAGTCCCTCTCCTGCCCGCCGGTGGCGCCGGCGCACCACGGCACTGCTCGCCGGGGCGCCGCTGCTGGCCGGCCTGGTCCAGCTGCCCGCCGCCGGAGCGGCACACGCCGACGGCAAGCCGCCCGCCCGGGCCGACGCCGATTCGGGCCCGGTGTCCGTCGCCGTCGACTCGCTCACCCCCTCGGCGCCCACGGACGGGGACACGGTGACCGTGTCCGGCACCGTCACCAACAACGGCAAGCAGGCCGTCACCGACGCCCACGTGGGCCTGCGCGTGGGCCCCGAGGTGGAGACCCGCTCGTCCGTCGACTCGATCGCCAAGGAGAGCGACGACCTCCAGGGATCCATCGCCCCGGAGATCGAGAACAAGTACACCGAGAAGTTCTCCAAGCTGGTCCCGGGCGTGGCCGAGCACTTCAACATCTCCGTGCCCGCCGACGACCTGAACCTCGGCGAGGACGGCGTCTACGAATTCGCCGTCTCGCTCTCCGGGCAGACCTCCGCGCAGCCATGGGAGCAGATCCTCGGCATCCAGCGGACCTTCCTGCCGTGGCAGCCCGGCGGGGCCGACACCAAGACCCGGACGACGGCCCTGTGGCCGCTGATCTCCACCACGCACATGGCCGCCGAGACGGGGCCGAACGAGGAGCAGACCCCGGTCCTCCTCAACGACGACCTGGCCAAGGAGATCTCCCCCGGCGGCCGGCTGAACCAGATGCTGACGCTGGGCAAGGATCTCGACGTCACCTGGGTGGTCGACCCGGACCTGCTGGCCTCCGTCGACGCGATGACCGGCAGCTACCGCGTCCGGGACGGCGACAAAACCGTCGCCGGAACCCATCAGGACGTCGCCAAGCAGTGGCTCGCCGACTTGCAGGACGCGGTGGCCGACAAGGAGGTCGTCGCCCTCCCCTTCGCCGACCCCGACCTGGCGTCCCTGGCTCACAACGGCACGGCCGTCACCGGCTCGCTGAGCCAGCTGAAGAGCGCCACGGACGTCATCGAAGACACGGTCGGGACAATCCTCCACGTGAAGCCGAGCACCGAGTTCGCCTGGCCCGTGGACGGCGCCGTCGACCGGTCGATCGTCAAGGTCGCGACCTCCGCCGGCGCCGACAAGGTGATCGCCCGCAGCGACAGCCTCCAGGAGAGCAACGGTCTGTCGTACACGCCTTCCGCCGCCCGGCCCGTCGGCGGCGGCACCACGGCCGTCGTCGCGGACGCACGGCTGTCCACGGCGTTCGAGGGCGACCTGACGAAGGCGTCCTCGTCCACACTGGCGGTGCAGCGGTTCCTCGCCCAGAGCCTGGGCCTGGGCCTCCAGACCGGAAAGCAGCGCAGCGTGGTCATCGCACCGCAGCGCATGCCGTCCGGGAGCCAGGCACGCGCCATGGCCGAGGCGCTGCGCGCCCTGCAGGGGAGCAACTGGTCCGAGTCCCAGAAACTGGAGGCCGCCGCGGCGGCCAAGCCGGACCCGGACGCGACCACGAAGGTCCCGGGGACCTCGTCGTACCCCTCGGAACTGCGCAAGAACGAGCTGCCGCGATCGGCGTTCGAGGAGATCGCCCGGACCCAGGGCACGCTCGACAATTTCCAAGTCGTCCTGTCGAACCCGTCCCGCGTGGTGACCCCCATCGGACGTGCGCTCAACCGGGAGATGTCCGTGTCCTGGCGGGGCCGGGCCACCGAGGCGGAGTCGTTCCGCGACGGCGTGAAGCGCTACCTCGACGGGCTCACCGGCCAGGTCAAACTGATCGACAAGTCCGAGACCAAGCTCTCCGGCCGCAGCGCCACCATCCCGGTAACGGTGCAGAACAACCTGGTGCAGGACGTCGGGCCCCTGGTACTGCGGCTCACCTCGACCAACCCGACCCGCCTGGAGATCGACGGCGACCGATACGAGGAGCAGCCGATCTCGGTCTCCGGCGGCCACAGCCAGTCGGTGAAGTTCACCACGTCCGCCAATGCCAACGGCCGGGCGACGGTGATCGCCCAGCTGTACACGATGGACGGACGCAAGTACGGCGAGCCCGTCACCTTCGACGTGAAGGTCACCGAGATCACGGCCACCGTGATGCTCGTCATCGGCGGCGGTGTCCTGCTGCTCGTCCTCGCCGGCTTCCGGATGTACACGCAGCGCAAGCGTGCCGCGGCCCGGGACGCCGGGAAGGACGGGTCCGACGGGTCGGAGGCGTCCCAGGACCCCGAAGACGGGCCGGAGAACCCGGACGGCACCGAGGAGCGTCTCAAGAAGGAGTCCGAGGCATCGGCCCGGGCAGGCGACCCCGAGCAGCCGGGTGACCCGACACCAAACACCGCAACGGGAAGCACTGACCCGTCCGGCACGGGTGAGAGAGTGGACCGTTGAGGATGTCGTGGCCGGTCGGCCCGGGACGATGAGGTGGGGTAGCGATGAACGCGCCGTACGACGGTGACCGCGGTCGGTCCGCGGACGGCTCGGGCCACCCCGAGGACCCGCCGCAGGACCCCCGTCAGACGCCGCCGCAGCCGCCCGCGGACATGTACCTCCAGGACGCCTACGACCAGGACCCCTACCGGGCACAGGACCTCTCCGCCCAGGACCCGGTCTCCGAGGCGCTCTACGACCGCGCCGCGCACCCCCCGCCGCCGCCGGGCGCGTACCCGCCGCAGCAGCCGCTGTACTCCCAGCCGGCCCAGTCGCCGCACGCCCCCGACCCACGCGTCTGGGGGCAGACCCCGGCCCCCGAACCGGAGGGCCCGACGCAGTACCTGCCGTACGGCGACGACCCGCGGACGACCCAGTTCGTCGGCGTGGACGACCTGGTCACCCAGGCCGGTGACCAGCGCCACGAGCCGGACGCCTTCGCGCACCTCTTCCGCGACCAGCAGCAGGGCGGCGGCCACCCCTCGTACGACGACCACACCGGCGTACCCGCGCCTGCCCAGGCACCGGGGCCGTACGGCGCTCCCCAGGGACCGGCCCAGTACGGCGGCCCGCAGGGACCGGCCCAGTACGGCGGCCCGCAGGGACCCGCTCAGTACGGCGGCCCGCAGGGACCCGCTCAGTACGGCGCTCCGCAAGGGCCCGCCCCCTACGGAAACCCTCCGGCACCCGGCCAGTACGGCGGCCCGGCACCGGGGCATGAGCAGCACGCGCCACCCGCTCCCGGCCAGTACGCTGTCGCCCCGACCCCGGAAGCGGCCGAGGCGCCCCTCGTGGAGCCCGAGCCGGCTCCCGCGGCCGCTCCGGCCGGCACGGCCAAGAAGGGCGGGCGCGCGGGTGGCCTCCTGAAGTCGAGCGCCGTGATGGCCGCGGGCACGATGGTGTCGCGGCTGACGGGGTTCATCCGGTCGGCGCTGATCGTCTCGGCTCTGGGCGTCGGGCTGCTCGGAGACACCTTCCAGGTCGCCTACCAGCTGCCCACGATGATCTACATCCTCACCGTCGGTGGCGGCCTCAACTCTGTCTTCGTGCCGCAGCTCGTCAGGGCGATGAAGGACGACGAGGACGGTGGCGAGGCCTTCGCCAACCGTCTGCTGACCCTCGTCATGGTGGCGCTGGGCGCCCTGACCGTGATCACGGTCTTCGCCGCCCCCCTGCTGATCCGGCTGCTGTCCAACCCCGTCGCCAGTGACCCGGCCGCGAACGAGGTCGGCATCACCTTCGTCCGCTACTTCCTGCCCTCGATCTTCTTCATGGGCCTCCATGTGGTGATGGGGCAGATCCTCAACGCCCGCGGCAGGTTCGGCGCGATGATGTGGACGCCGGTCCTCAACAACATCGTCATCATCGTGACCCTGGGGATGTTCATCTGGGTCTACGGCACCGCGGAGAACTCGGGGATGAAGGTCACCAGCATCCCGCCGGAGGGCGAGAAGCTGCTCGGTATCGGGGTGTTGCTGGGCCTCATCGTCCAGTCCCTGGCCATGATTCCCTACCTGCGAGAGACGGGTTTCCGGCTCCGGCTGCGCTTCGACTGGAAGGGCCACGGACTCGGCAAGGCCGTCACCCTCGCCAAGTGGACGGTCCTGTTCGTGCTCGCCAACCAGGCCGGCGCCATGATCGTCATTCAGCTCTCCACCGCGGCCGGCAAGGCCTCGCCCGTCGACGGCACCGGCTTCGCCGCCTACGCGAACGCGCAATTGATCTGGGGCCTGCCCCAGGCCATCATCACCGTCTCCCTGATGGCAGCCCTGTTGCCCCGCATCTCCCGCTCGGCGTCCGAGGAGGACGGCGGAGCGGTGCGGGACGACATCTCCCAGGGTCTGCGCACCACGGCCGTCGCCATCGTCCCTGTCTCCTTCGCATTCGTCGCGCTCGGCATTCCGATGTGCACGCTCATGTTCGGTTCCTCGGGCACCGGCGAGGCCACCAACATGGGCTACATGCTGATGGCCTTCGGCCTCGGCCTCATCCCGTACTCCGTCCAGTACGTCGTCCTGCGCGCCTTCTACGCCTACGAGGACACCCGGACGCCCTTCTACAACACGGTCATCGTGGCCGCGGTCAACGCCGCCGCCTCGGGACTCTGCTTCCTCCTGCTGCCGGCGCGCTGGGCCGTGGTCGGCATGGCCGCCTCCTACGGCCTGGCCTACGTGATCGGCGTGGGCATCGCCTGGCGCAGGCTGCGCAAGCGGCTCGGCGGCGACCTCGACGGCGCCCGGGTGCTGCGGACGTACGCCCGGCTGTGCATCGCCTCCGTCCCGGCCGTCCTGCTCGGTGGCGCGGCCTGCTACGCCATCACCAAGTCGCTCGGTCAGGGTGTCGTGGGTTCGTTCGCCGCGCTGCTGGCCGGCGGGCTGCTGCTGTTCGGTGTCTTCTTCGTCGCCGCCCGCCGGATGCGCATCGAGGAGGTCAACTCTCTGGTCGGCATGGTGCGCGGACGCCTGGGACGCTGAGACCCGGGGTAGGCGCACAACCATCGTCCGCCGCCGTGTGTCGTGCATAGCGCCGGACTGTGGGCACAATTGGGTTCGGCGTCGGACGCGCACATCGGGAGTCGGCCGACGCGCATCGAATGGGGAGGCAGGAACGACGGTGGCGGAACGGAGCACAGCTGCCGTCGACGTGGCAGACAACAGCGGTGATGAGCCGCTGACCGCACAGGCGGACCAGTCCACGGCCGACGGGGTGGCCAACAACCGGGAGCGGGACACGGACAGCGACGAGGCACAGGGGACCCCCACGAGCGAGGAAACCGGCAAGGCCTCGCCTCCCGAACTGCACAGCGGGCACAAGCTCGCCAGACGCTACCGCCTCGAGGAGTGCGTCACCCGTCTGGACGGCTTCAGCAGTTGGCGGGCCGTCGACGAGAAGCTCCGCCGCGCCGTCGGAGTCCACATCCTGCCGACCGACCACACGCGGGCCCGCTCCGTGTTGGCCGCGGCACGCTCCTCCGCGCTGCTCGGCGACCCCCGCTTCGTCCAGGTGCTGGACGCCGTCGAGGACAACGACCTCGTCTACGTCGTCCACGAGTGGCTCCCCGACGCCACAGAGCTGACCGCCCTCCTCGCCTCCGGCCCGCTGGAGGTGTACGACGCCTACCAGATGGTCAGTCAGGTGTCCTCCGCCATGGCGGCCGCCCACCGTGAGGGCCTTGCCCATCTGCGGCTGAGCCCCAACGCGGTGCTGCGTACGTCGTCGGGCCAGTGGCGGATCCGCGGCCTCGCCGTCAACGCCGCACTGCGCGGCATCAGTTCCGCGTCCCCGCAGCGCACTGACACCGAGGCCATCGGCGCCCTGCTGTACGCCACGCTCACCCAGCGCTGGCCGTACGAGAGCGACGCCCACGGTCTGGCCGGTCTGCCCAAGGACATCGGGCTGATCCCGCCGGACCAGGTCCGCGCGGGCGTCCACCGCGGCCTGTCCGAACTGGCCATGCGGGCGCTCGCCAACGACGGCGCGACCGCTTCCCGGCACGAGGCTCCGTGCACCACGCCGGAGGAGCTGGTGAAGGCGATCGGCGAGATGCCCCGCATCCGCCCGCCGGAGCCGTCGTACACCGCACCGCCCGACTACCAGCGCACCGCCTACCAGCAGGGCGCCTACGGCCGTCCGGCACCGCGCCCCGGCGCCACCCAGGCGGTGCAGACGCCGCCGCCCCCGCTGCAGAGCCGCACCGGCAAGGCACTGAAGTGGAGCGTCTCCGCTCTGCTGATCGCCGCCCTCGGCCTGGGCAGCTGGCAGCTGGCGGACGCGCTCATGGAGCGGGGTGGCAAGTCCGACGACCAGAACCAGACGCAGACGACGGACGGCGACAACGACAAGAGCCCGGAGAAGCCGGCCGCCGGCGGGCAACCGGTCGCCATCACGGGCGCGCGCGACTTCGATCCCCTCGGTGACGGCTCCGAGAAGCCGTCCGACGTCGGCAATGTCTACGACGGCGCTCCCGGTACCTACTGGCAGACCGACTACTACAGGAGCGCCGACTTCGGGCGCCTGAAGTCGGGGCTCGGCGTCGTCCTCGACCTTGGCAAGGTCCAGCAGGTGGGCGAGGTGACCGTATCGTTCGTCGGAAACACCTCCGTCGAGCTCCGGTCCGCCGGAACGGATACCACCGAGCCGCAGAGCATCGACGGGTACACGAAGGCCGCCGAGGGCACCGGCACTACGGTGACGCTCAAGCCCGGAGAGCCACTCCAGGCGCGCTACCTGCTGGTCTGGCTCACCCAGCTGCCGCCGACGGACGACGGCAATTTCCGCGGAAGAGTCGTGGACGTCAAGGTGACCAGCTGACGCGTTCGTGAGTCGCCCGCGGAGGGAGGGGAGTCGTGCAGGAAGAGCCTTCGCTCGGCGACATGAGCGATCAGGACCTTTTGACCAGCCATGTCGACGGCCACCCCGACGCCTTCGGTGAGCTCGTACGCCGTCACCGCGACCGGCTCTGGGCCGTGGCCCTGCGGACGCTGGGAGACCGGGAGGAGGCAGCCGACGCCGTTCAGGACGCGCTCGTCTCCGCCTACCGGGCCGCCCACACCTTCCGCGGCCAGGCGGCCGTCACGACGTGGCTGCACCGGATCACCGTAAACGCCTGTCTGGACCGGGCGCGCAAGGCCGCTTCCCGGAAGACCGCTCCGGTCGACGACACCGAGCGCCTGGAGCAGCTTCTGGAGCCGCACGAGTCGGCCTCCGCTCCCGCCGAGCGCAACGACCTGCACCGCCAACTGCTGAAGGCCCTGGGCACCTTGCCGGCCGACCAGCGGGCGGCTCTCGTCCTGGTGGACATGCAGGGCTACCCCGTCGCCGAGGCCGCCCGGATCCTCGACGTGCCGACCGGCACGATCAAGAGCAGGTGCGCCCGGGGCAGAGCCAGACTCCTGCCGCAGCTCTCCCATCTGCGCCCGGAGGGCAGCGGTGGGAGCGGCGAGGACAGGAAGTCCGGCGCCGAGCGGAACCGGACGCCGGGGACATCCGTCCCACCGGCAGCGGAACCGCTCCGTGCGGGTCCGCCGGAGAACGGGTCGAGCGATTCAGCCGCAGTGAAGGGCGGAGGTGGACGAGCGTGACGTCGTCGACGACAGACAAGGCCGGGCACCCGGACGTCGCGGAGATCTCCGACCTCGCCGAAGGCCTCCTCCCGACCACCCGGACGACAGACATACGCCGGCATCTGGAGGGGTGCGACCTCTGCGCGGACGTCTACGCCTCCCTGGAGGAGATCCAGGGACTGCTCGGCGCCCTGCCGGAGCCGGAACGGATGCCGGACGACGTGGCCGAGCGTATCGACTCCGCCCTGGCGGCCGAGGCGGCGCTGGACGCCACCGCAGGGGAAGCCGCGTCCAGCGACGACAGCGCGCGTGTTTCACGTGAAACATCGGCACTGCCTCCGGCATCGGCGGCAGCCGACCGTCCCGCCGGGCATGCCCGTCCCTCCTCCACCGGCCCGGGCCGCAAGGACCGCCGTCGTGGCGGCAGGCGCCGGATCGCCGTACTCGGCGCCGTGGCCGCCGCTGCCGCCATCGGCCTCGGTTCAGTCGTCGTGTCCTCCCTGACCGGGGGCAGCCGATCGGACGACACCGCCCACGGACAGCAGTCGGCGCCGGCGGACACCTTCTCCGAGGGCAAGCTCCAGGACAAGGTCACCGGCCTCCTCGCGGGCGAGCAGGCCAACGAGAGCGGACCGCGCACCCCCCGCACCTTCGGCACGGAGTCCGGGAACGGCAACGAGACCGGTGCCGAGAACCATGTCTTCAAGCAGCCGACGATCCCGGAGTGCATCGAGAAGGGCATCGCCCGCGACGACGCGGTGATCGCTACGGAGAAGGGCATCTACCAGGGCAAGGACGTCCTGCTCGTGGTCCTGCCCGACGCCTCCAACGACTCGCGGGTCACCGCCTACATCGTCGACTCGTCGTGCGTACGGGAGCCAGCCGTCAGCAAGGCGGAGATCCTCCTGCAGCACTCCTACGCACGCCCGTAGCAATCAGCTTCTCCCCTCCCGTCCCGCGCCCCGGCGCCGTTCCCGTGTGCCCGGGCACGGCGGGAATGCGCGCCCCGTAGGATCCGTTAGGTGGGGTGAGAGTTCCGAGTGCAGCTTCACCCGGCCCCGAAGAAGCTAGTCCAGAGACGAGGAATGCAGCCGTGAGCGACGTCCGAAACGTGATCATCATCGGCTCCGGGCCCGCCGGCTACACGGCGGCCCTGTACACCGCGCGTGCTTCGCTGAAGCCGCTGGTGTTCGAAGGAGCCGTCACCGCGGGCGGAGCACTGATGAACACCACCGAGGTGGAGAACTTCCCCGGTTTCCAGGACGGCATCATGGGCCCTGAGCTCATGGACAACATGCGCGCCCAGGCCGAGCGCTTCGGCGCCGAGCTGATCCCCGACGATGTCGTCGCCGTCGACCTGTCCGGCGAGGTCAAGACCGTCACCGACACCGCGGGCACGGTCCACCGGGCCAAGGCCGTCATCATCACCACCGGCTCCCAGCACCGCAAGCTCGGCCTGCCGAACGAGGACGCCCTCTCCGGACGCGGCGTCTCCTGGTGCGCGACCTGTGACGGGTTCTTCTTCAAGGACCAGGACATCGCTGTGATCGGCGGTGGTGACACCGCGATGGAGGAGGCCACGTTCCTCTCCCGCTTCGCCAAGTCGGTGACGATCGTCCACCGCCGGGACACCCTGCGCGCCTCCAAGGCGATGCAGGAGCGCGCCTTCGCCGACCCGAAGATCACGTTCGTCTGGGACAGCGAGGTTGCGGAGGTCCAGGGCGACCAGAAGCTGTCCGGCCTGAAGCTGCGCAATGTGAAGAACGGCGAACTCTCGGACCTGCCGGTGACGGGCCTGTTCATCGCGATCGGCCACGACCCGCGCACCGAGCTCTTCAAGGGCCAGCTCGACCTGGACCCGGAGGGTTACCTGAAGGTGGAGGCTCCGTCGACCCGCACCAACCTGACCGGTGTCTTCGGCGCCGGTGACGTGGTCGACCACACCTACCGCCAGGCGATCACCGCGGCCGGCACCGGCTGCTCCGCCGCTCTCGACGCCGAGCGCTTCCTCGCCGCGCTCAGCGACGAGGACAAGGCGGAGCCCGAGAAGACCACCGTCTGACCCCCCATCCCCCGCACCAACCAGTTAAGGAGCCCGCCGTGGCCGGCACCCTGAAGCATGTGACCGACGACTCCTTCGAGCAGGACGTCCTCAAGAACGACAAGCCCGTCCTGGTGGACTTCTGGGCCGCCTGGTGCGGTCCGTGCCGCCAGATCGCGCCGTCCCTCGAGGCGATCGCCGCCGAGTACGGCGACAGGATCGAGATCGTCAAGCTGAACATCGACGAGAACCCGGGTACGGCCGCCAAGTACGGCGTCATGTCCATCCCGACCCTGAACGTCTACCAGGGTGGCGAGGTGGCCAAGACCATCGTCGGCGCCAAGCCGAAGGCCGCGATCGTTCGCGACCTCGAGGAATTCATCGCCGACTGACGTTTCACGTGAAACACGAGGGGGCCGACCCGGATGGGTCGGCCCCTTCGCTTACGGCAGCCGCCTCATCCTGGCTCGCCGCTAGAGCGGACGCAGCGCGGGTTCCTTCTGCACGGCTCCGAGCAGACGGTCCAGCGCCAACTCCACGTCTTCCTTCCAGGACAGCGTGGACCGCAGATCCAGCCTTAGCCGCGGATGACGGGGGTGGGGCCGGACCGTCTTGAAGCCCACCGCCAGCAGATGCTCCGCGGGCAGGACACAGGCCGGCTCCTTCCAGCGTGCGTCCCCGAAGGCCTCGATCGCCTTGAAGCCCCGGCGCAGCAGATCCTTGGCGACGGTCTGAACCATCACGCGACCGATCCCCTGTCCCTGGTAGCCCGGCACCACGAACGCCGTGATCAGCTGCACAGCGTCGGACGAGACGGGGCTTGTGGGGAAAGCAGCCGAGCGGGGCACGTAGGCCGGCGGGGCATAGAGAACGAAGCCCACCGGCACGTCATCGACGTAGACCACCCGGCCGCACGATCCCCAGTCGAGCAACACGGCCGAGATCCATGACTCCTTCTCCAGGGCGGGCGTCCCGGCCTTTACCGCGGCTTCGCCGCTGACGGGATCCAGTTCCCAGAAGACACACGAGCGACAGCCCTGGGGAAGGTCCTGAAGGTTGTCCAGCGTGAGCGGTACGAGCCGGCGCCCCATGAAGGCTGTTCCTCGCTTCCTTCGCCTGCCGCGTCACGAGCGGCTGTCAGAGCGCTCCGTTCCCTGAGCAGGCTGCCGATGAAGCCACCGACCGCGCCCAGCCCCAAGCCCGCGCTCACCAGTCCGGTGCGGCCCATCGTGCGCATGGCCCCTGCCTTCCTCTCAGAGGTACTGCCAGGTGATGTCGCATCCCGATCGCATCGTATCCACGATGCGCTGGCCTCGACACCGACGCAAAGCAAAGGGCGGGCCGTGTTCCGGTATGCACCGGACACGGCCCGCCCTGGCGGCCTGCTTCAGGAGTCGAGGTCTTCGTCCTCGTCGTCCAAGAGCCCCTTCTGCAGCACGGGCCCTTCACCGGGGGCGAGGCTTCCGAGGATCCGCTCAAGGTCGTCCATGGAGGCGAACTCCACGGTGATCTTGCCCTTCTTCTGCCCCAGGTCGACCTTCACTCGGGTCTCGAAGCGGTCGGACAGCCGCGTCGCCAGGTCGGACAGCGCCGGGGAGACCAGGGAGCCGGCACGCGGGCCCTTGGCGCGCTGCGGCTTCTGGGGCCGGGAACCCATCAGGGTCACGATCTCCTCGACCGACCGCACGGAGAGCCCTTCGGCCACGATGCGGTGCGCGAGGCGGTCCTGCTCCTCCGGGTCGTCGACGGAGAGCAGCGCCCGGGCATGCCCTGCGGACAGCACGCCCGCGGCCACCCGGTTCTGCACCTTCGGCGAGAGCTTCAGCAGACGCAGCGTGTTGGAGACCTGGGGCCGGGAGCGCCCGATCCGGTCGGCCAGCTGGTCGTGCGTGCAGTTGAAGTCCTTCAGCAGCTGGTCGTAGGCGAAGGCCTCTTCCAGCGGGTTCAGCTGGGCACGGTGCAGGTTCTCCAGAAGGGCGTCCAGGAGAAGCTTCTCGTCCTCGGTGGCCCGGACGATGGCCGGGATGGCTTCCAGCTCCAGCTCGCGGCAGGCCCGGAAACGGCGCTCGCCCATGATCAGCTCATAGCGACCGTGGCCGATCGGCCGGACGACGACCGGCTGGAGGAGCCCGACCTCCCTGATGGACGTGACCAGCTCAGCCAGCGCGTCGTCATCGAAGTCCTTACGCGGCTGCTTCGGGTTCGGCGTGATGGCCTCGAGAGGGACCTCGGCGAAGTGCGCCCCCATGGGGGCCCGGAGACCTTCCGTACCACCGGATGCCGCCGACTCCTCTGTTTCACGTGAAACTGGGGGCAGCGTGGCCACCTTCGCCGCGGCCACCCCACGCTCGTTCGGAAGCAGTGGCATCGTCCCCGGAGAAGCGGAGGCCGCGTTCCCCAGCGCTGCCGAAGCCACCGACTTCTCCGTCGGGGCGTTGGGGATCAGTGCGCCCAGACCACGGCCCAGCCCCCTCCGTCGCTCACTCACTGGATCCCCTCCACCATGTTCGGGTCATTCTGCGCGCCGAGGTGAGCGTGCGTCGCCTCGTACTGGACGCCCACACCCTTCAGCGCCATCTCACGTGCCGCCTCCAGATAGGAGAGGGCTCCACTCGATCCTGGATCGTAGGTCAGTACCGTCTGCCCGTAGCTCGGGGCCTCGGAGATGCGGACCGAGCGGGGAATGCTCGTCCGCAGCACCTCTTCGCCGAAGTGGCTGCGTACCTCGTCCGCGACCTGGGACGCGAGCCGCGTCCGGCCGTCGTACATGGTGAGCAGGATCGTCGACACATGCAGCGTCGGGTTGAGGTGCCCTCGGACCAGGTCGACGTTGCGGAGCAGCTGTCCCAGGCCTTCCAGTGCGTAGTACTCGCACTGGATCGGGATCAGCACCTCCTGGCCCGCGACAAGCGCATTGACCGTCAGCAGGCCGAGGGAGGGCGGGCAGTCGATGAGGATGTAGTCCAGCGGCTGCTCGTATGAGGCGATCGCCCTCTGGAGCCGGCTCTCCCGGGCGACCAGAGAGACCAGTTCGATCTCGGCACCGGCGAGATCGATCGTGGCGGGCGCGCAGAACAGACCCTCGACATCCGGGACCGGCTGGACCACTTCCGAGAGTGGCCGGCTCTCGACGAGTACGTCGTAGATGGAGGGGACATCGGCATGGTGATCGATGCCCAGGGCGGTGGACGCGTTGCCCTGCGGGTCCAGGTCGACGACCAGGACTCTGGCACCGTGGAGGGCGAGTGAGGCGGCAAGGTTGACGGTCGTCGTCGTCTTGCCCACACCGCCCTTCTGGTTGGCCACCACCATGACCCGGGTCTGCTCGGGTCGCGGCAGCCCTTCGCCGGCGCGCCCCAGAGCCTCCACCGCCAGTTGGGCAGCGCGACCGATCGGAGTGTCGTCCATCGGAGGCGGTGTTTCACGTGAAACATCCGCTCCCATCGACTCGGTACGGGGACCGGGGACCGGATCGGTCATCGGTCCCGCGATATTGGCGTCGGACCGCAAGGATTCACTCTCCTCGACTTCAGGCTCGCAATGAACAGAGCCTCCCATGCCTTCGGGGTCATGAACCAGTGAGGCCTGGTGTTCTGTGGAGAAATCCACCTCTGTGGACAACTCCGCCCCCTCTCCGAGCGACCCGAGAGGCTTTCGGTCGCGGGGGTCGGCCGCAGCGCGGCCGCGACTGATGATGCCGTGCAGCAGTGAGCGACGTTTCACGTGAAACACGATGCACAGCGCGCGATGCCGAACTCCCGCGACACTCCGGCATGCGTAGGTTTGGCAGCTTGTGTGGAGTACGGCCGGACGCCAGGACGGGTCAGCCGCGACGCCGACGCGTCCGCCCCGTCCGAGCCGCCTTGGCCCGCTTGGCGGCGAAGCGCACACCACCAGGGCTCTCACCGACCTCGACCCGCACCACGGTGGACAGAGGATCCACGACACCCTCGCCCACCTGAAGGACGGAAGTCTTCTCGGCACCCAGCTTGCTCAGCGCGGTGGCCGCCGCCCTCAGCTCCTCCTCCGCCGTGTCGCCCTTGAGCGCGAGCATCTCGCCGTACGGGCGCAGCAGGGGAATCCCCCAGGTGGCGAGGCGGTCGAGCGGTGCTACGGCACGAGCCGTCACCACATGCACCGGCGGCATCTTGCCCATGACCTCCTCGGCCCGGCCGCGCACGACGGTCACATGATCCAGGCCCAGCAGCTCCACGACCTCGGTCAGGAAGTTCGTGCGCCGCAGCAGCGGCTCCAGCAGAGTGATCTTCAGGTCGTCCCGGACCAGAGCCAGCGGAATCCCGGGCAGACCGGCGCCCGACCCGACGTCGCACACCGTCACGCCCTCGGGCACGACCTCCGAGAGCACCGCACAGTTCAGCAGATGCCGCTCCCACAGGCGGGGAACCTCACGCGGGCCGATCAGACCGCGCTTCACCCCCGCCTCGGCAAGCAGCTCCGCGTAGCGGACCGCGTCCGCGTAGCGATCGCCGAACACGTCACGTGCCTGCTCGGGTACAGGGGGAAGCTCCGCTGCCTCCGTCACGGGGACCGTCCTTCCGTACGGCGCCCGGCGCACCAGGCGCCGGTGCCAGAACCACCAGAACTATCAGGCTGACAAAACTCGGCCCCGCCTGCGCAACAGACGGGGCCGGAGAACGAGAAAAGCGATCAGGCGGGAAGCACGACGACGAAGCGCTCGGGCTCCTCGCCCTCGGACTCGCTGCGCAGCCCTGCGGCCTTGACCGCGTCGTGCACGACCTTGCGCTCGAACGGGGTCATCGGCTTCATCCGCACGGACTCGCCGCTGCTCTTGACCTCGGCCGCGGCCTTGGCGCCCAGCTCGGACAGCTCGGCGCGCTTCTGGGCGCGGTAACCGGCGATGTCGAGCATCAGCCGGCTGCGGTCACCGGTGTCCCGGTGCACGGCCAGGCGCGTGAGCTCCTGCAGAGCCTCCAGCACCTCACCGTCCCGGCCGACCAGCTTCTGGATGTCGCGGCTGTTCGAGTCGCTGATGATCGAGACAGAGGCACGGTCTGCCTCGACGTCCATGTCGATGTCGCCGTCGAGGTCGGCGATGTCGAGCAGGCCCTCCAGGTAGTCCGCGGCGATCTCGCCCTCCTGCTCGAGGCGGGAGAGGGTGTCTGCGCCCTCGGCAGCGGCGGCGGTGGTGCCTTCCGTCACGGGATGGACTCCTTCTTACTTCTTCGACGGGGACTTGGGCCGCTGCGGGCCCTTGCGCTGCCCGGACTGGGCCTTGCTGCGGGTGCCGCCGCCCTTCTGCTGGGCGGGCTTCTGCTGTCCGGACTTCTTGGCGGCATCGGCGGGCTTGGCGGCCTGCTTGCCGTCCTCCGGCTCGTCGGACTTGGTGAGCGAGGTCTTCGCCTCCGCCTCACCGGCCGGCTTGGTGGACTGGTGGCGCTGCGACTTGCTCTGGCGCTTGGGCTGCTGACGCTTGGGCGTGCCGGTGGCGACGGCCGTGCCGTCCTCGCTCTGAGCGGCCGCGGAGGCATCGCTCTTGATCACGTTGCCGTCGGGCTGGGCGGCGAGACCCGCCTTGTTCAGGCCGTTGATGAACTTGCGCTCGAACTCGTTGCGGTCCCGGCCCTTGGCCACGATGGCCTTCACGACGGCCCTCTCGCCCCGGCCGCGCGTCTTGCCGTGCTCGGTGACGCTCTTGTGCAGCCGCTCGAGGTAGGAGGCCTGGGCCTTGGAACCCGGCGTCGGGTTGTTGCGGATGACGTACATCTGCTGGCCCATGGTCCACACGTTGGTGGTCAGCCAGTAGACGAGGACACCGACGGGGAAGTTCACACCGAAGACGGCGAACATGACCGGGAAGACGTACATCAGCATCTTCTGCTGCTGCATGAACGGCGTCTTCACCGTGGTGTCGACGTTCTTCGTCATCAGCTGGCGCTGGGTGAAGAACTGCGACGCGGACATCAGCACGATCATGATCGCGGTGACGACCCGCACGTCGGTCAGCGAGGCGTTGAGGGCGGCGACGTCGCTCTCGCTGCTGAAGAACTTGGAGGCCAGCGGGGCACCGAAGATGTGGGCCTGCTGCGCGCTCTCCAGGAGCTTCTGGTTGACCGCACCGACGGTGTCACCGGACGCGATGCCGTTGAGCACGTGGTACAGGGCGAAGAAGAACGGGGACTGCGCCAGGATGGGAAGGCACGAGGAGAGCGGGTTGGTGCCCGTCTCCTTGTACAGCTTCATCATCTCTTCGGACTGACGCTGCTTGTCGTTCTTGTAGCGCTCCTGGATCTTCTTCATCTCCGGCTGGAGCGTCTGCATACCGCGCGTCGCCTTGATCTGCTTCACGAAGAGCGGGATCAGGCAGATGCGGATGAGGACCACCAGGGACACGATGGACAGGCCCCAGGCCCATCCGGTGTCAGGTCCGAAGATCGCCCCGTACACCGTGTGGAACTGGACGATGACCCAGGAGACGGGCCAGGTGATAAAGCTGAACAGGCTGGCAATCGTGTCCACTAATCATGCTCCTTGGGCATGGGGCGAGGTCTCTGCGGCCGGGCCCGAGGGGCCGGAGGGGCTCGTGGGAGCCGTCCGTCCTTCGGTGGCCGGTTCGGCGGCGGAGGGCCCGCCCTTACGTGCACGCCAGGCGTCACGCAGCATTTCGTGCCACCGCGGGCGCTTGCGCGGCGGGACATGGTCCACGCCGCCCAGCGACCACGGATTGCATCGCAGGATGCGCCATGCCGTGAGCGCCGTGCCCTTGACGGCTCCGTGCCGGTCGATGGCCGTGTAGCCGTAGTGGGAGCACGACGGGTAGTACTTGCACACCGGCCCCAGCAGCGGACTGATCGTCCACTGGTAGAGCTTGATCAGAGCCAGTAGCGGGTACTTCATCGCGCGCCCCCTCCCAGTAGCCGCTCCAGGGCGGCGTCCAGGTCTCGGGCCAGCTGTGCATGGTCGGCGTCACCCGCACCGGGCAGCGCTCGTACGACTACCAGGCTACCGGGGGGCAACAGGTGGATCCGGTCGCGCACCAGATGGCGAAGCCTGCGCTTCACCTTGGTGCGCACCACCGCGCCTCCTACAGCTTTGCTCACGACGAAACCCGCACGTGTCGGGGGAGCGCTCTCCCCAGGCGCGTGCGGGTCCGTGGCACCGCTTCGAAGGTGGACGACGAGTGCCGGGCGGCCGGCCCGGCGTCCTCGTCGTACCGCGGTCGCGAAGTCCTCGCGCCGCCTCAGCCGGTTCTCGGTGGGCAGCACGACGTCATGACCTGATCGGGATCAGGCGGACAGGCGGGCGCGACCCTTGCTGCGGCGAGTCGCGAGAATCGCGCGGCCGGCACGGGTACGCATCCGCAGCCGGAAGCCGTGGGTCTTGGCGCGACGGCGGTTGTTCGGCTGGAAGGTGCGCTTGCTCACTCGGGGGCTCCAGAAAGAATCGGGTGTTGGCGGGGTGCCGTCCTGGCTGTCACCGTGCGCCCACGAGTAGCTCGCGTTACGCCCGAGTGCACCGCTTTTCGATCACCTTGGACGTGACCTGTGCCCATCGGAGGCAGGCGGCAGCAGCCATCGACAACTCGACCTGGTTACGGTACGTGGGACTGCGCCATTCGGTCAAACCAACGGGGACCGGGAGACACTTGTCCACAGGCTGGGGACAACAACTTGAACCCTACCGGCCGCGCTGACTACCGTGGCTGAACTCCGATTCGTTCCCTTATCCCTGCCCCACCCGAGTTTCATCCCGACCCGTCCCCGAATCACACCTTCGAGGGACTCATGAGAGAGCGTGCCCTGTGGCTGACGTACCTGCCGATCTTGCCGCAGTGTGGCCACGCGTACTGGAGCAACTCCTCGGGGAAGGCCGCGGGCAGGGCGTCGAGTCGAAGGACGAGCACTGGATCCGGCGCTGCCAGCCGCTTGCGCTGGTCGCCGACACCGCCCTGCTCGCCGTACCGAACGAATTCGCGAAAGGCGTGCTGGAGGGCCGTCTCGCCCCCGTCGTGAGCGAGACCCTCAGTCGCGAGTGCGGCCGCCCGATCCGCATCGCGATCACCGTCGACGACACCGCGGGCGAACCCGCCGGCCCCGCCCCGCAGGCGCCGCCCAGCCGTCCCCAGCCCCGCTACGAGGAACCCGAGCTCCCCGCTCCCGGTCAGGGCCGCGACGACTACGAGGGCTACGGCCGCCACCGCGCCGACCAGCTGCCCACCGCCCGGCCCGCCTACCCGCAGGAGTACCAGCGCCCCGAGCCCGGCTCCTGGCCGCGCCAGACGCAGCAGGACGACTACGGCTGGCAGCAGCAGCGCCTCGGTTTCCCGGAGCGGGACCCCTACGCCTCACCGCCGCAGGAGCCGTACGGCCAGGACCCGGCGCCGTACCCCCACGACGCGTACCAGCAGGACTACCGGCCGCAGTCCCCGGAGCGCCCGCCGTACGACCAGCAGCGCGGCGACTACGACCAGCAGCGCGGGGAGTACGACCAGCAGCGCGGGGACTACGACAAGCCCCGCGGCGACTACGAATCCCCTCGGGGCGACTACGAGCAGTCTCGGGGCGACTACGAGCCCCCTCGCGGCGAATACGAGCCCCCTCGCGGCGAATACGACTCCCCGCGCGGTGAATACGACCAGCGCGGCCCCCGCCGGGACCTGCCCGAGCCCCCGTCCGGCTCCGGGCGCGTGCACCGCGGCGGCCCCGTCGGCCCCGGTCCCGCCACCGGCGCCCCCGGACCGCTCGCGGCACAGCCGGCACCGGCGACCGGACCGGGCGAGCCGACCGCGCGCCTGAACCCGAAGTACCTCTTCGACACCTTCGTCATCGGCGCCTCCAACCGCTTCGCCCACGCGGCGGCCGTCGCCGTCGCCGAGGCGCCCGCGAAGGCCTACAACCCGCTCTTCATCTACGGGGAGTCGGGGCTGGGCAAGACCCACCTGCTGCATGCCATCGGGCACTACGCGCGCAGCCTCTACCCGGGCACCCGCGTGCGCTACGTGAGCTCCGAGGAGTTCACCAACGAGTTCATCAACTCCATCCGCGACGGCAAGGGCGACAGCTTCCGCAAGCGCTACCGCGAGATGGACATCCTGCTCGTCGACGACATCCAGTTCCTGGCGGACAAGGAGTCGACGCAGGAGGAGTTCTTCCACACCTTCAACACGCTGCACAACGCCAACAAGCAGATCGTGCTCTCCTCCGACCGGCCGCCCCGGCAGCTGGTGACGCTGGAGGACCGGCTGCGCAACCGCTTCGAGTGGGGCCTGACCACCGACGTCCAGCCCCCCGAGCTGGAGACGCGCATCGCGATCCTGCGCAAGAAGGCCGTGCAGGAACAGCTCAACGCCCCACCCGAGGTACTGGAGTTCATCGCCTCCCGGATCTCGCGGAACATCCGCGAGCTGGAGGGCGCGCTGATCCGGGTGACGGCCTTCGCCTCGCTCAACCGGCAGCCGGTCGACCTCGGCCTGACGGAGATCGTCCTCAAGGACCTGATCCCGGGCGGTGAGGACTCCGCGCCCGAGATCACCTCCACGGCCATCATGGGCGCGACCGCCGACTACTTCGGCCTCACCGTCGAGGACCTGTGCGGCACCTCGCGTGGGCGCGCGCTGGTGACGGCCCGGCAGATCGCCATGTACCTGTGCCGTGAGCTGACGGACCTCTCGCTGCCGAAGATCGGCGCCCTGTTCGGCGGCCGGGACCACACCACGGTGATGCACGCCGACCGCAAGATCCGCAATCTGATGGCGGAGCGGCGCTCCATCTACAACCAGGTGACCGAGCTGACCAACCGCATCAAGAACGGCTGACGGCCGCCGGCACCGGCCCCACAGGCGCCTCCGGACACTCCGGGGGCGCCTTTCGCGTGCCCGGGGACGCGTGCGTCGTGCCCGAGGACGCGTGCGTCGTGCCCGGAGGTCGTACGCCCGTCCCAGCCACTGTTCGATTAACTGCGGGGTTACGGCCGTCCTCCACAGATCGGGCCACTTTTTTCCGTCCACACCTTGGGGACTGGGAAGTTGTCCCGATCCTGTCCACAGGCCAGGCTGTTGAGGGATCATCAGGGCAGGTCAGCTCCCTGTGGATTCGTGGACGAACGATCTCCACAGGCTGTGGACGACGAGAGGTTCCACAAGCTGTGCATCGAGTTGTCCACGGGCAACCCACAGGCTGGAGCCGGTTGTCCCCAACGATCATGGGCTTCTCCACATGTCTGTCCACTGTTCGGCAACACGACGCGCCCTGTCACCGCGTCGAGTGAAAGGCGTCACATCAGGGTGCCGGGTTGGGCTGTGGGAAACGTGGGTAAAGCTGGGGACGGCGTTGGGGAGAAGTCGCCTCTCCCTGTGCACGGAGTGTGCAGAACTTTCTGTTCTCCACAGATACGCCCGGTTGTCCACGGGCTCCGCCCACAGGACCAGTGGACAAAATTCCTGCTCTGACCTGGGAAAACGCGGTTATCCACGGTATCCACAGGCCCTACTACTACTCCTGACCTTAGAGAGAGCGGAATTCGTTTCGAAGCGGGTCCTGTGCACAACTCGCTCTCCGGTGCCCGACCGCCCCTCGTCACGACTTGACCCCGAAGGGCACCTACTGTCAGTGGGGTGCGTCAGACTGGTCCCCGGTGTTCCGGTCCCGTGGGGAACGACGACACCGACCCAGACGACGAAGGCCAGGCAGAGCGAGCAGCGCCGGCAACAGCAGGAGGCGGCAACAGTGAAGATCCGGGTGGAACGCGACGTACTCGCGGAGGCCGTGGCCTGGGCGGCGCGCAGCCTCCCGGCCCGTCCGCCGGCGCCGGTCCTCGCCGGCCTGCTGCTGAAGGCCGAGGAGGGGCAGCTGAGCCTGTCCAGCTTCGACTACGAGGTCTCCGCGCGGGTGTCGGTCGAGGCCGAGATCGAGGAGGAGGGCACGGTGCTCGTCTCTGGCCGCCTGCTCGCCGACATCTCCCGCGCCCTCCCCAACCGGCCGGTGGAGATTTCCACAGACGGTGTACGGGCGACGGTGGTCTGCGGCTCCTCGCGGTTCACCCTCCACACCCTGCCGGTGGAGGAGTACCCGGCGCTGCCGCAGATGCCGGAGGCGACGGGCACGGTCCCCGGCGAGGTCTTCGCCGCGGCCGTGCAGCAGGTCGCGATCGCCGCGGGCCGCGACGACACGCTGCCCGTGCTCACCGGTGTGCGCATCGAGATCGAGGGCGACTCGGTGACGCTGGCCTCCACCGACCGCTACCGCTTCGCGGTCCGCGAGTTCCTGTGGAAGCCGGAGAACCCGGAGGTGTCCGCGGTCGCGCTGGTGCCCGCCAAGACGCTCCAGGACACCGCAAAGGCGCTGACCAGCGGCGACCAGGTGATCATCGCGCTGTCCGGCTCGGGCGCGGGCGAGGGCCTGATCGGTTTCGAGGGGGCCGGCCGCCGGACGACGACGCGGCTGCTGGAGGGCGACCTTCCGAAGTACAAGACGCTGTTCCCGACGGAGTTCAACAGCGTCGCCGTGATCGAGACCGCCCCCTTCGTGGAGGCCGTCAAGCGCGTGGCCCTGGTCGCCGAGCGCAACACCCCGGTGCGGCTCAGCTTCGAGCAGGGCGTGCTCATCCTGGAGGCCGGCTCCAGCGACGACGCACAGGCTGTGGAAAGGGTCGACGCCCAGCTGGACGGCGATGACATCTCGATCGCCTTCAACCCGACCTTCCTGCTGGACGGCCTGAGCGCCATCGACTCGCCGGTCGCCCAGCTGTCCTTCACGACGTCCACGAAGCCGGCGCTGCTCAGCGGCAAGCCCGCGCTGGACGCCGAGGCGGACGAGGCCTACAAGTACCTGATCATGCCGGTGCGGCTGAGCGGCTGAGCCGTCCGCACCGTCGGTGGTTGTCCACAGGGTGAGGAAACCCGCAGGTGGGGCGTACGTCTGAGCGCGTATGCCCACAGCTGTGCACGGGCGTGCGGGTTTAGGCTCGGCGCGGGTACGAAAGTGCCGCGGCACGCATCCGGCGGGTACGGAGGTGCCGCCTTGCCACCTCGCACACCTAAGGAAAGCAACTGATGGAGCTCGGTCTCGTCGGCCTCGGCAAGATGGGCGGCAACATGCGCGAGCGGATCCGCCGCGCAGGCCACACCGTCGTCGGATACGACCGCAATGCGGACCTCGCCGACGTCCACAGCCTGGAAGAGCTTGTGGGCAAGCTCAGCGCCCCGCGCGTGGTCTGGGTCATGGTCCCAGCCGGCGAGGCCACCCAGGCCACCGTCGACCGGCTCGGCGAGCTGCTGGAGCCCGGCGACGTCGTCGTGGACGGCGGCAACTCCCGCTGGACGGACGACGAGAAGCACGCGGAGGAGCTGGCGGCCAAGGGCATAGGCTTCGTCGACTGCGGCGTCTCCGGCGGCGTGTGGGGCCTGGAGAACGGCTACGCGCTGATGTACGGCGGCGACGCGGAGAACGTCGCCAAGGTGCAGCCGGTCTTCGACGCCCTCAAGCCGGAGGGCGACTTCGGCGCCGTGCACGCCGGCAAGGTCGGCGCGGGCCACTTCGCGAAGATGGTCCACAACGGCATCGAGTACGCGATGATGCAGGCCTATGCCGAGGGCTGGGAGCTGCTGGAGAAGGTCGACTCCGTGGAGAACGTCCGCGAGGTCTTCCGGTCCTGGCAGGAGGGCACGGTGATCCGGTCCTGGCTCCTCGACCTGGCGGTCAACGCGCTCGACGAGGACGAGCACCTCGGCGACCTGCGGGGTTACGCACAGGACTCCGGTGAGGGACGCTGGACGGTGGAGGCCGCGATCGACAACGCGGTGCCGTTGCCGGCGATCACCGCGTCGCTGTTCGCGCGGTTCGCGTCCCGGCAGGACGACTCCCCGCAGATGAAGATGATCGCCGCGCTGCGGAACCAGTTCGGCGGTCACGCGGTCGAGAAGAAGTAGGCACCACCAGTTGGGGAGGTCGGCGAACGACCATGCACGTCACGCATCTGTCGCTGGCCGACTTCCGTTCGTACGCCCGGGTCGAGGTGCCCCTGGACCCGGGCGTCACCGCCTTCGTCGGTCCGAACGGGCAGGGCAAGACGAACCTGGTCGAGGCGGTCGGCTACCTCGCCACCCTCGGCAGCCACCGGGTCTCCTCCGACGCGCCCCTGGTGCGCATGGGTGCCGAGCGCGCCGTGATCCGCGCCCAGGTCAGACAGGGCGACCGGCAGCAGCTGATCGAGCTGGAGCTGAACCCGGGCAAGGCCAACCGGGCCCGCATCAACAGGTCCTCGCAGGTCAGGCCCCGTGACGTACTCGGCATCGTGCGTACCGTCCTGTTCGCGCCCGAGGACCTGGCGCTGGTGAAGGGCGATCCCGGGGAGCGGCGCCGGTTCCTGGACGAGCTGATCACCGCCCGCTCCCCGCGCATGGCGGGGGTGCGCTCCGACTACGACCGCGTCCTCAAGCAGCGCAACACCCTGCTGAAGTCCGCCGCGCTCGCCCGTAGGCACGGCGGCCGCACGATGGACCTGTCCACGCTCGACGTCTGGGACCAGCACCTCGCGCGCGCGGGCGCCGAGCTGCTCGCCCAGCGCCTCGACCTGATCGCCGCCGTGCAGCCGCTGGCCGACAAGGCGTACGAGCAGCTGGCCCCGGGCGGCGGCCCCGTCGCCCTGGAGTACAAGCCGTCGGCGCCGGGCGAGGCGCACACGCGCGAGGACCTGTACGAGCAGCTCATGGCAGCGCTCGCCGAGGCGCGCAAGCAGGAGATCGAGCGGGGCGTCACCCTGGTGGGGCCGCACCGGGACGATCTGCTGCTCAAACTCGGCTCCCTGCCCGCCAAGGGGTACGCCTCCCACGGCGAGTCCTGGTCGTACGCGCTGGCGCTGCGGCTGGCCTCGTTCGACCTGCTGCGGGCCGAGGGCAACGAGCCCGTCCTGGTCCTCGACGACGTCTTCGCCGAGCTGGACGCGCGGCGCCGGGAGCGGCTGGCCGAGCTGGTGGCACCCGGCGAGCAGGTGCTGGTGACGGCCGCGGTCGACGACGACGTGCCGCAGGTGCTCGCGGGGACGCGGTTCACGGTCGCGGAGGGCACGGTGGAGCGCGTATGAGCACCGAGGAGCCGGTCCCGGAGGAGCAGCCCGGGCCGCGGGGTGGGAATCCCGGACCGTCCGGCGTCGACCTCGCGCGCGTGGCGCTCAGAGCGGCGCGGGAGGCGGCACGCGCGCGTGGGGACGCGGCGCAGCAGAAGAAGCAGGCGCGGCGCGGAGGCCTGCGCTCAGGGGCGCGGGCCGACGGGCGGGACCCGATGGCGCTGGGGTCGGCCATCAACCGGCTGATCACCGAGCGCGGCTGGGAGACGCCGGCCGCGGTGGGCGGCGTGATGGGCCGCTGGCCGCAGATCGTCGGCGAGGACGTGGCCAAGCACTGTGTGCCGGAGCGGTACGACGAGGACGAGCGGGTGCTGGTGGTGCGCTGCGACTCGACGGCCTGGGCGACGAACCTGCGGCTGCTGGCGCCGACCCTGGTGGCCCGGCTCAACGAGGACCTGGGGCACGGATCGGTCCGGATGATCAAGGTGCTGGGCCCCGGAGGTTCCGGGGGTCCCGGGCGCCGTTACGGTCCGTTGCGCGCGCCCGGCAGCCAGGGTCCGGGTGACACCTACGGGTGAGCTGCGGGCGCTTCACGGGTGACGGGCGGGCACTCTGGCGCCCCGTCACGCATGGGTGATGTACCTCACATATTCGGTCGTCGTTGATCGGTGTGAACCGTCGGCGACCGCTGCGGCGTACCCCTGCGTGCGCTCGTGAATCACGATCTGACTCCCAAGTAGCCAAGGGTTGACGTCTCGAAGCGCTGAGTGCCGTTGTGAGCCTCTTGAGGCCCCCTTCCGCATATCGGGAGTCGGGCGATGCTGGTTCAGGGCGGCACATGCGGACTCAGGTACCGGCAAACCCCCATCAGTGTCAGTGGTACCGGTAGACTGGGAGAGAATCCCGCCCCGAACGTGGGGACCGTTCGGGACTAGCTGAGCAACGCTGATCAAGGCTTACCAACGCAACATGCCGCAGCCGCTCCGGCAACCCGCCGACGAGCCCGGCTCGTGCTGTGCCAGAAAGGGCGCTTCGTGGCCGATTCCGGCAACCCCAACGAGAACAACCCGTCCACCGACACCGGCGTGAACGACGTGGTGAGCACTTCGAACGGCGCGGCCTCCGCCTCGTACGACGCCAGTGCCATCACCGTGCTCGAGGGTCTGGACGCGGTCCGCAAGCGACCCGGCATGTACATCGGCTCGACCGGTGAACGCGGCCTGCACCACCTGGTGCAGGAGGTCGTGGACAACTCCGTCGACGAGGCGCTGGCCGGCCACGCGGACACCATCGACGTCACGATCCTCGCCGACGGCGGTGTCCGGGTCGTCGACAACGGCCGTGGCATCCCGGTGGGCATCCACCCCGTCGAGAAGAAGCCGGCCGTCGAGGTCGTCCTGACGGTGCTGCACGCGGGCGGCAAGTTCGGCGGCGGCGGTTACGCGGTCTCCGGTGGTCTGCACGGCGTGGGTGTCTCCGTCGTGAACGCCCTGTCGTCCCGGCTGTCCGTCGACATCAAGTGCGACGGCTACCGCTGGACCCAGGACTACAAGCTGGGCGTCCCCACCGCGCCGCTCGCCCAGCACGAGGCGGTCGAGGACTCCGGTACCACGGTCACCTTCTGGGCCGACCCGGACATCTTCGAGACCACCGAGTACTCCTTCGAGACGCTGTCGCGGCGCTTCCAGGAGATGGCGTTCCTCAACAAGGGCCTGCGCATCAACCTCACCGACGAGCGCGAGTCGGCGAAGGCCACGGCCGGTGCGGACGAGGCGGGCGAGGACGAGAAGCACGAGGTCAAGACCGTCTCGTACTACTACGAGGGCGGCATCGTCGACTTCGTGAAGTACCTCAACTCCCGCAAGGGAGAAGTGGTGCACCCCACCGTGATCGACCTGGAGGCTGAGGACAAGGACCGCAACCTGTCCCTCGAGGTCGCGATGCAGTGGAACGGCGGCTACACCGAGGGTGTCTACTCCTTCGCCAACATCATCCACACCCACGAGGGCGGTACGCACGAGGAGGGCTTCCGTGCGGCGCTGACCTCGCTCATCAACAAGTACGCGCGCGACAAGCGGCTGCTGCGCGAGAAGGACGACAACCTCACGGGTGACGACATCCGCGAGGGTCTGACGGCGATCATCTCGGTGAAGCTGTCCGAGCCGCAGTTCGAGGGCCAGACCAAGACCAAGCTGGGCAACACGGAGGTCAAGACCTTCGTGCAGCGTGTGGTCTACGAGCACCTCGCGGACTGGCTCGACCGCAATCCGAACGAGGCGGCGGACATCATCCGCAAGGGCATCCAGGCGGCCACCGCGCGTGTGGCGGCCCGCAAGGCCCGCGACCTGACCCGCCGCAAGGGTCTGCTGGAGACGGCGTCGCTGCCGGGCAAGCTGTCCGACTGCCAGTCCAACGACCCGACCAAGTGCGAGATCTTCATCGTCGAGGGCGACTCCGCCGGCGGTTCCGCCAAGTCCGGCCGGAACCCGCAGTACCAGGCGATCCTCCCGATCCGCGGCAAGATCCTCAACGTCGAGAAGGCGCGCATCGACCGGATCCTGCAGAACCAGGAGATCCAGGCGATGATCTCCGCGTTCGGCACCGGTGTGCACGAGGACTTCGACATCGAGAAGCTCCGCTATCACAAGATCATCCTCATGGCGGACGCCGACGTCGACGGCCAGCACATCAACACCCTGCTGCTGACCTTCCTGTTCCGCTTCATGCGGCCGCTGGTCGAGTCCGGGCACGTGTACCTGTCCCGCCCGCCGCTGTACAAGATCAAGTGGGGCCGGGACGACTTCGAGTACGCGTACTCCGACCGTGAGCGCGACGCGCTGATCGAGATGGGCCGCCAGGCCGGCAAGCGCATCCGTGAGGACTCCGTGCAGCGCTTCAAGGGTCTCGGTGAGATGAACGCCGAGGAGCTGCGCATCACGACCATGGACCAGGAGCACCGCGTCCTCGGCCAGGTCACGCTCGACGACGCCGCGCAGGCCGACGACCTGTTCTCGGTGCTGATGGGCGAGGACGTCGAGGCCCGGCGCGCGTTCATCCAGCGCAACGCCAAGGACGTCCGCTTCCTCGACATCTGAGTCGGTCTCAGCTGACCGCACCAGGAAGGACCTTCACCAGCAATGACCGACGAGAACACCCCTGTGACGACGCCCGAGGGCGACGCCCTGGCGATGCGTGTCGAGCCCGTCGGGCTCGAGACGGAGATGCAGCGCTCGTACCTCGACTACGCGATGTCCGTCATCGTCTCGCGCGCGCTGCCCGACGTCCGTGACGGCCTCAAGCCCGTGCACCGCCGCGTGCTGTACGCGATGTACGACGGCGGCTACCGCCCCGAGCGCGGCTTCTACAAGTGCGCCCGCGTCGTCGGCGACGTCATGGGCAACTACCACCCGCACGGCGACAGCTCCATCTACGACGCGCTGGTGCGCCTCGCCCAGCCGTGGTCGATGCGGATGCCGCTGGTCGACTCCAACGGCAACTTCGGCTCGCCGGGCAACGACCCGGCGGCGGCCATGCGCTACACCGAGTGCAAGATGGCGCCGCTGTCGATGGAGATGGTCCGCGACATCGACGAGGAGACCGTCGACTTCACGGACAACTACGACGGCCGCTCCCAGGAGCCGACCGTCCTGCCCGCCCGCTTCCCGAACCTGCTGATCAACGGTTCGGCCGGTATCGCGGTCGGTATGGCGACGAACATCCCGCCGCACAACCTGCGCGAGGTCGCCGCCGGCGCCCAGTGGTACCTGGAGAACTACGAGGCCTCGCACGAGGACCTGCTCGACGCGCTGATCGAGCGCATCAAGGGCCCGGACTTCCCGACCGGCGCCCTGGTGGTGGGCCGCAGGGGCATCGAGGAGGCGTACCGCACCGGGCGTGGTTCGATCACCATGCGCGCG
Organism: Streptomyces sp. WAC 04229; assembly: GCF_003947455.1. Lineage (GTDB taxonomy): Bacteria > Actinomycetota > Actinomycetes > Streptomycetales > Streptomycetaceae > Streptomyces. Next base: position 6,633 of record NZ_QHJH01000026.1, on the reverse strand, counting down.
GTCGTCGAGGTCGAGGAGATCCAGAACCGCCAGTGCCTGGTGGTCACGGAGCTGCCCTACCAGACCAACCCCGACAACCTGGCGCAGAAGATCGCCGACCTGGTGAAGGACGGCAAGATCGGCGGCATCGCCGACGTCCGCGACGAGACGTCGTCCCGCACCGGCCAGCGCCTGGTGATCGTCCTGAAGCGGGACGCGGTCGCCAAGGTCGTCCTGAACAACCTCTACAAGCACACCGACCTGCAGTCGAACTTCGGCGCCAACATGCTGGCCCTGGTCGACGGTGTGCCGCGCACCCTCTCCCTGGACGCGTTCATCCGCCACTGGGTGAACCACCAGATCGAGGTCATCGTCCGTCGTACGCGCTTCAGGCTGCGCAAGGCGGAGGAGCGGGCGCACATCCTGCGCGGCCTGCTCAAGGCCCTGGACGCCATCGACGAGGTCATCGCGCTGATCCGGCGCAGCGACACCGTCGAGATCGCGCGCCACGGCCTGATGGGCCTCCTGGAGATCGACGAGATCCAGGCCAACGCGATCCTGGAGATGCAGCTGCGCCGCCTGGCGGCTCTGGAGCGCCAGAAGATCGTCCAGGAGCACGACGAACTCCAGGCGAAGATCCGCGAGTACAACGAGATCCTCTCCTCCCCGGCCCGGCAGCGCGGCATCGTCAGCGAGGAGCTGGCGGCGCTCGTCGAGAAGTACGGCGACGACCGCAAGACGAAGCTGATCCCGTACGAGGGCGACATGTCCATGGAGGACCTGATCGCCGAGGAGGACATCGTCGTCACGGTCACCCGGGGCGGCTACATCAAGCGCACCAAGACCGACGACTACCGGGCGCAGAAGCGCGGCGGCAAGGGCGTACGGGGCACGAAGCTCAAGGAAGACGACATCGTCAACCACTTCTTCGTGTCCACCACCCATCACTGGCTGCTGTTCTTCACCAACAAGGGCCGGGTCTACCGGGTGAAGGCGTACGAGCTGCCCGACGCCGGCCGGGACGCGCGCGGGCAGCACGTGGCGAACCTGCTGGCCTTCCAGCCGGACGAGACGATCGCCCAGATCCGCGCGATCCGCGACTACGAGGCGGTGCCCTACCTGGTCCTGGCCACCAAGGCGGGCCTGGTGAAGAAGACGTCCCTGAAGGACTACGACTCGCCGCGTTCGGGTGGCGTGATCGCCATCAACCTGCGCGAGCAGGCGGACGGTTCCGACGACGAGCTGATCGGTGCCGAGCTGGTCTCGGCCGAGGACGATCTGCTGCTGATCAGCAAGAAGGCGCAGTCGATCAGGTTCACCGCGTCGGACGACACGCTGCGGCCGATGGGCCGTGCGACCTCGGGCGTCAAGGGCATGAGTTTCCGCGAAGGGGACGAGCTGCTCTCGATGAATGTTGTTCGAGCCGGTACGTTCGTGTTCACTGCCACCGACGGCGGTTACGCGAAGCGGACCTCCGTCGACGAGTACCGCGTCCAGGGTCGCGGCGGCCTCGGCATCAAGGCCGCCAAGATCGTCGAGGACCGCGGGTCGCTCGTGGGTGCGCTGGTGGTCGAGGAGCACGACGAGATCCTCGCCATCACACTCTCGGGCGGTGTGATTCGTACGCGAGTCAGCGGGGTCAGGGAGACCGGCCGTGACACCATGGGCGTTCAACTGATCAATCTGGGCAAGCGCGATGCCGTCGTCGGCATCGCACGCAACGCCGAGGCGGGACGCGAGGCGGAGGAGGTCGACGGCGATGTCGTCGTCGACGAGTCCGCCGAGGGTCCCGAGACCACCGGCACGGACGAGGGTGAGGCGCCCTCGGCCGAGTAGCACGAGGAGAGAGTCATCGTGAGCGGAGCCACGGGCGCCGGGTCGGCCGGTACCTCCAGGGGTACGGAAACGGGCGGCGGCGGCCGTGGCTCCGCCGCGCGTGCGACCGATCCGCACACGACTCAGCTGCGCAAGATCGACGACGGCGCGACCGACTCGCAGACGTCGCAGAAGCATGGATCCCAGGGGGGAACTGTGACGGACACCCGAGGCCAGCAGACTCAGCAGGCGGCCTCGCCGCTGCCGGGGGATCGGCAGCCCCAGCAGCCGGGCGGGCCGTACCACCCGCCGCAGGCCTACCAGACCCAGGGCGGCAACGCGTCCGCCGTGCGCCGCCCGCGCACCGGCGCGCGTACCACGCCGCGGGTCCGCAAGGCGCGCCTGCGCGTGTCGAAGGCCGACCCGTGGTCGGTGATGAAGGTCAGCTTCCTGCTCTCCATCGCGCTGGGCATCTGCACGATCGTCGCTTCCGCCGTGCTGTGGATGGTCATGGACGCCATGGGCGTCTTCTCCACCGTCGGCGGCACGATCTCCGAGGCGACCGGCTCCAACGAGTCCAACGGCTTCGACCTGCAGTCGTTCCTGTCGCTGCCCAACGTGCTGCTGTTCGCCACGGTCATCGCCGTCATAGACGTCGTCCTCGCGACGGCGCTGGCCACGCTCGGCGCGTTCATCTACAACCTGTCCGCCGGCTTCGTCGGGGGCGTGGAGCTGACGCTCGCCGAGGACGAGTGATCGTCCCTCCGGGACCCCGCGACAACCGATTTTGGGACTGCCCTCCTCGTGCGCTAATCTTCAGGAGTCAGCGCGCGGGACATACACCGCAGAGCGCGGCGGGGCTATAGCTCAGTTGGTTAGAGCGCATCCCTGATAAGGATGAGGCCACAGGTTCAAATCCTGTTAGCCCCACCAGCGAGAAGACCCCCAGTCGGCAACGGCTGGGGGTTTTTGACATGCACGGCTGACATCAACGGCGGTCACGGAACCAGCCCCTGCGTCCCGGCGTCGTGCTTGGTACGCACGCTTCGTCGAGGAGGACTGTGGAAGGCGATCCGCCGTGGTGGGCGATCTTCGTGATCTCAGCCGGGGTGACAGTGGTTCTCGGGGCGATCTTCCTGTCCGTCGTCGCCGCGGTGGCTCTCAGCGTGCTCTGGGTGCGCGGCAGGTTCCGCCGCCGCTCGTCCAGCGGGCACGTCAGCCGCTGAGCGGTCCTTCCAGGAGTCCGGCGAGCATGCCCACCGCTTCCCGCTTCCCGCTCGCCGTCGCCCACGACGTGTATGGACGTCGTCCCTGGTCCGCGGGCCCGTAGGGGCGTGCGTGGGGATGGAGCTGGGGAAAGTGGTGGGCCGGGGTGGGTCGGGACGCCAGGGGCGCGGGGCGTCAGCGGCTACATCGCCTCGATGAGAAGGCCCGACCGCTGGCGACGGGGGATGCGCCAGCGGTCGGGCTGTGGCCAAGGCTAACAAGGGCCGGTGCGTCATGGGTGCCGACTGGTCGGTCGGGTGGACGAGGTGTGACCGGGGTCACTTTTTCAAAAGTCGCACGGCGGCTCGTAGTCCAGGCGCGGCAGGTACTCGTTCCACTTCTCCTCGGTGAGTACGTTCCGGGTCGCCGAGCAGATGCGGTCGATGGCGTCGTCCACCCCGAGGTTCCAGAGCCGGACGGTGTCCGTTCCGCTCGACACCCCCAGCATGTGACGCACGGGGCTGAAGGAGAGGAAGCTCCCCGCCTTGGCGTTGGGGCTCATCGACTGGCCGATGGGCGCGGCCTCGGCGGGCGTCGTGACGTTCCAGAGGCGGACGGTGTTGTCGTTGGCGCCGCTGGCCAGGGTCTCGCCGTCCTGGCTGAAGGTCAGGGACACCACCGAGTCGGTGTGACCGGCGAGTGTCGACGCGGCCCGTCCGGGTTCGCCGCCGCCGGGAACGGCCCAGAGGCGGACCGTGCCGTCGTCGCTGCCGCTGGCCAGGGTGTGGCCGTCCGGACTGTAGGCGAGGGCGTTGACGGGCCCGAGGTGCCCGGAGAGGGGCGTACCGCGGGCGGTGGCGTGCGCGGGGTCGCTCACGTCCCAGAGCCGTACGGTGTCGTCCGCGCCGCCGCTGGCGAGCGTCCGCCCGTCGGGGCTGAAGGCCAGGGTGTTGACGTATCCACGGTGGCCGCTCAGCGGCCGGCCCAGGCGGCGCGGATGGGACGGGTCCCCGGTGTTCCACAGCTGGACGGTGCGGTCGTCGTAGGCGGTGGCCAGCGTGCGGCCGTCGGGGCTGAACGCCAGGGTGTCGGGGCCCGCGTAGCGGGTGCGCAGCGGTACCGGCGGTCCGTGGGCGGTGGGGTGGGCCGGGTCGCCGACGTTCCAGAGACGGACCGCGTCCGCGGAGAGCACCGCCAGGGTGTCGCCGTCCGGGGAGAACACCAGCGACCGTATGTCGCCCTCGCCCTCGCCCGGGCTGAAGGGCTCGCTCAGTGACACCGGCCGGGCGGGGTTCGTCACGTCCCACAGGCGGACCCGGCCGTCGCGGGCCGCCGTGGCGAGCACGTGCCCGTCCCGGCGGAAGGCGCCGATCCTGCCGATCATGTCGGACGTCGGCAGCGACCACAGGCGCACCTTGCTGTCGCCGCTGCCGGTGGCGAGGGTCCGCCCGTCGGGGCTGAAGCCGAGGGCGTACATCTCACCGCTGCTCCCGGCGAGGGGCATGCCCACCTGGGACGGGTAGGACGGGTCGCTGACGTTCCACAGGCTCGCCGTGCTGTCCGCGCTGCTCGCGGCGAGCATGGCGCCGTCGGGGCTGAAGGCCACCGACCAGATGGGGCCGGTGTGGCCGGTGAGCGGAGCGCCCGCGGATCTCGCGCGGTCCGGGTCGGCCACGTCCCAGAGCCGTACGGTGTCGTCCGCGCTCCCGCTGGCGAGGGTGTGTCCGTCGGGGCTGAAGGCCACGGAGTGGATCAGGGCGCCGTGACCTGCCAGCGGTGCGCCGACCGGCTCCGGACGGTCCGGGTCGGCCACGTCCCAGAGCCGGACCGCGTTGTCGTCGCCACCGGCGGCCAGGGTCCGTCCGTCGGGGCTGAACGCCACCGAGCGCACCGCCGCCGTCGCGCCGCTCAGGGTGGCCAGGGCCCGCGGCCGGCGCGGGTCGGCCACGTTCCACAGGCGCACCGCGTGGTCGTCGTGGGCGGAGGCGAGGGTGCGGCCGTCGGGGCTGAAGTCGAGCAGGTAGACGGTACCGCCGTGGCCGGTCAGGGGTGCGCCGAGCGGACGGGGACGGCTCGGGTTCCGTACGTCCCAGAGCCGGATCGTGCCGTCGTCGGAGGCGCTGGCCAGGGTGCGGCCGTCCGGGCTGAACACGGCGGTGCTCACCCAGCTCCTGTGCCCGGTGAGGGGCTTTCCCAGCTGTTCCGGACGGGCCGGGTCCGACACGTCCCACAGCCGGACGGTCCGGTCGTAGCTGGCCGTCGCCAGGAGTCGCCCGTCGGGACTGAAGGAGGTCAGGTAGACGGCGCCGGTGTGCCCGAGGAGCGGGGTGGCCAGTGGCGCGTTCACGATGGATATCAGCCGGTTGCGGACGTCCTCGTCGTCCGGTCGCAGGCGGTGCGCCGCCAGGTCGAGCTGGGCGGACAGCGACGGGTCCGTGTCCTCGACGCGGTCCGCCTCGGCGACCACCTGCTCGAACACCGCGTCGTTGCGCTGCTGCCAGGCGATCACCGCCGATCCGACGGCCACCAGGGCGAGCACGACCAGCGTCGACACCGCGGCGCGCCGGATCAGGACGGTGCGCCGGCGCAGTCTGCTCGCGGCGGCCAGGAAATCGACCGCGCTGCGGGTCAGGAAGGTGCCGCCCGCCGAGTCCGCCCAGCCGCGGGCCTGTTCCAGTCGGGAACCCCGGTAGAGCAGCGAGGTGTCGCGGTCCGACTCCTCCCAGGCCCGGCCGTCCTCCTCCAGTCGCTGGCGCAGCAGGTTGCCGGCGCGGTCCTCGTCGATCCAGTCGCGCAGCCGCGGCCAGGCGTGCAGCAGCGCCTCGTGGGTGATCTCCACGGCCTCCGCGTCGAGGGTCACCAGGCGGGCCCGTACCAGCGCCTCCAGGGACTCCTCGGTCTTGCCGGGGTCCCTCGACTCCTGCGCCAGCCGCCGTCGCGTACTGCGTCTGCGGGTCGCCTGGGTGTCCTCGCCCAGCCGGACCAGTCTGAGCAGCAGCAGCCTCGCCGCCGTGCGGGCCGCCGGGTCCAGGTCGGACCAGGCCCGCTCGGCGGTCCCGGCCACAGCACCCTGGATGCCGCCCGCCGCGCGGTACCCGGCGAGCGTCAGCCGGCCCGCCTTGCGCCGCTGCCAGGTGGCGAGCAGGGCGTGCGAGAGGAGGGGCAGCACGCCCGCGTCGTGGGTCCCGTGCGGGCCGTCGGTGCTCACCTCACGGATGATCAGCTCGGCGAGGCCCGGTTCGAGTTCCATGCCGACGGCCTTGGCAGGTGCGGTCACCGCCTCGCGCAGTTCCGCGGTGGTCAGCGGCCCGAGCACCATGTGCCGGTGCTGGAGCGCGTCGGCCAGTTCGGGATGGCGCAGGCACTGCTCGTAGAAGTCGGCGCGGATGCCGAGCGTTACGAGGACCGGCGCCGCCTCTCCCGGACGGCCCGGCGTGCAGGCGGCCTGCAGCAGCGCGATGAACGCGCGCCGCTCGGACTCGTCGGGGCAGAGGGTGAAGGTCTCCTCGAACTGGTCCACGATGACGACGGGACGCGCGGACGGCGACTCCGGCTCAGCCTCGGACTCGTGCCCCGCCCCCGCCCCCGGCCGCGCCCCCCCCGGCCGCCAGGACCCCGACCTCCGCCGTCATG
>NZ_QHJH01000269.1 GCF_003947455.1 Streptomyces sp. WAC 04229 | reverse complement strand
GGGCGGGTGAATTTCGGGCCGGGGGTGGACGCCCGGGGCGTCACGGGTGGGAACTCGAAAGGGGACACCCGCACGTATCCTGAAGACCCCTCCGGGGCTCCACCGGGGCTCCTCGGACCCGAAGCCCCCGACCCGAAAGCGGCGGTCTCATGCGCGTCTACGTCCCCCTGACCCTGTCCGGCCTCGCCGAGGCGCACCGGGCCGGAGAGCTGGGGGCCGGGCCGCTCCCCGCCCACGCCGTCACGCCGGCGCTGCGCGAGTGGTACCAGTCGGACGACGTCGAGGAGCTGGAGTACGCCGCCCTGGGCCGGGCCGCCCAGGCCTCACTGCGCCTGCTCGCCGCCGCCCCGGGGCCCCAGTGGCACCGGGTCGTGGTCGCCGTCGACGTACCCGACGGCGCCGTCTCGGCCGACCCGGACCGGGCGCCCGACGGCGCGGTGCGGGTGGCCGGTCCGTTGCCGCTGGCCAAGGTGGCCTCGGTGCACGTCGACTCCGGCGACGCGGAGGCGGACGTGACCGCCGCGGCCCGGGCCCTCGCGGCGGCGGACGCCGGGGACGACGACGCCCGGTCCGTGGTGGACGGCGCCGAGGACCACGAGCTGCTCTGGTACGCCACGCAGGAGATCCCCGGCCTGCTGGAACCCGGGCGCTGACCCGGCGGCCTGCCGATTGTCAGTGGCGGCGGGTACTTTTTCGGGCATGGGGATGCAGACAGGGGCGCACATCGTCTGGGACTGGAACGGGACGCTGTTCCACGACAACGACGCGATCATCGGGGCGACGAACGCCGCCTTCGCCGAGCTGGGCATGGCGCCGATCACGATGGAGCAGTACCGGGCGCTGTACTGCGTGCCCGTGCCGAAGTTCTACGAGCGGCTGCTGGGCCGCCTGCCCACGGAGGCCGAGTGGGTGGTCATGGACGCCACCTTCCACCGGCACTACACCCGGCACCGGGCGGCGTGCGCCCTCACCGAGGGGGCGGCCGAACTGCTCGCGGGCTGGGGCGCGGCGGGGCGGAGCCAGTCGATCCTGAGCATGTACGGCCACGAGGAGCTGGTCCCCCTGGTCCAGGGGTTCGGGATCGAGGCGCACTTCATACGCGTCGACGGGCGGACCGGGCCGTCCGGGGGCAGCAAGGCGGAGCACATGGTGCGGCATCTCGAGGAGCTGGCCGTCTCCGGGGTGAAGCCCGCCCGGACGGTCGTGATCGGGGACGCCGCGGACGACGCGGTCGCCGCGCGGTACGTGGGCGCGGGAGCGGTGCTGTACACCGGGGGATCGCACAGCCGGGCCAGCCTGGAGGGCGTCGGGGTGCCCGTGGTCGACACGCTGGCGGAGGCCGTGGCGGAGGCGGAGCGGCTGGCCGCGTGAGTCCGTGGCCGCCGTCGGGCCCGCGTGCGCAGCTGTGCGGAACGTCCAAGTTACGGGCATGGTTTTGTACACATGCGGCTCGTGACGAGGGGCCCGTCGGGGGCGATAGCCTGGTGGCGTGATCAGCGCGATAGTTCGCGGGGGCACAGGTGCCCCTGCCCTGCGCCCGGTACGCACGGACCACATCCGTGTCCGGGCGGCGGTCGCTGGTCCTCGCGAGCGGGACGGGGCGCCACAGGCTCCCCGCACGACGCCGCGCACACCCCGGACGGTGACGGCGAGAGCGATGTCACACCCGGTCGGTGCGGCGACATTGGCCGATATGCCCCCGCTCCTCTCATCTTGCGGCATAGCGTCGGAGCAGACCGGACACCCCGCGTCTCGACGTCGTGCCGGAAGGCAGGAGACCGTACTTTCTTCTACGTCACGCAACGGCGCGCGACAGGAGCCAGAGGACAATGCAGACCAAGCTGGACGAAGCCAAGGCCGAGCTGCTCGAAAGGGCTGCGCGGGTAGCTGAGAACAGCCCGGTCGGGGGGCACCTACCGACTGGGACGACGGACAAGGGCAAGCCGGACACCCCGGCCCCGGACCACGCATCCGTGTTCGCGTTCCTCCGGCGCTACTACCGGCACACCGCTCCGGAGGACCTGGCCGACCGCGACCCGGTCGACGTCTTCGGCGGCGCCGTCTCGCACTACCGGCTGGCCGAGAACCGCCCGCAGGGCACGGCGAACGTGCGGGTGCACACCCCGACGGTCGAGGAGAACGGCTGGACGTGCAGCCACTCCGTCGTCGAGGTGGTCACCGACGACATGCCCTTCCTCGTCGACTCCGTGACCAACGAGCTGACCCGTCAGGGCCGCGGCATCCACGTCGTCGTCCACCCGCAGATCGTGGTGCGCCGCGATGTCGCCGGCAAGCTCGTGGAGGTGCTCGACGGCCGGCCCACCGCCGACCTCCCGCACGACGCGCACGTCGAGTCCTGGATCCACGTCGAGTTCGACCGCGAGACCGACCGCGGCGACCTCAAGCAGATCACCGCCGACCTGCTGCGCGTCCTCAACGACGTCCGCGAGACCGTCGAGGACTGGGGCAAGATGCGGGACGCCGCCGTCCGCATCGCGGAGGGGCTGCCCGCCGAGCACACCCCCGGCGATCTTCCCCCGCGTGAGCTGGAGGAGGCCCGCGAGCTGCTGCGCTGGCTGGCCGACGACCACTTCACCTTCCTCGGCTACCGCGAGTACGAGCTGCGCGAGGACGACTCACTCGCCGCCGTCGCCGGCACCGGCCTGGGCATCCTGCGCTCCGACCCGCACCACGAGACCGACGAGAGCCACCCCGTCAGCCCCTCCTTCGAGCGGCTGCCGGCCGACGCCCGGGCCAAGGCGCGCGAGCACCGGCTGCTGGTGCTGACCAAGGCGAACAGCCGGGCCACCGTGCACCGGCCCTCGTACCTCGACTACGTCGGCGTCAAGAAGTTCGACGAGAACGGCGACGTCGTCGGCGAGCGGCGCTTCCTCGGTCTGTTCTCCTCCGCCGCGTACACCGAGTCCGTCCGCCGGGTGCCGGTCGTGCGGCGCAAGGTGGAGGAGGTACTGGAGCGCGCCGGGTTCTCGCCCAACAGCCACGACGGCCGGGACCTGCTCCAGATCCTGGAGACGTACCCGCGCGACGAGATGTTCCAGATGCCCGTCGAGGAGCTGGAGCCGATCGTCACCTCGGTGCTCTACCTGCAGGAGCGCCGCCGCCTGCGGCTCTACCTGCGCCAGGACGAATACGGCCGCTACTACTCCGCGCTCGTCTACCTCCCGCGCGACCGCTACACCACCGGCGTCCGGCTGCGGATCATCGACATCCTCAAGGAGGAACTGGGCGGCACCAGCGTCGACTTCACCGCCTGGAACACCGAGTCGATCCTGTCCCGGCTGCACTTCGTCGTCCGGGTCCCGCAGGGCACCGAGCTGCCGCAGCTCTCCGACGCCGACAGGGAGCGCATCGAGGCCCGCCTGGTCGAGGCCGCCCGGTCCTGGGCCGACGGATTCGGCGAGGCGCTGACCGCCGAGGTCGGCGAGGAGCGCGCCGCCGAGCTGCTGCGGCACTACGGGGGTGCCTTCCCCGAGGGCTACAAGGCCGACCACGGCCCGCGATCCGCGGTCGCCGACCTCGGCCACCTGGAGCGCCTCGACGAGCAGAACACCTTCGCGCTGAGCCTCTACGAGCCGGTCGGCGCCGGCCCGGAGGAACGGCGGTTCAAGATCTACCAGAAGGGCGGCACGGTCTCCCTGTCCGCCGTCCTCCCGGTGCTCAGCCGGCTCGGCGTCGAGGTGACCGACGAGCGGCCCTACGAGCTGCGCTGCGCCGACCGCACGACGGCCTGGATCTACGACTTCGGCCTGCGGATGCCGAAGTCGGTGGCCGGCGGCGCCGACTACCTCGGCGACGACGCCCGCGAGCGCTTCCAGGACGCCTTCGCCGCCACCTGGAACGCCCAGGCGGAGAATGACGGCTTCAACGCCCTCGTGCTCAGCGCCGGACTGACCTGGCGCCAGGCCATGGTGCTGCGGGCGTACGCCAAGTACCTTCGGCAGGCGGGCTCCACGTTCAGCCAGGACTACATGGAGGACACCCTCCGCAACAACGTCCACACCACGCGGCTGCTCATCTCCCTGTTCGAGGCGCGGATGGCCCCCGAGCGCCAGCGCGCCGGGCGGGAGATCGTCGACGCCCTGCTCGAAGAGGTCGACGCGGCCCTCGACCAGGTGGCGAGCCTCGACGAGGACCGGATCCTGCGGTCCTTCCTCACCGTGATCAAGGCGACGCTGCGCACCAACTTCTTCCAGGAGGCGGCGGGCGGCAAGCCGCACGACTACGTCTCCATGAAGTTCGACCCGCAGGCCATCCCCGACCTGCCCGCGCCGCGCCCGGCGTTCGAGATCTGGGTGTACTCGCCGCGTGTCGAGGGCGTGCACCTGCGGTTCGGCAAGGTCGCGCGCGGCGGTCTGCGCTGGTCGGACCGCCGGGAGGACTTCCGCACCGAGATCCTCGGCCTGGTCAAGGCGCAGATGGTGAAGAACACCGTCATCGTGCCGGTCGGCGCCAAGGGCGGCTTCGTCGCCAAGCAGCTGCCCGACCCGGCCGTCGACCGCGACGCCTGGATGGCCGAGGGCATCGCCAGCTACAAGACCTTCATCTCGGCGCTGCTCGACATCACCGACAACATGGTGGCAGGCGAGGTCGTGCACCCGGCGGACGTCGTCCGGCACGACGAGGACGACACCTACCTCGTGGTCGCCGCCGACAAGGGCACCGCCAAGTTCTCGGACATCGCCAACGAGGTCGCCGAGTCCTACAACTTCTGGCTCGGCGACGCCTTCGCGTCCGGCGGCTCCGCGGGCTACGACCACAAGGGCATGGGCATCACCGCCCGCGGCGCCTGGGAGTCCGTCAAGCGGCACTTCCTGGAGCTGGGCGTGGACACCCAGACCCAGGACTTCACGGTCGTCGGCATCGGTGACATGTCCGGCGACGTGTTCGGCAACGGCATGCTGCTCAGTGAGCACATCCGCCTGGTCGCCGCCTTCGACCACCGGCACATCTTCATCGACCCGAACCCGGACGCGGCCACCTCGTACGCCGAGCGCCGCCGCCTGTTCGACCTGCCGCGCTCGTCGTGGGAGGACTACGACACCGGGCTGCTCTCGGCCGGCGGCGGCATCTTCCCGCGCACCGCCAAGTCGATCCCGGTCAACGCGCACCTGCGCGAGGCCCTCGGCATCGAGGCCCGCGTCACCAAGATGACCCCGGCCGACCTGATGAAGGCGATCCTCTCGGCCCCGGTCGACCTGCTGTGGAACGGCGGCATCGGCACCTACGTCAAGGCCTCCACGGAGTCCAACGCGGACGTCGGCGACAAGGCCAACGACGCCATCCGCGTCGACGGCGGTGACCTGCGCGCCCAGGTCGTCGGCGAGGGCGGCAACCTGGGCCTGACCCAGCTGGGCCGGATCGAGTTCGCCCGCACCGGCGGCAAGATCAACACCGACGCCATCGACAACAGCGCGGGCGTGGACACCTCCGACCACGAGGTGAACATCAAGATCCTGCTCACCGGCCTGGTCAAGGACGGTGACATGACGGTCAAGCAGCGCAACAAGCTGCTCGCCCAGATGACCGACGAGGTCGGCGCGCTGGTCCTGCGCAACAACTACGCGCAGAACACGGCGATCGCCAACGCGCTCGCCCAGTCCAACGACATGCTCCACGCCCAGCAGCGCTTCATGCGCCATCTGGTCCGGGACGGGCATCTCGACCGGGCGCTGGAGTTCCTGCCCACCGACCGGCAGATCCGCGAGCGCCTCCAGAGCGGCCAGGGCCTGACCGGCCCGGAGACGGCCGTGCTGCTGGCGTACACGAAGATCACGGTCGCCGAGGAGCTGCTGCACACCTCGCTGCCCGACGACCCGTACCTCAAGGGCCTGCTGCACGCCTACTTCCCGACGGCGCTGCGCGAGCAGTTCCTCGACCGGATCGACAGCCACCCGCTGCGTCGGGAGATCACGACGACCGTCCTGGTCAACGACACGGTCAACACGGGCGGTACGACGTATCTGCACCGGATGCGCGAGGAGACCGGCGCGTCGCTGGAGGAGATCGTGCGGGCGCAGACCGCGGCCCGGGCGATCTTCCGCTCCTCCTCGGTGTGGGACGCGGTGGAGGCCCTGGACACCAAGGTCGACGCCGCGGTGCAGACCCGGATCCGGCTGCACTCGCGCCGCCTGGTCGAGCGCGGCACCCGCTGGCTGCTCAACAACCGGCCGCAGCCGCTGGAGCTGGCCGAGACGGTGGAGTTCTTCGCCGAGCGCGTCGAGCAGGTCTGGTCGCAGCTGCCGAAGCTGCTGCGCGGCGCGGACGCGGAGTGGTACCAGCGCATCTTCGACGAGCTGACCGACGCCGGCGTGCCGGACGAGACGGCCACCCGGGTGGCCGGGTTCTCCTCGGCCTTCCCGACGCTGGACATCGTGTCGGTGGCCGACCGCATGGGCAAGGAGTCGCTGGAGGTCGCCGAGGTGTACTACGACCTCGCCGACCGGCTGGGCGTCACCCAGCTGATGGACCGGATCAGCGATCTGCCCCGCACCGACCGCTGGCAGTCCATGGCCCGCGCGGCGATCCGAGAGGACCTGTACGCGGCCCACGCCTCGCTCACCGCCGACGTCCTGGCGGCGGGCAACGGCACGTCCACGCCGGAGCAGCGGTTCAAGGCGTGGGAGCAGAAGAACGCGGCGATCCTCGGCCGGGCGCGGACCACGCTGGAGGAGATCCAGGGTTCGGACGCGTTCGACCTGTCCAACCTGTCGGTGGCGATGCGGACGATGCGGACGCTGCTGCGCACGCACGCGTGACGGTGTAGCCGCCCGGACAGGGCCTGACGAGCGCCCCGGGTCTTGACGGCCCGGGGCGCCTTTGTGTCCCGTTCATTCCTTATTCATGCGTCTTGTGTGGATAAAGTGACGGCGTGACCGGGCGTTCCGCATTGACGCGCACCGCGCTGCCGCGAGCGGGGGCGGTCCTCGTCCTCCTGCTGCTGGTCCTGGTGGTGGTCCGGCTGCCCTGGATCGGCGACCTGGGCATGCACGCCGCCACCCTCGAACGCCTGCGGCACGACCTCCTCCACCCCGGCAACCCGCTGGTCGACGCGGACACGCCGAGCCCGTACTACACGCCGTGGACGGTGCCGCTGGGCTGGGTGGCCGGGGTGAGCGGGTTCTCCGTCTTCACCGTGCTGCGGATCGGGGCGGTGGTGGCGCTCGCGGTGCTGGTCACGGGGGTGTGGCGGTACGCCCGCACGCTGAGCGCGCGCCCGTCGGTGCCCCCGCTGGCGCTGCTGTGCCTGGTGCTGCTGTGGGGGACGACCGAGTTCAGCTGGAGCGGCTTCCTCGGGCTGCACTCCCTCGCGCTGACGGTGGCGTACCCGAGTGTGTTCGCCCTCGGGCTGGCATTTCACCTGTGGGCGTGGCTCGCGCGGGCGGACGGGTGGGGGTGCTGGCTGGGG
>NZ_QHJH01000268.1 GCF_003947455.1 Streptomyces sp. WAC 04229 | reverse complement strand
TCCCCGACCCGACCGCAACACCCCGGAAAGCCCCGTACGTGACCGCACCACCTCCGTACGCCCCCGTCGGCGCGGACACCGCCACCGCCCCGCCGGTGCTGCCCCGGCAGAAGCAGGCCCGGTCGGCGCCCGTCCGGGACCGGTACTTCGACCTGCTGCGGGCCGTGGCGCTCTTCCGCGTGGTCCTCTACCACCTGACGGGCTGGGCGTGGCTGCCCGTGCTGTTCCCGTCCATGGGCGTGATGTTCGCCCTGGCCGGCAACCTGATGGTCCGTTCCCTCAAGCGTCCCGCCGTGCAGGTCGTCCGCGGCCGCATGCGCCGCCTGCTGCCGCCGCTGTGGCTGCTCGGCGCGGTGGGCGTGACCGGCATGCTGCTCCAGGGGTGGGGGCCGAACGACGACGGGCACCCGGGGTGGTGGTGGCTCCACCTCACCTTCTGGATCCTGCCGCTGAGCGACCCGCCGTACGCCGAGGGCCTGTCCGGCATCCACGGGCTCCTGGGCGACAACTGGGCCGCGGACCTCGCCGGGCCGCTCTGGTACATCCGCGCCTACCTCTGGTACGTCCTGCTCTCCCCACTGCTGCTGCGCGCGCTGCGCGCCCTGCCGTGGCCCACGATCCTGGCGCCGATCGCGCTCTCCGCAGCCTTCCAGTTCGGCTACCTCGAACTGCCGGGCGAGCGGATCCCCTCCGCCCTCACCGACTTCAGCACCTTCGGGGCCTGCTGGATCCTGGGCATGGCCCACCAGGAAGGGGTCCTGAAGCGGCTGCCGCGCTACGTCGTGCCGTCGGTGGCCCCGCTGATCGGTGCGCTCGGCCTCTGGTACGCCTTCGGTGAGGGCTTCAAGTCCGGCTACGACCTGGACTCCATCCCCTTCGCCCAGGCCGTCTGGTCCTTCGCGACCGTGCTGCTGCTCCTGCACGTGAGCCCGTCGTGGACCGAGTGGCCGCGCCGGCTGCGCCGCTGGGACCGGGTCGTCACCCTGCTCAACTCCCGTGCGGTGACGATCTACCTGTGGCACAACGTGTGCATCCTGATCGCCGCCACCGTGTGGGACCAGCTGTGGGGCTTCGACGTCATGTACGAGCACTTCACCTGGCTCCTGGAGAGCCCCTGGCCGGTCCTGGTCCTCGCCTGGCTGCTCATCGGGAGCTGCGTCGTCTGGTTCGGCTGGATGGAGGACGTGGCCGCCAAACGCAGACCGCAGCTGTGGCCGGACGGCGCCAGGAGCGCCGCGCGCGGGCGGCCGAGGGCGCGGGCGGCGCACCGGGGCTGACGGCCGTCGTACCGGCGTGCGAGACTGCACCGGTTGCGCGAGTGAACACGGTGGCGTGAGCCGGTCAGGGGGGAACGGGCGGGATGAGCAAGCGGCAGACGCAGAAGATGCTGCGGTTGATGGCGAGCGGCGAGGCGGTCGAGCTGACCAGCCCGATGGCGTCCGTGAAGAAGCTCGCCAAGCTCGCCTTCGTCGCCCAGCAGTTCGGCTACGAGTACGCCGACGCCCGCCAGGGTGGCGGGAGCAACGGCTCGCTCACGATGCTGCTCGTGCCCGACCCGAGCCCGCAGGCCCGCGCCCGGGCCGCGCAGAACTGGGCGCAGTACCCGAACGCGGGCGACGGGGTCTCGGTGCCGCCGCTCGTGCCCGACGCCTTCGAACTCCTCAAGGCGCGGATCAACTTCGACCTCACCGGCAAGAGCGCCGAGAGGCGGATGGGGTACGGCGCGCTCGGCGTCACCATCGGCTGTGTGGTCCTCGCCTACCGCTCGGGCGGTTCGTCCGACGACTTCGTCGTGGCCGCGGTCGTCTGGCTGGCCGTCCTCGCCCTCCTGGGCGTCGGCTTCCTCGTCACCCGCAAACGCAACGCGCGGTTCGCGGCCCGGTTGCAGGCCGCGGGGTTCGTCCCGATGGCCGACGAGACCGGTCGGGTGCGGTACCTGCCCCCTGGCGGGCAGCTCCCGGGCCACGGGAATCCGTTCGGCGGGTCGCCGGCCGGCCACGCCGCGCCCGGCGGTTACGGCGCGCCCGGCGGCTACGGCGCCCCCGGCGGTTACGGCGCCCCCGGTGGACACGGCGGCTGGGGAGGCGGCTGGGGCGGCCCGCCGCCCGCGGCCAAACCCGGCGTGATCCCGCTCCGCCCGCTGGGTGTCGGCGAGATCCTCGACGGCGCGGTCTCCACGATGCGCACCTACTGGCGCACGGTCCTCGGCATCTCCCTGACCGTCGCCGTCTTCACGGAGATCATCGTCGTGCTGCTCCAGGGCCTCGTCCTGGACAACGCCGGCACCGAGGCCCTCAACGACCCCGACGCCTCCCTGAGCGAACTCGGCGACGCCCTCACCGAGACCACGATCAACTCGGGTGTCGTCTTCCTGATCTCCCTGATCGGCACCGTCCTGGCCACGGCACTGCTGACGACCGTCACCAGCCGCGCCGTGCTCGGCCGTCCGGTGACCGCCGGCGAGGCCTGGCGGGACGCCCGCCCCCAGGTGCTCAAGCTGTTCGGCCTGATCATCCTGCTGCTGCTCATCGTCGCGGGCATCCTCATCGTCGGCATGGCGCCCGGGCTCCTCGTGACGGCCACCGCGGGCGACGAGGCCGGCGTGGCCCTGACCGTCCTGGGCGTCCTCGCGGCCGGTGTCGTCGCCGTGTGGCTGATGGTCCGCTTCTCGCTGGCGTCCCCGGCGCTGATGCTGGAGAAGCAGGGCATCAAGAAGGCGATGAGCCGCTCCGTGAAACTGGTGCGCGGCTCCTGGTGGCGGGTCTTCGGCATCCAGCTGCTCGCCACGATCATCGCCAACGTCGTCGCGTCGATCATCGTCATCCCGTTCGCCTTCCTCGCCGCCACCCTCGGCGGCGACGGCGTCGGCGGCTTCCTGGAGGGCACCGGCGACCTCGGCTGGACCTTCCTCATCGTCAGCGGCATCGGCTCGGTGATCGGCTCCATGATCACCTTCCCGATCACGGCGGGCGTCGCCGTACTGCTGTACATCGACCAGCGCATCCGCCGCGAGGCCCTCGACCTCGAACTGGCCCGCGCCGCGGGCACCCAGGGCTCCGGCGCCCCCGGCGCCGTCCCGGGGAGCTGACGGGGTGAGCCCAGCGGGGGGAGTTCTCACAGAGACGTCGCACATCGCCGTACGCACGCTGTCACGCACCGGCGACGGCCTCGTACGGTCGCTGTCGCGCTCCGGCGACGAACCGCCGGTGACGATTCCGCGCGACCCCGCGCGGGAGGCCGCCGAGCGCGAGCTGTCCAAGGGCATGTACCACGAGAACGACCCCAGCTGGTTCCAGCGGGCTCTGGACACCTTCTGGGAGTGGATCGACGAGCTGTTCGCCAGGGCGTCCACGGCGACGCCCGGAGGAACGCTCGGCCTGGTCGTCGTCGTCCTGGCCGTCGTGGCGGTACTGGGCGCCCTCTGGTGGCGCCTGGGCACCCCGCGCCGCGGGCCGGCCTCCGCCCCCGCCCTGTTCGACGACCGCCCCCGCAGCGCCGCCGAGCACCGCGCCGCCGCCCAGGCACACGCCGCCCAGGGCCACTGGAACCAGGCCGTCCAAGAGCGCATGCGGGCCGTCGTCCGCGCCCTGGAGGAACGCGCCCTGCTCGACATCCGGCCCGGCCGCACGGCCGACGAGGCGGCCACCGAGGCCGGCCGCGCCCTGCCCGCCCACGGTGACCGGCTGCGGGCAGCCGCCCGGGACTTCGACGACGTCACGTACGGCGGCCGCCCCGGAACCGAGCAGGCGTACCGGCGCCTCACCGAACTCGACCACGACCTGGACCGCAGCAAGCCGCACCTGGCGGGCAGCACGCCCGGTAACAGCGGGGGCGGCACGGACACCCCCCGGGGAGCCGCCGGATGACCACCGAGGCGACGATCCCCACCACCTCGGCCTCGCCCACCGCCCGCCAGATCTGGACGCGCGGGCGGGGCGTCGCCCTCGCACTCGTCCTGCTGCTCGCCGGGGCCGTGGCGATCGCCGTCGTCCGCTCCGGCGACCACCACGGCGAACTCGACCCACGCTCCGCCGACCCCTCCGGCAGCCGCGCCGTCGCCGAACTCCTCGCCGACCGGGGGGTCTCCACGCGCGTCGTCAGCACCCTGGACGAAGCCCGCGCCGCGTCCGGCCCGGACACCACCCTGCTGGTCGCCGCCCCCGACCTCCTGACCGAGCGTCAACAGACGCGCCTGCGCTCCGCGGTCACCGGCTCCGGCGGGCGCACCGTCCTCGTGGCCCCCGGCGGCCCCGCCGTCGAACGTCTCGTCCCCGGCGTCACCGCCGACCCCGCGCTCAGCTTCGACTCGACGCTCGCCCCCGCCTGCGACCTGCCCGCCGCCCGGCGCGCGGGCACCGCCGACACGGGTGGCCTCCGCTACAGCACCCACATCGAAGCCGACGCCTGCTACCCCAGCCGGCGCCTGGCCACGCTGCTGCGCGTCCCCGACACCTCCGCGGAGGGCACCCGGGGCGACACCGTCGTCCTCGGCGCCCGCGACATCCTCGTCAACGACCGCCTCGACGAGCACGGCAACGCCTCGCTCGCCCTGCAACTCCTCGGCTCCCGCGACCATCTGGTCTGGTACCTCCCCTCGCTCTCCGACGTCCCCGACCCGGACGACGAACGCAGCTTCTTCGACCTGCTCCCCTCCGGCTGGCTCTGGGGCACCCTGCAACTGTTCATCGCCGCCGCCCTCGCCGCCCTGTGGCGGGCACGCCGGCTCGGCCCCTTGGTGCCCGAGAAGCTCCCCGTCGCGATCCGCGCCTCCGAGACCGTCGAAGGCCGCGCCCGCCTCTACCGCAAGGCCAACGCCCGCGACCGCGCGGCCTCCGCTCTTCGCTCCGCCACCCGCACCCGCCTCGCCCCCCTCGTAGGCGTCCCCGTCTCCCAGGCGCACACGCCCGAGGCCCTGCTCCCCGCCCTGTCCGCCCACCTCCACGGCGACGGACAGTCCCTGCACACCCTCCTCTTCGGCCCGCCGCCCGGCGACGACGCGGCCC
Organism: Streptomyces sp. WAC 04229; assembly: GCF_003947455.1. GTDB lineage: Bacteria > Actinomycetota > Actinomycetes > Streptomycetales > Streptomycetaceae > Streptomyces. Next base: position 2,567 of record NZ_QHJH01000268.1, on the reverse strand, counting down.
TGATCGCCCTCGCCGACCAACTCGACGCCCTCGAAAGTGAGGTACGCCGTCCATGATGGACCCGACCACTGACAACGCCGGGCAGAGCGCGGACCCGGGCAACGCCCGCACCGCCCTCGAAGCCCTGCGCGCCGAGATCGCCAAGGCCGTGGTCGGCCAGGACGCCGCCGTGACCGGTCTCGTCGTCGCGCTCCTGTGCCGCGGCCACGTCCTCCTCGAAGGCGTCCCCGGAGTCGCCAAGACCCTCCTCGTCCGCGCCCTCGCCGCAGCCACCGAACTCGACACCAAGCGCGTCCAGTTCACCCCCGACCTGATGCCGAGCGACGTCACCGGCTCCCTGGTCTACGACGCCCGCACCGCCGAGTTCTCGTTCCAGCCCGGCCCGGCGTTCACCAACCTGCTCCTCGCCGACGAGATCAACCGCACGCCCCCGAAGACCCAGTCGTCCCTCCTCGAAGCCATGGAGGAGCGCCAGGTCACGGTCGACGGCACCCCCCGGCCGCTCCCCGAGCCCTTCCTCGTCGCGGCCACCCAGAACCCCGTGGAATACGAGGGCACCTACCCCCTCCCGGAAGCCCAGCTGGACCGCTTCCTCCTCAAGCTCACCGTCCCCCTCCCCTCCCGCCAGGACGAGATCGACGTCCTCACCCGGCACGCCACCGGCTTCAACCCGCGCGACCTGCGCGCCGCGGGCGTACGCCCGGTCACGAACGCCGCCGACCTCGACGCCGCCCGCGCCGAGGTCGCCAAGACGACCGTCTCCCCCGAGATCACCGCCTACGTCGTCGACATCTGCCGCGCCACCCGCGATTCGCCGTCCCTCACCCTCGGCGTCTCCCCACGCGGAGCCACGGCACTGCTCTCGACCTCCCGCGCGTGGGCCTGGCTCACCGGCCGCGACTACGTCACTCCGGACGACGTGAAGGCCCTGGCCCTCCCCACCCTCCGCCACCGCGTCCAGCTCCGCCCGGAGGCCGAGATGGAGGGCGTGACCGCGGACTCCGTCATCAACGCGATCCTCGCCCACGTCCCCGTCCCCCGCTGATGGCACTCACCGGACGCGCCGCGCTCATCGCGGCCCTGGGCTCCGTCCCGATCGGCATCTGGGACCCCAGCTGGACGGGCATCCTCGCGGTCAACGCGCCGCTCGCGGCCGCCTGCGCCTGCGACTTCGCGCTGGCCGCTCCTGTTCGGCGCCTGCGCCTCACTCGTTCCGGCGACACATCCGTACGCCTGGGTGACACCGCGGACGTCACGTTGACGGTCACCAACACGTCCACGCGCCCGCTCAGGGCCCGACTCCGCGACGCCTGGCCGCCCAGCAGCTGGCAACCCGGCACCGAGGTGGCGGCGTCCCGCCACACCCTGACGGTGCCCGCCGGCGAACGCCGACGCACGACCACCCGCCTGCGGCCCACCCGTCGCGGCGACCGTCACGCGGACCGCGTCACGATCCGGTCGTACGGCCCCCTGGGCCTCTTCACCCGCCAGGGCACTCACCGGGTCCCCTGGACCGTGCGCGTGCTCCCCCCGTTCACCAGCCGCAAGCACCTCCCCTCCAAGCTGTCCCGCCTCCGCGAGCTGGACGGCCGCACCAGCGTGCTCATCCGGGGCCAGGGCACGGAGTTCGACAGCCTGCGCGAGTACGTCCCCGGCGACGACACCCGCTCCATCGACTGGCGCGCGACAGCCCGGCAGTCCACCGTCGCCGTACGCACCTGGCGCCCCGAACGCGACCGCCACATCCTGCTCGCCCTGGACACCGGCCGCACCTCCGCCGGCCGGGTTGGCGACGCCCCCCGCCTCGACGCCACCATGGACGCCGCTCTGCTCCTGGCGGCCCTGGCCTCCCGCGCCGGCGACCGCGTAGACCTCCTCGCGTACGACCGCCGCGTACGCGCCCTCGTGCAGGGCCGGGCTGCCGGCGACGTACTCCCCTCCCTGGTCAACGCCATGGCGAACCTGGAATCCGAGCTCGTGGAGACCGACGCCCGCGGCCTCACCGCCACTGCGCTCCGCTCGGCCCCGCGCCGCTCGTTGATCGTCCTCTTCACCACGCTCGACGCCGCTCCGATCGAGGAAGGCCTCCTCCCGGTCCTGCCGCGATTGACCCAACGCCATACGGTCCTCCTGGCCTCGGTGGCAGACCCGCACGTCGCGGGGATGGCCAAGGCTCGCGGCCATGCGGACGCGGTGTACGAGGCCGCCGCGGCCGCACAGGCCCAAGCGGAACGCCGTCGCACCGCGGACCAGCTCCGTCGACACGGCGTCACGGTCGTCGACGCCACCCCGGACGACCTGCCGCCGGCACTCGCCGACGCCTATCTGGAACTGAAGGCGGCCGGACGCCTGTAAAGGGCTGAGGCGGGGCCGCTTGGCCCCGCTTCTTTCCCCCTAAACGCAGAAAGCCCCGCACCGTTCCCGGTGCGGGGCTCTCATACAATGATTGTTCGGCGGCGTCCTACTCTCCCACAGGGTCCCCCCTGCAGTACCATCGGCGCTGTAAGGCTTAGCTTCCGGGTTCGGAATGTAACCGGGCGTTTCCCCTACGCTATGACCACCGAAAC
>NZ_QHJH01000267.1 GCF_003947455.1 Streptomyces sp. WAC 04229 | reverse complement strand
GCCCCCCGGTGCCCTCCCCGCCAGACTCGTCCCCGGCGCCCTGCTGCGAATCGCCCGAGCCCGAACCGCCGCCCGGGGACGCCTCGCTGGACGCCGCCGACGGGTCGCTCTGCCCCGTGGCGTCGTCGTCGTTCTGGCAGGCCGTGAGCGAGAGGCTCGCGGCAACGGCGAGAGCTGCGAAGGTGAGCTTGTGAACGCGCATCGTTTCTTCCTCGGTATCGGTTGGGCGTGCCGACCGTCGGTACCAGTCGCTGGTGTACCGGCGCTTGTGCACACGAAGAGCCACCCCGCCGGGCAGTCCGTTCCGCGCAACCGTCCCTGAAGACATTCCTGTTACACGCACTCAGGGCGCACGACCCACCACCGCCGGCACACGCCCGGCCGGGGCACGCCCTCCGCCGGCCGGACAGACACCTCCAGCCGCCGTTCCTCACCTGTCCGCGACCACCGCCCTCTGGGACAGTCCTGTAACCCGGCGGATCTTGACCACACCCGTCGGCATGGCGTTCGTCCGCCTCCCGGGGCCGGCGCTGAAGGGCAGTCATCCGGCCAGGCTCCTGCCGAAGAACGCGGTGAGTTCGGCGACGGCCGGAGTGACGTAGGCGTCCCTGTCGTACAGGTCGACGTGCGTGGCTCCGTCGATGACGGCCAGCCGCTTGGGCTCGGCCGCCCTCTCGATGGCCTCCCTGCTGAAGTACCCGGTCTCCGCCGCTGAGCCGATGATCATCAGCAGGGGGCGGGGCGAGACGAGTCGGATCATCGCGTACGAGTCGTACTGGGCGATCAGGTCGACGCTGCGCTGCACCCATCCCCGGTTGGCGCGCGGGTGGTGACCGCGCGGAGTGCGGTAGTAGTCGAAGGTCTCCCGCAGTTGGCGGGTTGCGGTCGGCGGCAGGTCCTCGGCACTGTCGGGCAGCCATGCCACCATCCGTGGGGCGGCGCCGCGTGCTTCCGCCGTGCGCTGCGCACCGGCCTGGTCGAGCATCGCCCTGAGGACGGCCGGGTCCTGTGTGCGGCCCAGTCCCTCCCGGATCACCGAGCCCATGTCCGCGGCACTCACGGTGGCCACGCTCCTGATCCGGTGGTCGGTCTGTGCGGCGTACGGCACGTAGCCGCCGGAAGCGCAGATGCCGAGGGCTCCGATGCGGTCCGGGTCGATGTCGTCGCGCGTGGTCAGGTAGGTCACGGCGGACTTGATGTCCTCGGCACGTTGGAAGGGGTCCTCCAGCCCTCGTGGCTCCCCCTCGCTCTCGCCCTGGTGGGCGGCGTCGAAGACCAGCGCGGCGAATCCGGCCCGGGCCAGGCGCTCGGCGTAGACGCTCGGACTCTGCTCCTTCACGCTGCCGCCGGGGTGGGAGACGACCACAGCCGGTAGCCGGCCGTCGATGTGGTCCTCGGGGGTGAAGAGGGTTCCTGCGAGGGAGAGATTGCTGCTGGGAAAGGTGACGTCGGCCTTCATGTTCCTGTGTCTCCCGGAGGTGGAGGCGGTCGATGCGTCTCCGGCGGTGGTGTCCCCCTCGGGGCCGTCCGTCCGTCGGTCGCGTCACCGACCCTCGCAGCCGGTACGGAGAGGGGTAAGGGGCGTCTTCTGACCCGGGACAGCGCTGTCCTGGGACACACCAGGCCCCCTGTCGCGGGCGCGCCCGTCTGCCAGACTTGCCCTCATGAGCAGCGGCAACGCGCGCCGGAGCGAGCTGGGCGCCTTCCTCAAGGCCAGGCGTACGGAGCTGAGCCCGGCCCAGGTCGGGCTGCCCGAATCGGCCTCCCGGCGCAGGGTCAAGGGGCTGCGCCGGGAGGAAGTGGCCCTGCTCGCGTCGATCAGCCCCGACTACTACACCCGCCTGGAACAGGGCCGCCGTCAGGCGTCCGAGCCGGTACTGGACACGCTCGCGCGGGTCCTGAGGCTGGACGACGGCGAGCGTGCGTACCTGTTCGCGCTGTCCGGCCGGGGTGCCGCCCGGCCCCGGCGGCGCACCGCGCAGGAGGTCCAGCCGCAGCTGCGGAGGCTGCTGGACGGCCTGCCCACCACTCCGGCCGTCGTCCTGGGCCTGCGCACCGACATCCTCGCCTGGAATCCGATGGCGGCGGCCCTCTTCACCGACTTCGCGCGGATTCCCGAGGAGCGGCGCAACTTCGTACGACTGGTCTTCCGGGATCCGGTCGTCCGGGGCCTGTACCCGGACTGGCAGTGGGTGGCGCAAACGAGCCTGGCGCAGCTGCGCATGGATGCCGTCAGGGACCCGAAGGACCCCCGGCTCGCGGAACTGGTGGGCGAGCTGTCGCTCCAGGACCCCGACTTCAGGCGCTGGTGGGGAACTCACCGCGTAGCCACCCAGGGCACCGGCACGAAGATCCTCCAGCATCCGGTCGTCGGCCGGCTTTCTCTCGGCTGGTCCTTCCTCACCCCTGCGACGGACCCCGAGCAGCAGCTCGTCACCCTGACCGCCGAGCCGGGCTCCCCCAGCGACGCGCGTCTGCGGATCCTCGCTTCCTGGGCGGCGCGGGGCACCCGCCGTCCGGAGGCGCGCTACGGTCCGGACACATGACGTCCTCCTCACGCGCGCCGCTGGAGCGGCTGCGGTCCGAGCTGCGGGAGCTGGCCGAACCCCAGGTACGCGCCCAGCTCGTACGGGTACTCAGCCCCGCGGACGACGACGAGCTGCTCGGCGTAAGGGTCCCGGTGCTGCGCGAGCTCGCGCGGCGCTACCGCGGGTTGCGGACGGAGGAGGTGGACGCCCTGTTGCGCAGCCGCGTCCACGACGAACGGTTCGCCGGTCTCCTGGTGCTGGCCGAGCAGATGCGTCTCGCCCGCGGCAGCCGGGAGCGCGGGGCGCTGGTGGACTTCTACCTGGCGCGCACCGACTGCGTGGACAACTGGGATCTGGTGGACGGATCCGCGCCGGTCGTGCTGGGCAAGTGGCTGCTGGAGGAGTCGCAGGACGTCCTGGACGAGGTGCTGGGCCGCCTGGCCGGGTCGGCCTCCCTGTGGGAGCGGCGGATCGCCGTCGTGGCCACGCTGCCACTGATCCGCGCCGACCGATACGAGCCGACGTTCTCCCTGGTCATCGTGGTCCGCCAGGATCCGGAGCCGCTCATTCACAAGGCGCTGGGGTGGATGCTCCGGGAGATCGGCCGCCGTGACGCACGGGCGTTGGTCAACTTCCTCGAGCTGCACGCCGCCGAACTGCCGCGGGTCACCGTGCGCCACGCCACCGAGCGCCTGGGGCCGGAGGACCGGGCGAGGTTCGTGCGTCGTCGGTAGACGGCCCGTCGCGCGGGACCGGGCCCGGCCGCCGTGGGCGGGGGTGGCCCGTCCGGCGGGGCTCTTCGTGTGTCAGGATGCGGTGAACTGACCTTGGGGGAAAGGGTTCAGCCGGGGGGTCGGCATGGAACATGGGGAGCATGGGAGACGCCGGGCGGTACCCGGGGCGGTGGTCGCCGCCGGGGTGGTCGGGGCGCTGGCGGTCGCGGCGCTCGTACTGCGTCCCGCGGAGGACCTGCTGCACTCCGGCAAGGGGCCGCTCGGCCACTGGGGCATCGTCGCGATCGGGTCGTCCGTCGCCTGGGCGCTGGGGATCATGCTCGCCGTCCAGCGGCTGCGCCCCAGGATCGCGGCCGACCGCGCCCCGCTGACACCGGGTGAGGAACGGCTGCGGCGGGCGGCTGTGCCGCTGCTCCTGGCCGGGCCGGGCGTCATCGGCGTACTGGCCCTGGTCATGCATCGGTTCAACCACCGGAGCACATCACCCAGCCCGCCGATGGACATGCCGCCACCGGTCTCGCCGCCACCGGGTCTCGGCAGGGCCGATTCCGGGCAAGGCTCCGGACACGGCTCCTCCCTGCCGCTGTACGTGCTGCTCGGCCTGCTGGCCGCGGTGGTGGTCGTGGTCGTCGTGGTGCTCGTCGTGCGGCGGCTGCGCCGGCGGGGGCTGACCGTGCCGGCGCTTCCCGAACGCTCGGGCGCCCCTGCGGAGGACGAGGACGCGCGTCTGCTCCTGTCCGCCGTGCACTCGGGCCGCCGCGCCCTCGCCGACACCGGTGACGCCCGTACGGCCGTCATCGCCTGCTACGCGGCGATGGAGGACGCCCTCGTCGCGTCCGGCGTACGGCGGCACGCCTCCGACAGCCCCGCCGACCTGCTCACCCGCGCCGCCGACGCGGGCCTGGCCCCCGGCCCTGCCGCGCCACGGCTCACCACGCTGTTCCGCGAGGCCCGCTATTCCTCGCATCCGATGGGGCCCCCGCACCGGCAGGCCGCGGCCGCCGCCCTGGAAGAGATCGCGTCGCTGCTCCAGCACCGGGAGGCACGCCGGTGAACGTGCGCACGGAACGGCCCGCGGGGCAGGACACGCTCACGCTTCGTCGGCTCGGTCTGCTCGGCGCGGCGGTCGCCGCCTCCGGCGTCCTGCTCGTCCTGCTCCTCGACGGCGCCCGGGCGGCCGGCGCCGTCGTGACCCTGCTCGCCGTCGCGACGCTGGCCGTGGCCCGGTACGTCGCCGGGGCGGGCGCCCTCGACTCCGGAGGGCGGGGGGACGTACGGCTGCTGCGGACCCGGACGCCGGGCATGGGCGAATGGCGACGGAACGTACGCACCGCCACCGGTCCCGACGGCGCCCTCTACTACCGGGCGGTGCTGCGGCCCGAGCTGCGCCGCCTCTACGCCGCGGCACTCGCCGAGCACCACCACGTCTCACTCGACCAACAGCCCCGGCGCGCCGCCGACCTGATCGGACCCGACCTGTGGCCCTGGCTCGCGCCCGAGACGCCCCGCACCGGGCCCGACGGCGGCATCCCCGTCGACGTACTCCACCGCCTCGTCGACCGGCTCGAACACCTCGGCTCACCCCGCACGCGTACCCCCGGCACTCACAAGGAAGAAGCGACGTGACGAGTCCCACCACGCCTCAGCCCCTTACCCCCGAGCAGGCCGGCGAGCAGGCCGGTGCCGTGCTGCGCGAGATCGGACGTGCCGTCGTCGGCAAACCGGACGCCCTCGAACTGGTGATGCTGGGCGTACTGGCCGGCGGGCACGTCCTCGTCGAGGATCTGCCGGGGCTCGGCAAGACGCTCCTGGCGCGGTCCTTCGCCACCACGCTCGGCCTGGACTTCCGGCGGATCCAGTTCACGCCCGACCTGCTGCCGTCGGACGTCACGGGGGCGCCGCTGTACGACCAGCGCACCGGCGAGATGGTGTTCCGTCCCGGGCCGGTCTTCACGCACCTGCTGCTCGCCGACGAGATCAACCGGACGCCGCCCAAGACGCAGGCCGCGCTGCTGGAGGCGATGGCCGAGTCGCAGGTGACCGTGGACGGTGAGACGCGGCCGCTCGCCGACCCGTTCATGGTGGTCGCGACCGCCAACCCGGTGGAGTACGAGGGCACGTACTCGCTGCCCGAGGCCCAGCTCGACCGGTTCCAGCTGCGGGTGCGGATGGGCTATCTGAGCGCGCGGGAGGAACTGGCCATGCTGCGGGCCCGGATCGACCGGGCCGCGCCCGAGGCGGTGCTCAAGCCGCTGGCGGGGCCGGCGGACGTCGTGGCCTGGCGGCGCGTGGTGGAGGGTGTGGAGATCGACGACGACCTGCTGGAGTACGCCGTCGCGCTCGTCGGCGCGACCCGCGAACACCCCCAGATCAGCATCGGCGCCTCGCCGCGGGGCGGGCTCGCTCTGGTCCAGCTCGCGCGGGCCCGTGCCGTGCTGAACGGCCGCGACTACGTCGTCCCGGAGGACGTCAAGGCGCTCGCGGTGCCGGCGCTGGCCCACCGGGTCTCGCTGCGGCCGGAGTTGTGGGTGCGCGAGGTGGCCACGGACGACGTGCTGCGGGAGATAGTCGACAGCGTCGGCACGCCGTCCACGCGGCGCACGGCCGCCGCGTCGTCATGACCGCGCCCGCGCCGGCACCCCGGCCCGGCGCCGCGGTGGTCCGCGCCCTGGAGGGGCGCACCTCCCCCGCGCAGCCGCCACCCCCGCCGCCCGGCGGGCCGCGCCCCGGTGAGCGGACGCTGCGCCTGCTGACGGTCGCCGTCGTCGCGCTGTCCGCCGCCCTGCTCACCGGCCGGGCGTGGCTCCTCGCGCTCGCGGCCGCGCCGCTGGTGCTGCTGGCGCTCGCGCTGCCGCGCGCGTACGCCCGGCGTGTCGAGACGTCGGCCACCGTGGAACCGAGGCGCTGCTTCGAGGGCGACACCGTTACCCTCCGGATCTCGGTGGCCCACGACGGCGGAGCCGTCCGGCTCGACCCCGGGGTCACCCTCGGCCCGGGCCTGCGGCTCGACGAGGTCGTGGTCGGCGCGTCCACGGTGACGCTGCGCCACACGGCGCTGCTCTGGGGGCGCTGGTCGCTCGGACCCGTGGACCTCGACGTGTACGACGCCGGGGGCACCGTGCGCCGTACCGTGCGGGTCGAGGCGGCCGAGGTGTCGGTGTTCCCGCGCCCCACGCAGGCACGGTTCACGCCGATTCCGGCGCGGTTGCCGCAGCGGCTCGGCGAACACGCCTCCGTACAGGCCGGAGAGGGCGTCGAGGTCGTCGGGGTGGGGGTGTGGGTGCCCGGGGAACGGCAGCGGCGCATCCACTGGCCGTCGACGACCCGGCGCGGCTCGGTGCAGTTGCACCGGTTCGCGGCCGAGCGTGCCGCCGACACGGTGATGCTGCTCGACGCGTTCGGGGACGTGGTCGACCCGGTGACCGGGGTGTCGTCCCTGGACGAGACGGTGCGGGCGGCCGCCGGGCTGGCCCGCGCGTATCTGCGTACCCACGACCGGGTGGGGGTCGTCTCGACCGGGGGCACTACGCGCTGGCTGGCGCCGGGCACCGGGGACGCGGCGTTCTACCGCATCGTCGAGAGTGTCCTCGACGTCCGCAGGGACCGGCGCTTCGACGGGCCCGGACTCGAGCGGGTGCCGCCGCCCGCGCTGCCGGAGGGCGCGCTCGTCTACGTGTTCACTCCGTTGAGCGACGCTCGGATACTCAAGGTGCTGCGGGATCTTCAGGGGCGGGGGCGCCGCCCGGTGGTCGTGGAGATACCGAGCGGGGATCCGCCGGTCGAACCCGGTGACGTTTCCGGCGAGTTGGGGCTGAGGCTGTGGCACGCGGACCGGGACGCCATGAGGTTCGCCCTGCGGGACAGCGGGGTGCCGGTGCTGCGGCACGTCGTGGGTGAGCCGTTGGATCTGGCGTTGGCGCCGCTGTTGTCCGGGCGGGTCGGCGGGAGGGCGCGATGACGGTGCTCGAGATGCGGGTGAACCTGCGGGAGTGGGCGCGTTACTGGGTCGGCACCCTGCCCGTGCGGGTGATCGCGTCGGCCGCCGTCGTGATGGCTTGGCGGCCGTGGGCGACCGTGGGCGGGGCGCGGGACGGCCTGCTGTTCGGATGCGCGGTCGTCTTCGCGGTGTGGGCGGCACCCGCGCTGGACCGGCGGCCCACGCTGGAGTCGGCCCGCTGGTCCCACCTCCTGGTGCGGCACCGGACGACCGTGCTGGCGTCGGGTGTCGTGGTCGTCGCCGCGTTCGGCGACCCGGCGTGGTGGGAGGGTGCCGGGGTGGTCGTGCTGCTGGTCGCGTACCTGGTGACGAGCGAGAGCCGGCCGTGGCGGTGGGGGCGCGGGACCGCGCGCGTGTGGGG
>NZ_QHJH01000266.1 GCF_003947455.1 Streptomyces sp. WAC 04229 | reverse complement strand
ACCCTCGCGTCCTCGCGGGCCGCGAGGACGCGAGGGTCCGTACGAGCGACTGGCAGGTCCTCAGCCAGGGGCGGCCCACCCCGGATTCCCCGCGTACCGCGTCCGCGCCGGCGTCCTCAAGGCGTTCCCGGGGACCGCCGGAGGCAACCGGCGGAATCCCCACCGCCCCCAGCACCACCCCGTCGCTGTCGTCGACGAGCAGGTCGAGGCGCCGTTCCGCGCCGTCCAGCACGGCCCGGGCCGCTGCCACCGCCCCGGTGGGCAGCCCCAGGGACCGGGCGAGGCCCAGCGCCGAACCCACCGGCACCACCGACAGCGCGCACCCCGCCAGCTCCCGCCGCCGGTGCAGCAGGCCCACCGCCCGCAGCAGCGCACCGTCGTCACCGACCACCACGGGCCGCCGCGAACCACGCCGTCCGAGCGCCCGCGCGAACTCCTCCGGGTCGTCCGGCAGACACACCTTCGTACTCGCCGCACCCGCGCTGAGCACGTCTTTCGCGATCCGGACGGACTCCCCGTCGGCCCTCCGGGCGACCGGATCGACGACCACCAGAAGCTGGTCGGGCCTCGCGGAGGAGTTCGTGGAAGAGCTCACGGAAGTCGCCACCTCGGCCATGCCTCGCTTCCTCGGGTAGCATCTTTGTGCAAGAGCCCCTTGCGCTATTGCGCCAGGGGCTTCGTCTATTCCGGGGCATCCGGTCCGACGGTTGGCGGCCAACGACGGTCGCGGTGTACGTGGCTCAAGACCGCCGCGTACTCCCTCGACCTTGGACATGCCCCGCCCGGAAGGGGTGTACGCGCGTGCCCGCACTTGTGCTGCTCGGTGCTCAGTGGGGTGACGAAGGCAAGGGAAAGGCGACGGACCTGCTCGGTGGTTCCGTCGACTATGTGGTGCGCTACCAGGGCGGCAACAACGCCGGCCACACGGTAGTCGTGGGCGATCAGAAGTACGCCCTTCACCTGCTCCCTTCCGGAATCCTGTCTCCCGGCTGTACGCCGGTCATCGGTAACGGTGTCGTTGTCGACCCGTCGGTCCTGTTCTCCGAGCTGAGCGGGCTGAACGAGCGCGGCGTCGACACGTCCAAGCTCCTGATCAGCGGAAACGCGCACATCATCACGCCGTACAACGTGACCGTCGACAAGGTGACGGAACGCTTCCTCGGCAAGCGCAAGATCGGCACCACCGGCCGCGGCATCGGCCCGACCTACGCCGACAAGATCAACCGCGTCGGCATCCGCGTCCAGGACCTCTACGACGAGTCGATCCTCACCCAGAAGGTCGAGGCGGCGCTGGACGTCAAGAACCAGATGCTCACCAAGCTCTACAACCGGCGCGCGATCGCCGTCGACCAGGTGGTCGAGGAGCTGCTGGGCTACGCCGACAAGCTCGCCCCCTACGTCGCGGACACGGTCCTGGTCCTGAACCAGGCCCTCGACGACGACAAGGTGGTCCTCTTCGAGGGCGGCCAGGGCACGCTGCTCGACATCGACCACGGCACGTACCCCTTCGTCACCTCCTCGAACCCGACCGCGGGCGGCGCCTGCACCGGCGCCGGCGTGGGCCCGACGAAGATCAGCCGGGTCATCGGCATCCTCAAGGCGTACACGACCCGCGTCGGCGCCGGTCCCTTCCCGACCGAGCTGTTCGACGAGGACGGCGAGGCCCTGCGCCGCATCGGCGGCGAGCGGGGCGTCACCACCGGACGCGACCGCCGCTGCGGCTGGTTCGACGCGGTGATCGCCCGCTACGCCACCCGCGTCAACGGCCTCACCGACTTCTTCCTCACCAAGCTCGACGTCCTCACCGGCTGGGAGCAGATCCCGGTCTGCGTGGCGTACGAGATCGACGGCAAGCGCGTCGAGGAGCTGCCGTACTCGCAGTCCGACTTCCACCACGCGAAGCCGGTCTACGAGACGCTGCCCGGCTGGAGCGAGGACATCACCAAGGCGAAGTCCTTCTCCGACCTGCCGAAGAACGCCCAGGCCTACGTGAAGGCGCTGGAGGAGATGTCCGGCGCCCCGATCTCCGCGATCGGCGTGGGCCCGGGCCGGGACGAGACGATCGAGGTCAACTCGTTCCTGTAGGAGACTGTGGGCAGCTGTAGGAGACCGCGGGAATCCGCGGACGTAGGGCGACGGAGCGAGTGGACATGCGGATCGGCAACCCCCTCCCCGTCGCCCTGCGCCGAAAGCGCCGAAAGCCCACCACCCGGACGTGGATCTGGCTGGCCGTCGCCGTCGTCGCCGTGACCGGCGGGCTCTTCTACGTCGACGGCCACCGCGTCTCCGCCGCCCCGCACGCGGACGACGCCAAGTGCGACGAGGTCGTCTCCCGCCTGCCGGACTCCATACCCGGCGCCTCCCGCGACTGGGCCCTGGGCGACGGGGTCGCGTCCTGGGGCGGCCAGAAGGCGGTCTTCCGGTGCGGTGCCGAGGAACTGCAGCCGAACATCAACCTCTGCGTCACCGTCGACGGCGTCGACTGGGTCCTCGACGAGGACCGGCTGAAGCGCGACGGCGTGAGCGTGCTGCGGACGTACGGCCGCTCACCGGCCGTGGAGTTCACGTACGACGGCCCGCGCGAGGAGGTGGGCGGCATCCTCACCGCGCTCGACCCCGCCGTGCGGTGGATTCCGCAGCAGCGCAAGTGCATCGGCCTGAACGACGCCGACGTCCTGTAGCCCTCTGTCCGGCCGCCCTTCGTTCGGCCCCCTCCGCCGGGCGCCGGCCCGGACGGTGGTGTCGGATCGGGGGCATGACCGACCGCTACAGCGCCGCTTCCTGCCAGGGCCCGTACGGCGGCACCGGGCCGGGCGACTGCGGCGACCCGGTCCGCTTCGAGGTCGCCCGGCATCTGCGCACGCCGCTGCGCGTGTGCCCCGTGCACCTGGGCCCCTCGCTGCTGCTGGCCGAGGGCGTGCTGTGGCCGCCGGGGATCACCCTGGTGCGGTGAGAAGGCCGGGGAGAAGGCCCGGGAGAAGGCCGGGGAGAAGGCCCGGGAGAAGACCGGTGAGAAGGCCGGGAGGCCGCCGGGGGAGCGCGCACGCCGGAGTGGTTCACTGGGGGCGACCCGCCCACGAGGGCGCGGGGACGCGGAAGGAAGCCGTACGGTGCCCGGACGATCCGACGACATGGCACGTCAGTTCGAGCTGGACCGGCCCCGGCTGCGGGCGGTCGCGTACCGCATCCTCGGCTCCCTCGGCGAGGCCGACGACGCCCTCCAGGACGCCTGGCTGCGCGCGGACCGCACGGACACCTCAGACGTGGCGAACCCCTCCGGCTGGCTCACCACGGTCGTCGCCCGGGTCTGCCTCAACATGCTCCGCGCCCGCGCGGGCCGCCGCGAGGAGCCGCTGGAGGACGTGCTTCCCGGACCCCGGTCCGGCCCACGGTCCGGCCCCCGGCCGGCCGATCCGGAGGAGGAGGCCCAGCTCGCCGACTCCGTCGGGATCGCGCTGCTGATCGTCCTGGACACCCTGGGCCCCGCCGAACGGCTCGCGTTCGTGCTGCACGACATGTTCGACGTGCCCTTCGACGACATCGCCGAGATGCTCGCCAAGACCCCCGCGGCCACCCGCCAGCTGGCCAGCCGCGCCCGCCGCCGGGTCCGGGGCGTCCCCGCGCCGGTCGCCGACCCGCCCCGCCGGCGCCGCGCGGTCGACGCCTACCTGGCGGCCACCCGCGGCGGCGACTTCGACGCGCTGGTCTCGCTGCTCCACCCGGACGTCGTCCTGCGCGCCGACGCCGCGGTCGTCCCGACGCCCGAGCCCGTCACCGTGTCCGGCCTGGAGCCGGTGGCCAGGGGAGCGATGGCCTCGATGGCCAGGGCGCGGTCCGCCGCCGTGGTCCTCGTCGACGGCCTGGCCGGCATCGCGACCGCCGTGCACGGCCGGCTGGGCGTGGTCCTCCGCTTCACCTTCGCGGACGACGACCGCATCACCGGCATCGACGTGATCGCGGAACCGGAACGCCTGAACGAAGTGGACATCACGGGCGTAAGCTGAGGGCGTGCACGCTGAGTTCGTACACGTCGCGTCGGCAGAAGAAGGTGAGTGCGATGCGCGTGCTGCTCAAGGCGACGCTGGACACGGAGAAGGCGAACGAGGCGCTCCGCAGCGGGAAACTGCCCGAGCTGATCAGCCGGACGCTCGACCACGTCAAGCCGGAGGCCGCCTACTTCGGTCCCCTGGGCGGTAGGCGGACGGCCCTGATGGTCTTCGACATGCAGGACAGCTCGGAGCTGCCGTCCACCGGCGAGCCGTTCTTCACCGAGCTGAACGCCGAGGTCGAGGTGTCTCCGATCATGAACGCCGACGAACTGCGCAAGGGCCTCTCCCAGCTCGGCTGACCGGAGCCGGACCGCCCCGGTCAGCTGAAGACGATCATCGACCCCTGCGCCAGGCTGCGCGTGGCCGCCGCGTGCAGGCCCAGCCACACGTGGCGCTCCCGGGCGAAGGGACTGGAGTCGTAGGGCGCGGGCACGGCCGGCTCCTCCAGCTCCGTCGGCGCGAGCGGCGGCTGCGGCGGCGCCGGGGGGTTGGCGGGGTCGATGCCGAGGGCCGGGGCGACGGACTCCAGCTCCCGCAGCAGGGCGTGCGAGGAGCCCAGGGGGCCGCCGCCCGCGAGGAGTTCGTCGTTGGCCAGCGGGTGCGGGAAGTCGACCGGGACGTAGGCGCCCGCGTGGTCGTAGTGCCAGACCAGGTGCGACTGCTGGGCCGTCGACTCGAACATCTCCAGCAACTGCTCGTAGTCACCGCCGAGTTCGTCCACCGGTGTCACCGGCAGCCCGCACACCTGGAGCAGGTGTGCCCGGCGCAGGAAGTGCAGCGCGTCATAGTCGAAGCCGGCCACCGGCCCGACCTCGCCGGTGAGTCCCGGCATGTACTGGTACACCGGCACCGGCGGCAGCCCGGCCTCGGCGAGCACCTTGTCGTATTGCGCGAGTTCTTCGGCGAACGGGTTGTCCGGCGTGTGGCACAAGACGTCGACGAGCGGTACCAGCCACAGGTCACAGGCCAAAAGAGGGCTCCTCACACAGCACAGCGGGTCAGGAAAGGGTAGTCGGTGCGTGTCGCGTGCAGGTCCCATACCCATCTGGCGCCCGACCACGACACCTCAGCCGTTGGTCATCCCCCGCCGGCCCCCGGGTCGTCCCGGGCGAGCCGTTCGATCAGCGCGAGCGAGTGGGCGTTGTACGCGTGGACCAGCGACCGGGCGCCCGGCACGTCGCGGCGGGCGAGGGCGTCGACCAGCTCGGAGTGCCCGGACCACAGTGCGCCGCGCAGCTCGCTGAGCCGGCGCAGGTGCTGCACCGTGCACACCCAGGACTGCACGCGCAGCCGGTGCAGGAAGTCGGAGAGGTAGGCATTGCCGAAGAGGACGGCCAGCTCGCGCCAGAACCGCAGGTCGTAGCCGATGAGGACGGTCAGGTCGCCGGCCGCGGCGGCGCGCTGGGCCTCCTCACCGCGGCGCCGCACTCCGGCGAGGGCGGCGGCGACGCGCGGGTCGTCCGGATCGGGGCCGCCCTCCAGGTCCCCGGCGAGGGACAGGAACATCCCGTCGGTCACCAGGTTGCGGGCCTCGATCATGCCGCGGAAGTCGTCGACCGAGTACTCGTGCACCCGGAAGCCCCGGTGGTGGTCGGCGTCCAGGAGCCCCTGCGCGGACAGGTCGACCAGGGCCTCGCGCACGGGCGTCGCGGACACCCCGTACTGCTCGGCGATCTCCTTGACGGTGAACTCCTGCCCCGGCTGGAGCCTGCCGGCCAGCACCTCGTCGCGGAGCGCGTCGGCGATCTGCTGCCGCAGGGTGCTGCGCGTGACGGCACCGGTGCCGCTGGGGCCGGGCATGGGCGGGCGTCTCCTCGTCGCGGGCGGGGCGTGCGGGCCCCGGGGCGGGCGCGCAGGGCTCGCACACATGTCTACGGTGTACGAGCACGCCACCATACGCGCCGACGCCCCCTCCCTGCCCGCAAGCGGGCAGGGACTCCACGGTGTGCCCCCGCTGCTACCCGGTGTACTCGTCCGCCACGGAGAGCGCCGTGTCCAGGACCTTCAGGCCCTCCTTCAGCTCGGCCTCCGAGATGTTGCACGGCGGCACGACGTGCGTGCGGTTCATGTTCACGAACGGCCACACGCCGTGGGACTTGGCGGAGGCGGCGAACGCGGACATCGGGGTGGCCGCCTGTCCGGTCGCGTTGTAGGGCACAAGGGGCTCCCGGGTCTCCCGGTTCTTCACCAGGTCCAGCGCCCAGAACATGCCGGTGCCGCGCACCTCGCCCACACTGGGGTGCCGTTCGGCCAGCTCCCGCAGGGCCGGCTCGACGACCTCGGCGCCGAGCCGCGCCGCGTGTTCGACGATGCCCTCCTCCGCCATCACGTTGATCGTGGCGACGGCGGCGGCGCAGGCCAGCGGGTGTCCGGAGTAGGTCAGGCCGCCCGGGTAGGGGCGCTCGGCGAACGTCTCGGCGATCTTCGCGGAGATGGCGACGCCGCCCAGCGGCACGTACCCCGAGTTCACGCCCTTGGCGAAGGTCATCAGGTCGGGCACGACGTCGTACAGGTCGGCCGCGAACCACGTACCGGTCCGCCCGAACCCGGCCATGACCTCGTCCAGCACGAAGACGATGCCGTACTTGTCGCAGATCTCGCGGACCCCGGCGAGGTAACCGGCCGGCGGCATCATGATCCCCGCCGTGCCCGGGACCGTCTCCAGGACGATCGCGGCGACGGACGCGGGGCCCTCGAAGGCGATCGTCGTCTCCAGGTGCTCCAGCGCCCGCGCGCACTCCTGCTCCTCGGTCTCGGCGTAGAAGCGCGAGCGGTACAGGAAGGGGCCCCAGAAGTGCACGACACCCGCGGTGCCGCTGTCGGAGGCCCAGCGGCGCGGGTCGCCGGTGAGGTTGATCGCCTGCTGGGTGCCGCCGTGGTACGAGCGGTACGCGGAGAGCACCTTCGGCCGTCCGGTGTGCAGCCGCGCCATGCGCACGGCGTGCTCGACGGCGTCGGCGCCGCCGTTGGTGAAGAAGATCTTGTCCAGGTCGCCGGGCGTCCGCTCGGCGATCAGCCGGGCCGCCTCCGAGCGCGCCTCGACGGCGAACGCGGGCGCGAACGTCGTCATTTTCGCCGCCTGCTCCTGGATCGCGGCGACGACCTTCGGGTGCTGGTAGCCGATGTTGGTGTAGACGAGTCCGCTGGCGAGGTCGAGGTAGCGCTTGCCCTCGTAGTCCCAGAAGTACGATCCCTCGGCGCCGGCGACGGCGAGCGGGTCGATGAGCTCCTGGGCGGACCAGGAGTGGAAGACGTGCGCGCGGTCCGCGGCCTTCACGGCGGCGCCGGCCTGGAGGTGGGGCTCAGGAGTCATGCGGCCGAGCGTAGATGTCCGCGATGCGGAAACGGAATCGGCGTCCTGTCTGCGGTCCGGGGCATTCCACGACAGGTTGTCGACGTGCGGGCCCCGTCACGGACAAGACCCCGCCGGATAAGACCCCGCCGGACAAGACCCCCTCGGACAAGACCCCCTCCCCGGAGGGGCCGCCCGCACTATCCTCGCTCTGTTGCGCACGTTCGGGGGGAAGGCGGCGGCGGCATGCACGAGCTGGGGGGCGGGGATCCGCAGCGCATCGG
>NZ_QHJH01000265.1 GCF_003947455.1 Streptomyces sp. WAC 04229 | reverse complement strand
GGCTGCCCCCACTCACACCCACCCCTGCCGCCGAGCCTCGCGCAGCGCCTCCGCCCGGTTGCGCGTAGCCGTCTTGCCGATCGCCGCCGAGAGATAGTTGCGCACCGTGGACTCGGAGAGATGCAGGACCGCGGCGACGTCGGCGACGGTCGCCCCGTCCGCCGAGGCCCGCAGCACGTCGCACTCCCGGGCCGTGAGCGGGCTGGGCCCCGCACTGAGCGCGGCGGCGGCCAGTACGGGGTCCACGACCGTCTCACCGCCCAGCACCCGGCGGACGGCACCGGCCAGTTCCTCCACCGGGCCGTCCTTCACCAGGAAACCGGCGGCGCCCGCCTCCATGGCCCGCCGCAGGTACCCGGGACGGCCGAACGTGGTCAGGATCAGAACCCGGCAGCCGGGCACCCGCTCCCTCAGCTCGGCGGCGGCGTCCAGGCCGCTGCGGCCCGGCAGTTCGATGTCGAGCAGGGCTACGTCCGGACGGTGGGCGAGCGCGGCGGCGACGATCTCGTCCCCGGCCGACACCTGCGCGACCACCTCGATGTCCTCCTCCATCCCGAGCAGCAGCGCGAGCGCGCCGCGCATCATGCCCTGGTCCTCGGCGAGCAGGACGCGGATGGGCCGGGGGCGGGGAGGCGTGTCGGTCACGGGGCAAGCCTAGGACGCCGGCGCCGCCACCGGCCTGTCCTCCGGGACGCTTCGGCCGGTCCTGGGCCCCCCTGCGCGAGTACGTCGCCCCGCCACACCCCCGTGGAGGCCGGACGACTCCGTACTGTGGGCTGTCAACCTCGGAGGGCTTCGCGTTCGGAGGCGGAAAGCGGTGGCTCATCCAGATGCGGACGCTTCCTGCCCATGGCCATCTGGAAAAGCATGCCGGGTGAGAACAGGCGGGTCGGTGGCCTCTGCATGCTCATGACCTCAAGTAGGTACCGCTGGGCGTGCGGGCTGCGGGCTCCCGCGTCCACGGCGCGGTCGACGAGCGCAGCCCCGAACCGGTCGGTGGCTGTCGGACCTTCCTCGGTGGCGCCGGGGTAGAGCACATCTTGGCCCACTGCCAGGTTCCAGGCGTTCCCCACCGGCTGAGCCACAGCCTTCTGCAGGCGCCGTGACAGGCCCTTGTGGTGGAGCCCGTGGTCGAGGAGCGTGTCGTTGATGGCAACCGCGCACTGGGCCGCAGCGGAGAGGCCGTGCCCGTAGACCGGGTTGTAGGCGGCGACGGCGTCACCGACGACGACGAATCCTTCCGGCCACTTGGCAGCCTTCTCGAAATAGCGGCGGATGTTGGCCGTGCTGCGGGACATCACCGGGTCGGTCAGCGGCTCCGCCTGCTCGATGAGGTCGCCGATGATCGGGTGACGCAGGCCCTTGGCGAAGCTGACGAACGCTTCGGGGTCGCTCGTGGGTTCGCCTCCGCGTGTCCCGGAAAGGGTCACGAGCCAGCGGCCATCCTCGATGGGCAGGATGATGCCGCCTTGCCCGGGTGCCTGACTCGGGTCTGCCTGGACGTTGACGATGGGGAACTTGTCGGCGGTGGAGCCGGGCGCCTTGAACATGCGGCTTGCGTAGACGACGCCGGCGTCGACGGTCCGCTCGGGAATCGTCGGGATGCCGAGGTCCTCCAGCCACACGGGGGCACGGCTGCTCCGGCCACTGGCGTCGACAACGATCTTCGCGGGGATCATTTCTTCGCTTCCGTCGGTGTGGATGCGGACCCCCGCGATCTGGGAGGCGGTGCCCACGAGTCCGACGACCTCGGCACGCCCGCGTACAGTGATGCGCTCGTCTCGGAGAACAGCCTTGCGAACGGTGGCGTCGAGCAGGTCCCGGGAGCACACGAGGTTGACGGTGGGCGTGGTGAAGCGGCGGAACCACGGTCCGGACGGGGCCTTGGAGACGAGATCGGTCATGATCCCGGCACGCCACGCACCTTGGTCGACGAGGTGATCTCCGATGCCGGGGAGGAGGCGTTCGAGGGCTGCGACGCCGCCGGCCCACAGCAGGTGGGCGTGACGGGCCTGGGGGAGGCCCTTGCGGGGTTCCGGCTCGGTGGGCAGTTCGTCGCGTTCGATGATGGTGACGTCGGCGAACAGTGAGAGGACGGAGGCGGTGAGAATGCCGGTCATGCCGCCGCCTATGACGACAGCGGTATCACGAGGGCTGGATGTGTCAGACACGTGCGGTCGCGCTTTCTCTGGTGGCCACCTGGTGGCGAAGGGTGCCGACGGTCCGTCGGCGGCGTAGGCCGTGGGCCATGGAGATGAGAGTGGGCAGGTCGCTACGGATGGGCTGGGCTTCCTTGCCTGGTTCGTCGGGCGACTGCTTGTAGGCGTCGATGGCGGCGAGGAGGGCCGCGGTGCGCGCGAGGGAATCGGCGCGGTCCGGGTCGTGCCCGGTTCGTGTGGCCGCATGGTGTACGTCGACGCGCACCTGGTCGTCGTAATACGGGCCGAGACTCAGGAGGCCGTCGTAAATGTCCTTCTTGCGGTGCATCAGCCGCCGCGAGAGGGCGTCGGTGGGTCGGACCTGTACGGCGGCGGGGGAGAGGTCCAGGGGGCGCAGGGTTCGGGTATGGCCGGCCTGAAGGCAGACCAGGCCCGCGCGAAGCCAGCGTGCGGAGACCTTGCCGACCCAGGGCCAGATCATGCCGGCGGCGACGACGCCGGACACGGTGTGCGCGAGGAGGTGGAGCAGGACGTGCTCGCGCATCCAGGGCGTGTTCGCGTAGTAGGTGTCGATGTCGTAGATCCGCTCGTCCGGGACTTCGGCGAGGGAGAAGACGATCCACAGTGCGGCGACGATGCCGGCGTAGATCGCCCAGATGGTGCGAAGGATGCGGCGCCGACGGGGTGAGGGCTGCTCTCTCCAGCTGATCGTCATGGTCAGCGGCAACAATAGTGGGAATTTGAACAACTATAGTTGCCAAGAGCCGCAAGCATTCCTGCTGACGTCACTGCCGGTTCTCGAAGTCGACGCCCGTGTGCAGCCCAACCACCACACTCGGGTCCCCCTTCGGTGACCTCGGCCGCGAGGGCCGGGCGACCTCACAGCCCGGGGGACGCTGTCGCTCCAGTCGCGCTCCAAGTGCCAGTTGGCCGAGGCCGATCAGCGGGACCCAGTCCGCACTTCTCCTTCCGCGTGCCCTTGCGCCTGCGCGTCCACCGGCAGTTCCGCCCGCACCGCGAAGCCGCCCCGGGGCTCCACGCCCGCGGTCAGCGAACCGCCGGCCGTCAGGAGGCGTTCCGTCAGGCCGGTCAGGCCGGTGCCCGGGCCCTGGGTGGGGCCGGCGGCGCCCGTGCCGTCGTCCGTGACGGTGAGCCGGACCCGGTCCGCGCCGCCCGACACCGCGATCTCGCACCGGCTCGCCCCGCTGTGCCGTACGACGTTGGTGACCGCCTCCCGCACCACCCACCCCAGCAGGGCCTCGGCCTGTGGAGGCAGCGGCGGTCCCGAGCGGAGGACCACCGGCTCCACGTCCGCCGCGGCCAGCACCGAACGGGCCCGGTCCAGCTCGGTCCCCAGGCTGCCCTCCCGGTATCCCGTGACGGCCTCCCGGACCTCCGTCAGCGCCTGACGCCCGACCGCCTCGATGTCGCCGATCTGGGTCAGCGCGGCGTCCAGGTCGCGGTGCGCCAGCCGCCGGGCCGCCTCCGACTTGACCACGATGACGGACAGGGTGTGCCCGAGCAGATCGTGCAGGTCCCGGGAGAACCGCAGCCGCTCCTCCGCGACCGCCCGCGCCGCCAGTTCCTCCCGGGCCGCGCGCAGTTGCCGTACGGCGTCGGACAGGCCCAGGATCGCGGCCGTCACCATGGTGGACAGGAAGGTCCCGTAGGCGATGTTGAGGCCGGTCCAGCCTTCCGTGACGCCGGCCACGATCCCGGCCGCCGCGGCCAGCGTCCAGCCCCACCGGCCCAGCCACCTGCCGCGCAGTGCCGCACCCGCCGCGAGGCCGAGCAGCGGGAAGAACAGCAGCCAGCTGCCGCCGTAGGCCAGGGACAGGGCGCAGGTCACCAGCGCCATGCCGGCCAGGGCCAGCCGGGTCGACGGCGACTCGCGCCGCTCCCTGTCGAAGGAGCGGAAGGCCACGTAGATGTAGAGGGAGTTGAAGACCAGCAGCCCCAGGCCGCCGATCCAGGGGTTCGACGTCCGTCCCTGGAAGATGTTGGCCAGGCTGCCCAGGCCCATCAGCAGCCAGGGCAGGAGCGCGAAACCGGTGGGCGGCGGACCGACCCGCTCCGGCAGCTCGTCCGCCTTCGCCGCCTCCACCGGCTCGGACTGCCGCGCCAGCTGCCACGCGTCCAGGCGGCACGAGACCCTGCGCAGCCACCCTCCGGTCCCCGTCATCGCCCTCTGTCCCTCTCCTCGGTCGTTCACGTGCTCAGCCGCGTTCCGCGCCGCGACGGTAGGACAGGACGGCGTACGCCCCGAACGCCACCAGCCATGCCGGCAGTACGAGAATCGCACCTGCCGGGGGCGCCTGCCCCGTGGCGACCGCGCTGCCCAGCTCGGCGAAGCGGTTGGTCGGGGTGTACGCCGACACCGCGCGCAGCCACTCCGGGAACAGCGCCGGCGGGAACCACAGCCCGCCGAGGACCGCGAGCCCCAGGTTGGCCACCATGTTCGCCACGCCGGTGGTCTGCCCGGTCAGCCGGTAGCCGTTGCCGAGGCCCAGCAGTGTGAAGGGGACCGACCCCAGCCACAGCAGCAGCGCCAGAGCCGCCCACTGCCACGCCTCCAGCCGTACGCCGTTGACCAGGCCGCCCGCGGCGAGGACGGCCGTGATCGCGGGGAGCACCGTGACCGAGGCCGTCAGCGCGCGCCCCGCCACCACCTGGTGCGGCGGCATCGGCGTCACCCGCAGCTGCCGCAGCCAGCCGATCGCCCGGTCCTCGGCGACCCCGCCGCCGGTGTTCAGGGCCGAGCCGACCGCGCCGTACGCCGCCATGCCGACCATCGCCCCCGTCTTCCAGTCGCCCGCGTCGCCGCCCCCGAGGTTGGTGAAGAGGAGGTACATGAGGACCGGCATGGCGATTCCGCCGATCACGAAGCCGGGATCGCGCAGGGTGCGGCGCGTCTCCAGCCGCAGGTAGGCCCTCATCGCACCGGCTCCGTCTCCGTCGCGGGCTGCGCGGTGGTCTCCGCGGCCGCCGCCGTCAGGGCCAGGAACGCGTCGTCCAGCGACGCGGGGGCTACCTCCAGGCCGCGGATCGCGCCACGTTCGGCGAGGGCGATCACCGTCGCGTCCGAGTCCTCGGTGCGCAGCAGCGCCCGGTCCCCGCGGATCTCCAGCGCGCGCACGCCGGGCAGCAGCGCCAGGTCCCCGGTGGCCCGGCCGGCCAGGTCGAAGCAGACGCGGCTGCCGCCCGCCGCCCGGCGCAGCTCGTCACCGGTGCCGTCCGCGACGATCCGCCCCCGGTCGAGGACCAGGATGCGGTCGGCGTGCGTCTCGGCCTCCGCCAGGTAGTGGGTGGAGAAGAGGACGGTGCTGCCGCGCCGCGCGTAGGCCCGCATCGACTCCCAGAAGGTGTGCCGGGCCTCCACGTCCAGGGCCGCCGTGGGTTCGTCGAGGACCAGCAGGTCGGGGTTGCCGGCCAGCGCGACGGCGAGCCGTACCCGCTGTGTCTGCCCGCCGGACAGCCGGTCCACGCGACGCCCGGCCAGCTGCTCGATCCCGGCCAGCTCCAGAGCCTGCCGGACCGGCATCGGCGCCGGGTAGCGGCCGGCCACGAAGGCGACCAGCTCGCCCACGGTGACCCGGGGCACCGCCCGCGACTCCTGGAGCATGGCCCCCACCCGGCCCGCGCGCACCGCCCGCTCCGGCTCCCCGCCGAACAGCGCCACCGTGCCCTCGTCGGGCGGGCAGAGGCCCAGCAGCAGGGCGATCGCCGTGGACTTGCCGGCGCCGTTGCGGCCGAGCAGCGCGACCGTCTCACCGCGCGTGATCTCCAGGTCCACGCCGTCCACGGCGCGCACGTCGCCGTACGCCTTGGCCGCTCGCGTGAAGGAGACGGCGGAGGTGCTGCCTTCTGTCGCTCTCATGCCGGTGACGCTACGGAGCCGGAGGGGGCGGGCGGCAGATGCGGTTGTCCGGAGTCCGGGAGGACAAATGTCCCGGCCGGCCGGCGTCCCGTACGGTCGTGGCTGCCGGTCACCGTCCACATGCCTGGGAGGACCTGGGAGAAGGGGGCAGCCATGCCCATCGACGCGGCCACGGCGCTCGCCGCACCGCCCCACGTCCGCGAACTCGCCTGGGACCACGGGGACGTCCAGCTCTACCACCTCGGGATCGGCGCGGGAGTGCCCGCCACCGACGCCCGCGAGCTGCGCTACACCCTGGAGTCCCGGCTGCACGTGCTGCCGAGCTTCGCGACGGTGGCGGGGGACGGACCCCCGGGTGTGATCGGGGCGCTGTCCAGGCCCGGCGTCGACGTCGACCTCGCCCGCGTCCTGCACGGCGGGCAGCGCCTGCTGACGCACCGGCCCGTCCCGGTGCGCGGCCGGGCGAGCGCGGCCTCGCGCGTCGTCGCCGTGTACGACAAGGGCACGGCGGCCGTCCTGGTGCTGCGCACCGACGTCACCGACGCGGACGGGCCGCTGTGGACCGACGAGGCCGAGATCTTCGTACGCGGGGAGGGTGGCTGGGGCGGTGAGCGGGGGCCGTCCGGGCGCCCCGCCCCGCCGCCGGACACGGAACCCGATCAGGTCGCCGAACTGCCGGTGCGCGAGGACCAGGCCCTGCTCTACCGCCTCTGCGGCGACTGGAACCCGCTGCACGCCGACCCGGAGTTCGCCGTGCGCGCCGGTTTCGAGCGGCCCGTCCTGCACGGGCTGTGCACCTACGGCTCCACGCTCAAGTCGGTGGTCGACACGCTGCTGGGCGGTGACGTGACCCGGGTGCGCGAGTACCGCGCGCGGTTCGCCGGGGTGGTGTACCCGGGGGAGACGCTGCGGGTGCGGATGTGGCGGCCGGTGGTGCCGGACGGCGGCCGCTCGGTGCGCGTGGCGGTGAGCGCCGTCGAACGGGACGACGCCCCGGTCCTCGCCGACACGGTCGTCCGGTACGAGTGACGACGACGGCCCCGTGCGTCGGAGTGACGCACGGGGCCGTGGCCGCTTGCCTGCTTCTTACTGCGTGTGATGCGTGTGATGCGTGTGTGTCGTGCCTTGGCGTGCCGTCAGGCCGCCGTCCCGGACTCCTCGGACGGCTTGCGGTGACGGCCCCGCGGGGTCGCCGCGGCCTCCTGGCTGGAGACCGGTCCGCGGTGCTTGCCGTGGCCGGTGTCGGTCTCGGAAACGTCGGCACCGTCGGCCTGCATCGGCTGGGTCGTGCTGGCGTCGTTCATCGGAAGGAATTCACCCCGTCAACATGATCTTTCGTACAGCCGGGCGAGTGTAACCGGCACCCCTCGACCCGAATCCAGGCGGCCACGCCAACCGGCACTACTTCGTTACAAGCCGCGCCAGCGGGGCCTGTTGAAGGGGTACGGGCCGGGGAGGAGGGGGCGCCTGTTCATCCTTTTCGTCCGGCGTTCCGGCCGGCTCGGCGGGCCGGTCCGGAGCCGTGTCCTCCGTATCGCCGGCGCCTCCCGCGTCGCCGGTGCCCCCCGCTTCCCCCGGGGCCAGCCGTGCCAC
>NZ_QHJH01000264.1 GCF_003947455.1 Streptomyces sp. WAC 04229 | reverse complement strand
GGGCAGCCGGGCGGGCGCCACGATCAGGTGGGCCCGTGCGGTGCGGCCGTCGGGGGTGGTGGCGGTCAGGCGGTGGACGCCGGGCGGGAGCCGCCCGGCGTCGTCACGGGTCTCGCCCTGTTCGGTGTCGACGCGGAGCCGGGTGCCCTCGGGCAGTGCGGCGAGGGCGGCCGGCGTGCCGCCGTCGCTCCAGCCGACCACGGTGGGCGGCAGCAGGCGGTCGCGCAGCCCGGTCTCGCGCGCGGCGAGCGCGGCCCGTACGGCCTCGGGGGTGCTCGTGTCCACGCCGAGGGCGGCCAGCGCGAGGGTCACCGCGGTGACCGAGGCCGGGACGGTGCGGTCCGGGGACGGGCGGTAGGCGGTGGCGACGCCGTGCAGGGCGGCGAGCCTGGTCAGATCCTCGGGAAGGTCCTCGGCGGGGGGCTCGGCCGGCCCGGCTGCTGGCATCTGTGACCTCTACGACCTCGTCGGCTCGGGAACGGCGAAGGAGGGGCCGCCCTGCTCCGGCACGTCCGCCGTGAGCTCGGGCGAGGACTCGCTGGTCAGCGGTACGGCGTCGGCGAACGGCGACTCGCTGGTCAGGGGCTCGGCGTCGGGCAGTGGAGGTTCGCTGGTGAGCGGGGTCTCGGCGAAGCTCTGGGCGGCGCCGAAGACGCAGTAGTGCGGGGTCTCGGAGGCGGCGGAGGGCTCGGCCCAGGGTGTGGACGGCTCCGCCACGGGTTTGGAAGGGGCCGGGAGCAGGAGGATTGCAGCCACGGAGATCTCCTTTGGGTCGGGCTGTTGCGAGCACGCTTCTAGCGGGTTACGGCAGCCCCCTACCCAGAAGGTGCGCGGACAGGCACTCCGACACCCGCAACGTGGCCCTGGTCACATCTCACTCCTTCCAAATACCCATGATCCGGGCAAAAGAAATCCCCGACGGAATCCGTCCGGCTATTCACTCAGTACATGTACTTGGTGAATACTGATCTCCATGAGCACCCGCCATCTCCTCCTGGGCCTGATCGCCTCGGGGCCGAGCCACGGCTACGACCTCAAACGGCGTCACGACGAACGCTTCCCGCAGGCCCGTCCGCTGGCCTACGGGCAGGTCTACACAACCCTGCAGCGGCTGGTCCGGGACGGCCTCGCGGAGGTCGACGGCACCGCGTCCGACGGCGGCCCGGAGCGCACCGCGTACCGCGCGACGGACGAGGGCGGGCGCGAACTGGCGCGGTGGGCGGGCGAGATCGCGCCGCCCGCGCCCTTCGTGACGAACGAGATCTTCGCCAAGGTCGTCGTCTCGATCCTCACCGGCGGCGACGCGGGCGCCTACCTGTTGGCCCAGCGCACGGCCCACATGGGCCGGATGCGGGAGCTCACTGCGCTCAAGACGAAGCCGGGCACCGACCTCACGACCGTGCTCTCGGCCGACTACGCCCTCAACCACCTCGATGCCGACCTCCGCTGGATGACCACCACCGCGGCCCGGCTCACCACTCTGACCACGGAGGTCCGCACCGCATGACGAACGGGGACACGCACGAGGCCACGGCGGGACCGCTGATCGCGGCCCGCGACCTGGTGAAGACGTACGGCAGGACAGAGGCCCTGCGGGGAGTCTCGGTCGACCTGCGGGCCGGCGAGATCCTCGCCGTCACCGGGGCCAGCGGCAGCGGCAAGTCCACGCTGCTGCACTGCCTGGCCGGGATCGTCCGGCCGGACGCGGGCTCGGTGACCTACTCCGGCCGGCCGCTGGAGGGGCTGCCGGAGCATCGGCTGAGCGAGCTGCGCCGCACCGACTTCGGGGTGGTCTTCCAGTTCGGGCAGCTGATCCCGGAACTGACGGTGCTGGACAACGTGTCGCTGCCGCTGATCCTGGCCGGCACCGCACGGGCCGAGGCGCGGGCGCGGGCCGGTGAGTGGCTGGAACGGTTCGGGGTGCGCGGGCAGGAGGAGCTGCGCCCGGGGGAGATGAGCGGCGGGCAGGCACAGCGGGCGGCGCTGGCCCGCGCGCTGGTCAGCGGGCCGAAGGCGGTGTTCGCGGACGAACCGACCGGGGCGCTGGACTCGCTGGCGGGCGAGCAGGTGATGACGGCGCTGGCGCGCACGGCCCGGGAGTCGGGCACGGCGGTGCTGCTGGTCACGCACGACGCCCAGGTGGCGGCGTACGCGGACCGCGAGGTCCGGCTGCGCGACGGCGCCGTGGCGCTGGCGGTGACGGCATGAGCACATGGGGTGCGGACGTCCGGCTGGCCCGGCAGCTCGTGAGCGGGTCGGACCGGCGGGAGTGGTGGCGGATCACCCTTGTGGCGGCGGGTGCGGCGCTCGCCACCGGATTCGCGCTGGCGGCGGTCACGCTCGCCTCGGTCCCGGACGGTTACACCGTCTCCGTCTTCCACGGCCTGCTCAACGAGGGGGGCACCCGCTACGGGGTGATCGCCGGACTGTTGCTGCTGCTGGTACCGGTGCTGGCCTTCCTCGGCCAGTGCACCCGGATCGGCGCCGTGCACCGGGACCGGCGACTGGCCGCACTGCGGCTGGCCGGCGCGACACCCTGGCAGGTCCGCCGGATCGCGGCACTGGAGACCGGGCTGGCCTGCCTGGCGGGCTCGGCGGTGGCCACCGTCTTCTCGGTCCTGCTCCTGCTGCGTCTGTGGACCGGGCCGACCGCGCTGACCTGGGCGGGCACAGCACTGGTCACCGTCGGCGTACCGGTGTCGGGTGCGGTGGCGGGCGCGGTGGCGCTGCGCCGGGTGGTGGCGTCACCGATGGGGTGGCTGCGCCGGGTGGGGCCGGACTCGGGCCGGGGGCCCGGCCTGCTGTTCCTGGGCGGGCTGATCCTGCTGATCGCGGTGGCTCCGCTCGCCGCGAGCGGCTCCGGCGGCGCGGGCAACCTGGTCGACTGGCGGACTCCGCTGACCGTCTTCCTCCTCGTCGTCGCGCTCGGCGCGGGCTCGGTGTGGCTGGCCGGGGCCACCGCCCGGCTCACCGGCCGGCTCCTGTCTCCCCGGGCCCGGACCGCGGCGCCGCTGCTCGCCGCGGAGCGGCTGCGGGACGATCCCTGGGGCCCGGCCCGCACGCACGCCGCCGTCCTGGTGGTGACGGTCGCCGGAACGGCCTTCCTGGGCATCCGGCACGCGATGCTCACCGAACTGCGCGCCAGGGAGGGGCGCCTCGGCGCCGACCTGGCGTACTACACGACCGGCCTCGACCTGACGGGCGCCGCGCTCCTCGTCGCCCTCGCGATCACGCTCACCGGCCTCGCCGTGGGCACCGCCGAGTCGCTGGCCAACCGGCGCCGGACGCTGGCCGCGCAGGTCGCGGCGGGGGTGCCGCGTACGGTCCTGAACCGCGCCCTGCTGATGGAGACCGCCCTTCCGCTCGCCCCCGCCCTGCTCCTGGCCTGCGCCGGAGGCCTGGCGGTCGGCGTCTGGTACTCGTCCCTCCAGGGCGACGGCTCCCTCCCCTGGACGGCCCTGCTGGTCGCACCGGCGGTGTACGCCGCCTGCCTCCTCGCGGCGGCGACAGCCCTGCCCCTGCTGGGACGCTCGGTGCGGCCGGGGGAGCTGCGGTACGTGTGACGGCCGTTCAGCAGGAGGGTGCAACCGATCCGAATGCCCCGCCCGCCAGGCCTGATCTCCCCTACCCTGACGATGTGGACCCCTGCACAACCGGAGGAGCCCTGTTACCGTGACCGCCGACAGGCCCCAGATGCTCGTCACCGAGTTCGAGGAACTCGCCCGCCATGCCGACCGGAGCATAGAAGGCGCGCGGCTCGAGTTCATCAACGGACATCTTGGGGGGAAGGCCGTGCCGGACGGCGATCACGGGAACATCATCGAGTGGCTCACACGCGTCTGCATGCAGCAGCGCCCCGATCTGTTCCTCAACTCCCACCAAGGCCTGATCGTCGAGACCTGTCGCGAGGGCCGTGCCCGCCCCGACGGCTCACTGGTCCCCAGCTACACGTTCGGCGGCGCCGGCGAATGGGCCGACTCCGCCCCCGTCCTCATGACCGTCAAGGTCACCTCGTACGACTCCGACACCGACCGGCGCGACCGCGTCGAGAAGCCCCGGGCGTACGCCGAGACCGGTATCCCGGTGTACCTCCTGATCGACCGGGACACCTGCGAGGTCAAGGTGCACAGCCGGCCGGACGGCGGACGTTACGAGACCGTGCAGACCCTGCCCTTCGGCAAGGAGGTCGCGCTCCCCGAGCCGGTCGGGATCACTCTGGACACCGAGCCGCTGAAGAACTGGGTGCGCTGAGCGGCCCCGCACCGGCCTGTGCGAAGGCCCGGACCGTCAGGCGGAAATGCCGTCGATCCGGGCCATGGCGTCCTCCGCGCCGTACGGCTGCAAGTAGGGCAGCCAGCGCGGGTCCCTATGCCCCGTGCCGATGATGCGCCAGGCCAGACCGGTGGGCGGGGCGGGTTTGTGGTGCAGGCGCCAGCCGATCTCGCCGAGGTGGCGGTCGGCCTTGACGTGGTTGCAGCGGCGGCAGGAGGCCACCACGTTGTCCCAGGCGTGCAGCCCTCCGCGGCTGCGCGGGATGACGTGGTCGACGCTGGTGGCGACGGCGCCGCAGTACATGCAGCGGCCTCCGTCGCGGGCGAAGAGGGCACGGCGGGTGAGCGGGACGGGGCCCCGGTAGGGCACCCGCACGAACCGCTTGAGCCGGACCACGCTGGGTGCGGGCACGGTGACGGTCGCGCTGTGCAGGTAGGCGCCGGACTCCTCGAGGCATACGGCCTTGTTCTCGAGGACGAGGACGAGCGCGCGGCGGAGCGGTACGACGCCGAGCGGCTCGTACGACGCGTTGAGGACCAGGACATGCGGCACGGGTGCCTCCTTGGGCGTCGGCGGCGCGTGGCTCGCGCCGGGACGATCTGGTTCAGTCTCCCCTCATGGCTGGTCGTAGCGCCACCATGTCCCGGTAACGGGCCGGGAGTGTTTTCGACCACACGCGGCGCGGCGCCGGGGGCGTGACCAGTCCGAGCGCGGGTGAGGACCGTCTCTCCCGCCCATTTCGGGCCGTTCCGCGCCCGGTGCCCCGTTAGTGTGGTGCATCTGCCCGTCCGGTGACCTTTCCGTGACCTTGGACCGGACCTCGAAGGACGGGCCGCCGCACTTGGAGGTAAACCGTCGTGTCCCTGTCCGCCGCCGTCCGCACGGCCGCCGGTCCGTCGCCGTCCCCGACGCCCTCGGGGTCGACGACGCCGCCCGTGCCCTCGCTCCGGGACGCCCAGGAACACGCCACGAACGCCGCGGGCTGGGTCGAGGAGAACTGGTCGACGTGGCTGGCGATCGGGCTGCGGGTGCTGCTGATCCTGGTGATCGCGGCGGTGCTGCGGGCGGTGGTGCGGCGGGCGATAACCAAGCTGATAGAGCGGATGAACCGCAGGACCGGGACGGGCGGCAGCACCGCGCTGAGCAGTCTGCTGGTCAACGCCGAGCGGCGTCGGCAGCGTTCCGAGGCCATCGGGTCCGTGATGCGCTCGGTGGCCAGCTTCCTCATCCTCGGCACCGCCGCGCTGATGATCCTCGGCACCTTCCAGATCAACCTGGCCCCGCTGCTGGCGTCCGCCGGTGTCGCGGGCGTGGCGATCGGCTTCGGCGCCCGCAACCTGGTCACCGACTTCCTGTCCGGCGTCTTCATGATCCTGGAGGACCAGTACGGCGTCGGCGACAGCATCGACGCGGGCGTGGCCTCCGGCGAGGTCATAGAGGTCGGGCTGCGGGTGACCAAGCTGCGCGGCGTCGACGGCGAGATCTGGTACGTCCGCAACGGCGAGGTCAAGCGGATCGGCAACCTCTCCCAGGGCTGGTCCACGGCCGGCGTGGACGTGACCGTCCGCTCCGACGAGAACCTGGACAAGGTCAAGGAGACCCTCGACGCGGTCGGCGAGCGGATGAGCAAGGAGGAGCCCTGGAACGAGATGCTCTGGGGCCCGATCGAGGTCCTCGGCCTGGACTCCGTGCTGCTCGACTCCATGGTCGTGCGGGTCTCCGCGAAGACCATGCCCGGCAAGTCCCTCACCGTCGAGCGTGAGCTGCGCTGGCGGATCAAGCGGGCCTTCGACGAGGCCGGCATCGCGATCGTCGGCGGGGCCACCTTCCCGGTGGACGGCGTCCCGGCCGTCGCCGACCCGGCTGCCGGGGTCGCGGCGCCGTCGGCCTACGCGAACACCGCGTCGCCGCAGTCGGTCGCCGCGTCGCCCATAGCGCCGCCGAGCACCACGAAGTAGGCGCCGGGCCCACCGCCCGTTCCGCACCGCCCCCGAGGTAACGACTGCGTTGCCCCGGGGGCGGTCTCTTGACGCCCCCTCCCGGGCGGGCCTACGTTTCTCAGCCAACAGGAAACTTTCCTAACAGTCACCTTCAGTGAGGGACGAGCAGTGGACTTACCGGTCTCCCACTGAAAGGCTGAGCGGCCGAGAGGCAGGTGTGGACACGCATGGCAGGAACCGCCGGTACGCCGGGCACCCCGCGCGTCCTGCGCGCCATGAACGACCGGGCCGCCCTCGACCTCCTGCTGGAGCACGGGCCGCTCTCCCGGACCCGGATCGGCAAGCTGACCGGCCTGTCCAAGCCGACCGCCTCCCAGCTGCTGGCCCGCCTGGAGGCCGCGGGCCTGGTCCTGGCCGGCGGCACCACCGAGGGCCGCCCGGGCCCCGGCGCCCAGCTCTACGAGGTCAACCCGGCCGCCGCGTACGCCGCCGGCCTCGACGTCACCCCGGACCGCGTCCTGGCCGCGGTCGCCGACGTCACCGGGCGCACCGTCGGCCGCTTCGAACTGCCGACCCCGGGCCGGCGGCCCGTCGCCCCGGTCGTCCAGCAGGTCACCGACGCCCTCGACGGCGCGGTGAAGGCCGCCGGGCTCGCCCGGGCCGAAGTCCACCGCCTCGTCATCGGCACCCCGGGCGCCTTCGACCCGGGCACCGGGCGGCTGCGCTACGCCTCCCACCTGCCGGGCTGGCACTCCCCCACCCTCCTCGACGAACTCGCCGC
Source organism: Streptomyces sp. WAC 04229 (assembly GCF_003947455.1). Classification (GTDB taxonomy): domain Bacteria; phylum Actinomycetota; class Actinomycetes; order Streptomycetales; family Streptomycetaceae; genus Streptomyces. Next base: position 691 of record NZ_QHJH01000264.1, on the reverse strand, counting down.
CGCGCTGCCGATGCCGGTCGAGTACGAGAACGACGTGAACCTCGCGGCCGTGGCCGAGCAGCGCCTCGGCGCGGCCCGGGGGCACGAGGACTTCGTGCTCCTGTGGAACCAGGAGGGCCTGGGCGCCGCCCTGGTCCTCGGCGGCCGGCTGCACCGCGGCTGGACCGGCGGCGCGGGCGAGGTCGGGTTCCTGCCGGTGCCGGGCGCGCCGCTGGTCCGCAAGGTCAGCCGGACCGGCAGCGGCGGCTTCCAGGAACTCGCCGGCTCCCAGGCCCTGCCGGGGCTCGCCCGGGAACTGGGACTCACCGGCCTCCCCCCGGGGCCGTACCACGAGGCAGCCGCCGCCCTCGTCGCCCGTGCCGCCGAGGCCGACGACGAACCGCACCGCCGGCTGCTCCAGACCTACGCCACCCGCCTGGCCACCGGCCTCGCCTCCCTCGTCTCGGTGCTCGACCCCGAGCTGGTGGTCCTGAGCGGCACCTCGCTCGCCGCCGGCGGCGAGACGCTGCGCGACCTGGTCCAGGACGAGCTGGAGGAGCTGGCCGCCTCCCGGCCCCGGCTCGTCGTCGGTGAGGTGACCGACCACCCCGTACTGCGCGGCGCGCTGGAGAGCGCCCTCGCGACCACCCGCGACGAGGTCTTCGACACCTCGCGCTGAGCCACCCGCACGGCACCACCCACCCCGCACCAC
>NZ_QHJH01000263.1 GCF_003947455.1 Streptomyces sp. WAC 04229 | reverse complement strand
AGACTCCGCCCACCCCGCAGACGGAGCAGCCGCCCGTCCTGGCCGAGACCGGCAGCGAGGGCACGCTGGGCGCCGCGGCCGCGGGTGCCGTGCTGATCGCCGGCGGAGCGATCCTGTACCGCAGGGGCCGGGCCACCGCCACGCGCTGATCCCCGCTCCACCCCGACGCCCCCGGCCGCCCGCATGGGCCACCGGGGGCGTCGTCGTGGCCGCGTCCCTCGTCAGTGGCTGCCCGCCCGGTCGCCCCCCGGGCGGTCCGGCTGTCCCGCACGGTCGGCCCGCGGCGCGCCCGCCTGGCGCACCACACGGGCGCGGGCCGGGGCCTCGTCCGACGCGTGCGCGCGCCGGCTGCGCGCGCGGTCCAGCACCCGGCCGGTCACGTGGCGGCCCCACAGGGTCCACAGGGCCCGGCCCGGCGCCCGGTCGTCGGGGGCGTGCCAGGCCAGCTCCCGCCCGTCGGGCGCCGGCCGCAGCGCGCTCAGCGGCGCGTAGTTCTCCACCACGAAGGTCCGCCCCGGCCGCGGCGCGCCGTCCGGCAGGGCCCGGTGGGTCAGATCCAGGTGCAGGGCCCGTACGACGTCCAGCCCGGCGGAGTCGGTGAAGAGCCGGAACTGCGCGCCGGGACGCGGGTTGAAGTCGAGCAGGTGGTAGTCGCCCGTCGCACCGCAGCGGCGGAAGTCGAGGTCGAAGACGCCCCGGTAGCCCAACGCCCCGGTGACCCGCTCGGCGAGCGTCCGCACCTGCGGGTTGGGCGTCCAGCGGCCCACCGCGGTCAGACCGGCACCGCGCGGCCTGGCCCGGGTCTTGCGGCCCGGGCCACCCGCCCGGACCGTGCCCGAGCGGTCGGCGTACCCGTGGAAGAACCAGTCGCGGTCCGGCCCCGGCGGCAGGAACGCCTGGAGCAGCAGCCGGCTCCCCGCCTCCTCGGCCCGCCGGTACAGCTCCCCGGCCTCCCGCGCCGAGCGCACCAGCACCGTGCTGCGCAGCCCGCCGCCCGGGGGCACCAGCCAGGGGCGGCTCCACTTCGCCACCACCGGCAGACCCAGCCGCCAAGCGGCCCGCGCCGCCTCCGCCGGTCCGTCCGGGACCAGCGTCTCGGGGTGCGGCACGCCCAGGGAGGCGCACACCCCGGCCAGCTCCGCCTTGTCGGCGACCCGTCCGGGCAGGTCGCCCGGCTGGTCCGGCAGCAGATACGCCGGCACCAGCTCGGCCCGCGCCCGGCCCACCGCCACGGCACACGCGTCGTCCATCGGGATCAGTACGGCGGGACGCTCGATCCGTGCCGCCACCCGGCGCAGGACCGCCGTGATGTCGGCGGGCGACGCGCCGGGCGGCGGGGGAGTGTGCAGCCCCGTCACGTAGCGGGAGGCGCGCAGGGGGCTGCGCGCGCAGTCCGCGACCACGTGCACGTCCACTCCGGCCCGACCGAGCGAACGCACGGCGCCAAGCGTTCCGTGGTGAAAGGGATTCCGGTCGGTCCGCAGCAGGACGGCGGGGACGCGGGTGTCGAACAGCGACACGGGAAACTTCCTTCGTCTTCGAATCGGTTCACCGGTGCGGGCGATCGGCGCACTCGAAAGCCGTAGCGGCAGTGGCGTGATGGCATTTCATATGACTGAGTGTCAGTAACGGAGCGGAATTCACGGCGAGGAATGGAGCCGGTATGGCCGTACGGCATTCACGGAACCGGTCCAGGCGGCCGGCGGGCGTCGCGGCGGCGGTCGCGCTGGCGGCGCTGGTGGCCGCGGCGGGCCCCACGACCGCCGCCGAACCGACCCCGCCGGCACCCGCGCCCGCGGCCCCGGCACCCGGAGCCCCGGCGAAGAAGCCCGCCGCCACCCCCGCGTTCGGCGCGTACCTGGACTACGGGCCGCGCGGCGTGGCCCGGATGGCCGGCCTCAGCCAGTGGCTGGGCGACGCCGAACTGCGCGTCGGCCACACCTATCTGCCCGGCGACCGCTGGAGCAACATCGAGGGCGCCCCCACCTTCCTCGACGCGTGGGCCGACTGGCGCACCCGCAAGGCGGACCGGATGTTCGTCCTCAACGTGCCCATGATGGAGCGCAACGAGGAAGGGGTCGGCGACGACGAGGTGCGCGCACTGCTGCGCCGGGGCGCCGCCGGGGAGTTCGACCACCACTTCCGCGCCCTCGCCGAACGGCTCGTCGAACTCAAGGTCCCGGACACGGTCCTGGTGCTCGGCTGGGAGATGAACGGCATCACCTACACCCACCGGTGCGGGCCGGACCCGGAGGCCTGGAAGACGTACTGGAAGCGGATCGTCACCACCATGCGGGCGGTACCCGGCCAGAAGTTCCGGTTCGACTACACGCCGAGCCGCGGCCGGGACGCCGTCCCCTGGACGACGTGCTATCCGGGGGACGAGACGGTCGACATCATCGGCATGGACTCCTACGACCAGCCACGCGGAATGACGTTCGACGAACAGGTGAAGGAACCCTACGGACTCCAGGCGCACGTCGACTTCGCGAAGAAGCACGGAAAGCCCGTCTCCTATCCGGAATGGGGGCTGTTCCGCAACGGCGACAACGCCGAGTACATGCGGCGCATGCTGGCCTGGATGGACGAGCACAAGCCCGTCTACAACACGGTCACCGACTACTGCCCGCACGGCGTGTGGCAGTGCGACGACAATCCCCGCTCCACCGCCGTCTACCGGTCCGTGCTCTTCGGCCGCACCGACGAGCCCGCACCCGGGACCCCGGAGCCCACCGCACCCGCGACGCCCACCGCGCCGCCCGTGCCCGCGGCGCCGGAGACCACGACCCGGCCGCCGGCCGGCTGCTCGCCGCTGGAGCTGGGCGACTGGGTCGAGTACTGGCTCGGCGGGAAGCTCTGCATGCGCCTCGACTGGTACTCGCGCGACGAGTAGCGGTACGCGACGGTGGCGGCCGGCCTCGTCAGGTGCCGCCGCCACCGTCGCCCTCCTTCCGCTCCGGGCGCCGCAGCAGCGCCTTGCCTCGCCGTCGCGCGGCGGCGTCGCCGAGGGCCGCCGCGAGCAGCGGGGCGGTGCGCCGGCGGGCCAGCAGCAGCCGCTGGTTGGACACCGCCTCCGGGCGCCAGTGGTGCTTGTACGGCTCGTTGCCCCGCAGCAGGCTGAGCGTGCCGCGCCCCGGCTGCCGGGTGTGCTCGGCGCACGCGTCCAGCAGCATCACCGCCACGTCCGCCCTGCGCTCCCGCAACCGGGGGTGGGCGCCGTACAGGTAGCCGCCGGCCAGCCGGCGGCTCAGCAGCGTCACGTCCACGGCCACCACCTCGTCGTCCATCCGGAACTCGGTGACCACCGCGTCCCCGGCACACACCATCGGCCGTACCGCCCGCACCAGGTGGTCACGGAACCGCGGCTTGAGGTGCTCGCCGGTCACCTTCCGGCCCTGCCACTGCAACCGGTGCAGTTCGAGCAGCCGCCGCAGTGCCGCGTCGACCTCGTCGGGCAGGACCGTCCGGCTCTTGACGCCGAGCGAGTCCAGCCGGCGCAGCTGGGCACGGACCCGCTGGCGGGCCTTGCCCGAGGGCAGCCGGGCGACCAGTTCGTCCATGGGGAGGGCGGGCAGCTCCAGGCAGAGCGAGTCGGCCAGTCGGCGGCGGGGACCGCGCCAGCGCTCGTAGACCCGCTCGGCGGCGGCGCCCGGCCGTACCTCGCGCAGGTCGACCAGCGCGGTGCGGGCGGCCCGGGACAGGCCCGCGGTGAGCGCGGCCACCGCGTCCGGGCCGCGCTCGTCGTCCAGCAGGACGTCGCCGTAGTCGGAGATCGCCCCGCCCAGCGGCACCAGGGCGGGTACCGGACGCCGGACGAGCGTCAGCGGTGCGGCGGCGACCAGGTCACGGCCGTCGCGGGCCAGCACCAGCCGCAGCCGGCCGCGCGTGCCGTACGAACGCCACCACGCGTGCAGCCAGGCGTGGCTCTGGAACGGGGTCGCGGACGCGCACCGGGCGTGGAGACGCGCCCACTGCGGCGCCAGGTCGGCGAAGTGCGCCTCGTCGGTGACCAGTTCGGTCGTGCAGGCGGCCGGCGGCGCGGTCGTGCGCGCCCTCGTGTCCGTCACAGCTGCCCGCGGACGCCGGCCGCCGAGGCGGGTCCGGGCACGGCCGCCGTCGTGCGGCCGGCGTCCGCCGCGGCACGGCGCGGGCGGGCCAGCAGGGCCAGCCCGCCGAGCAGCCCGCCCGCGCTCGCCCCCACCAGGGCGGTCACCGTGGCGGACGCGGAGGACGTCTCGGTCGGCTTGGTGGCCCGTGCGAACTGCCGCAGCTCCACGTGGGTGTCGTCGACGGAGGCCGCCGCGTGCCGCGTCAGCGCGCGGGCGACCGCGTTGGCCATGTCGGCGGCCTCCTCCGGGTCGGCGGAGGTGGCCGTCACGGAGACCATCGGCGCGTCCGGCGAGGTGGCCGTGCGCACGCTCTCCTCCAGCCGGGCCACCGGCACGTCCGCCCACATCTGCGCGTCCCCGAGCACCGCGAGCTGCGTGGCGACCCGCCCGTAGGCCTGCGCGAAGCCCAGCGCGGACGCCGGGTCGGACTTGTCGGTGGGGACGGCGACGACGTAGCCGGTCGCCGTGTACTGCGGGGTGGCGAGCAGGCCGTAGCCGGCGCCGAGCAGCCCGCCGGCCAGGACACCGGCCGCCAGCGGCGACCAGGGCGGCAGCGACCGCAGGCGGCCCCGGACGCGGTGCAGGGCGGCCCGTGTGCGGCGCGGGCGGGCGGGCGGCCCGGCCTCGGGCTCCGCCGAGGGCTGGGCCGGGGACTGGGTGAGGGGCTCGGTCATGTGGAACTGACTCCCTGGGGTGCCGGGGACAACGGGTGCGTGAGGGTGGTCGCGTACACGTCCATCAGCCGGGCGGCGCTGCGGGTGACGCAGTAGTGGCGGGCGGCCTCCGGAGCAGTGCGCGGCCCGGGGCCGGGCCCGGCGCCGGCCCGGACCTCGGCGAGGGCGCGGGCGAAGTCCCCGGCGCCGCCGGTGACCCGCCGGGCGGTGGGCGCGTGCCCGGACGGCAGGTCCTCGATCGCCGGGCAGGACGCGTACAGCACCGGGAGCCCCGATGCGAGGCCCTCCACGACCGCCAGGCCGAAGGCCTCCTCCGGCGAGGGCGACGCGAGGACGTCCATCGCGGCGGCCAGCGAGGGCAGGTCGGGCCCGGGGGAGCCGTCGGGGACGTAGGGACGTTCGCCGGTGAGCAGGACGCGGTCGGCGACGCCGGCCTCGCGGGCGGTGCGCCGCAGCACGTGCTCCTCGGGCCCGCCGCCGACCAGCAGCAGCCAGCAGTCGTCCGGGAGTTCGGCCAGCGCCCGGACCAGAACGTCGAACCGCTTGGCCGAGGTCAGCCGGCCGACGCCGCCGATCACGTACGCGCCCTCCGGCAGGCCCAGGCGGCGGCGGGTGCGCAGGCGCTGGACCGGATCGAACCGGAAGCGGGCCAGGTCGATGCCGTTGGGCACCACCTCGATGCGGGGCGCGGGCACCCCCCACCGCTTCAGCCGGTCGGCGACGGTGGGGGAGACGGCGACGGTGGCGCTGCCCAGCCGCTCCCCGGCCAGGTACAGGGCGCGGACGCCCGGGGTGAGCGGGCGGCCCTCCATCTGGGAGTCGCCGAGGGAGTGTTCGGTGGCGACGACGGCGCGTACGCCGGCCAGCCGGGCGGCGAGACGTCCGTACAGGCAGGCGCGGTAGAGGTGGGTGTGCACGAGGTCGTAGCCGCCGGCGCGGATGAGGCGGGCCAGCCGGGGCAGCGCGGCCAGGTCGCGGTTGCCGGTCATGCCGAGGTGGACGACCCGGACGCCGTCGGCCAGCAGCCCGTCGGCGACCGGGCCGGGGTTGGTGAGCGTTACGACGTCGCAGTCGACCGGCAGATGCCGCAGCAGCAGCCGGAGCTGCTGCTCGGCGCCGCCCACGCCGAGGCCGGTGATGATGTGCAGCGCCTTGAGGTCCGGCACGTCAGACCCCCGCCACGGGACGGCGGCGCAGACGGTGCAGCCGCGTCTTCAGCAGCAGCCGCACGGACGTGTCGTTCTGCCCCACGTGCACCCGCGGCACCGCGTACGGGCCGGTCAGCGGGCCGGGGTCGATGGCGCAGGCGTAGCCGTACCCGGCGGTGCGCACGGCGTCGGCGGCTCGGGCGTCCACGGTGCCGTACGGGTAGCAGAAGCCGGTGACGGGAGCGCCGGTCAACTCCGTGAGCAGCGCCCGGCTCTCGGCGGTCTCGGCGCTCAGCGCGGCGTCGTCCGCCCGGGTCAGGTCGATGTGGGTGAGCCCGTGCGAACCGATCTCGACGCCCTCGGCGGCGGCCTGCCGGATGCCGTCGGCGGTCAGCAGCGGCTTGCGCGGGCCCAGCGGGTCCCAGGCGTTGAACCCGCCGAGCCGTCCCGGCAGGACGAACAGGGTGGCTCCGCAGCCCCAGCGGCGCAGACACGGCAGGGCGCGTTCGACGAAGTCGGCGTACCCGTCGTCGAAGGTCAGCCCCACCAGGTCCCGGCCCTCGCCGCGGGCCCGGGCGGCGAGCAGTTCGGTCATGGACACACCGCGCAGCCCGCGCCGCCGCAGCCAGCCGAGCTGCGCGTCCAGCCGGCCGGGCGTGACCGTGACGCGGTACGGATCGTCCGTGGCGTCGCCGACGGAGTGGTACATCGCCACCCAGGGGACGGAGCCGGGGCGCGGACGGGCGCCGGTGCGGGTGTCAACGGGATCTACGGAAGCCGAAGCGGCCATGCGGAATCCTTCGTGTGACGGAGCGGACGGACAGGAGGGCGGGGCGCACGCCCTGGACGCCCAGCACCAGGCCGAGCAGGGCGAAGACACCGCAGACGGTCACGACGCCCGCGCTGAGCGCGAGGGCCGCGCGGACGCCGGTGGAGAGGGCGGGGGAGGTGGCGAGGCCGCTCACCGCGCCCGCGGCCCACGCGCCCGCGCCGGTAGCCGCGGCGGCCGCCAGCACCGGCCGGGCCAGGTCGCCCAGGACCCGCCGGACCCGGACCGGGACGCTGCGCGGGCCCATCCCGGCGAGCAGCAGGGCCCCGGTGACGATGATGCCGGCGGCGTTGGCGGCGGCGATGCCGGTCACGCCCCACGGGCCGACGGCCCATGCGCCGACGCCGGCGGTGGCCGCGATGCCGACGGCCATCGCGCCGAGCGGGTACCAGGAGGCGCGGCCCGCCGAGAAGTAGGACCGGGCCAGCGCGCCCACCACGGTCTGCCCGAGCAGTCCGAGGGCGTACACGCGCATGACGCCCGCGGTCGCCGCCGTGTCGGCCGCCGTGAAGGCGCCGCGCTGGAAGAGCAGTTCGATCATCTGCGGTGCGCAGGCGACCACCGTGGCGGCGCCGAGGAGCACCAGGCAGGCAGCCAGCGCCACGTCCCGCTCGACCCGCTCGCGGGCCCGTTCGGTGTCGCCGTCGGCCATGGCGCGCGCCACCACCGGGAAGGTGACCGTGCACAGCATCAGCGACAGCGTCATCGGGATCTGCGCCACCTTCTGCGCGTAGTTCAGGTGCGAGATGGCACCGGCGGGGAGCCCGGAGGCGAGGAAGCGCTCGATGAGGATCTGCGACTGCCGGCACACCGCGAAGAGCAGCACGGTGGTGAACAGGGCGAGGGCGAGCGGACGGGCCGGGTCCCCGGCGTCCGCGAGCCGCTCGCCCGCGTCGCGGCGCCGCAACTGCCGCAGCAGCGACGGCAGCTGCGCCGCCACCATCAGCAGACC
>NZ_QHJH01000262.1 GCF_003947455.1 Streptomyces sp. WAC 04229 | reverse complement strand
GGCCGGGGCCCGTGGGGGTGAGGTGGAGTCCGCCGAATTCGGCCCATGCCTCGACGGCGGCGGGGAAGACGGTGTGGCGGTGTCCGGCCGGTGAGGTGTGTTCGCGCAGGGTGTCGGCCCAGATCTCGGCCTGTTTGATGTCCCAGCGTCCGGGTTGCCAGCCGGCGTCGCGCAGTGCGGCGTCGACGGGGACGGGGAAGCGGGTGGTGGAGGTGCGGTCGGCTTGCATCGGCTCTTGGTTCTCTTCGGTCGGCTTAGGCGGCTCGGTCCTCGGCGTCGGTGGCCGGCGGGTCAGTCCTCGCTGGTCGTGGGGTCGACGACGCGGACGCCGAAGTGGGCGCTGAGGGCGGTGCAGGCGCGGCACGGTGCGGCGAAGCTGCCGTGGAGGGGGTCGCCGTCCTCGCGGATGCGGCGGGTGGTGAGTTTGGCGTGTTTGAGCGCTTTGCGGGCTTCGCCGTTGGTCATGGGTTTTCGTGCGGCGCGTTTGCTGCGGGTGGCGTCGGTGGTGGCCAGGTGTCGTGAGATGAGGATCGTCTCGGCGCAGCGGCCGGTGTAACGGTCTCGTTGGCCGCTGGTGAGGGTGTCGAGGAAGTCCTGGACGAGGTGGTGCAGGGCGGGCGGCGCGTCGGCGCGGGTGGCCGTGCCGGTGAGGGTGGTGCCGCGCACGGAGAGGGCGGCGGCGACGGTCGGGAGTATGCCGTCGCGACGGTGCCGGAGGGTGGGGGCGTGCGGGGCCTCGGCGCTGCTCCAGCCGATGCGGGGGTCGCCGCCGCGGGGGTCGTCGGGTCGCCCGGTGGCGGGTCCCGTCTGTGTCGCACTCATGATCATCTTCCCCTCCTGAGCATCCCCCGGATGGTCACAGAGTGCCAAATCCCGTGGCTGCTGGGGAAGCTGGGGCGTGGCGACACGCCCGGGTGTGGGCCGTGTGTCACGGGAGGGTGACGGCAGGTCACGGAAGTGGAGGTCGGCGTGTCGGGTGCGGGGTCCGGCGCCGGTGACCCCTCTCGACGTACCGCATAGGCTGTCGGCACCGCGATCGCGTGCGGTGACCAGACAGTTCAGACAGTGCAGACAGATCAGACAGACGCCGCAGGGGGCAACCGCCATGACTACAGGTCGGCTCGGGCAGCGAGCCGCGCCGCCGAACGCGGCCTATGCCGGGCAGGTCGTGCATTTCCCGGATCCGGTGCGTGCGGCCCGTCACCCGAGAGGGGTACGGGTTGACGAGGGCGGCTACCCCGTCTTCTCGCCGTACGCCCGCGCGGTGGCGGAGATCGCGGAGCCGCCCGTCGGGTTCGGCGTCGACGAGTTGCGGCTGACGGACTACGTGTCGGCCAACGCGGCGTTGTCCGCGTCGGGGCACGAGCTGTGGGACACGGTGCCCGCGGTGGCGACGCCGCACGGCTGGACGTGGCACCACGTGGCCGGTTCGCGCCGGATGGAACTGGTGCCGGTCGAGGTGAAGGCGCTGCTGCGGCACCACGGCGGCATCGCGACGGCGACCGTGGACCAGGGCAAGCGCGGCACCAGGCCCTTGCAGGAGACGCGTCCGGCGCACTTCGGGCTGCCGAAGTCGGGCGTCGCGGTGTCGGAGCAGCAGGTGCAGGGGGTCGAGGAGGACCTCGGCTACCGGCTGCCGGGCGCGTACCGGTCGTTCCTGAAGGCGGCGGGCGGCTGCGCGCCGGTCGGCACGGCGCTCGACGCCGAGCTGGGGCTGCTGGTCGACCAGCCGTTCTTCACGGTGCGTGAGGAGGCGGCGGTCAACGACCTGGTCTATGTCAACAAGTGTCTGCGGGACCACCTGACCAAGGACTACCTGGGTGTCGCGTTCGTCCAGGGCGGCCTGCTCGCGGTGAAGGTCAAGGGCGAGCGGCTCGGTTCGGTGTGGTTCTGCGCCTACGACGACGTGCGCGACGTGGATCCCTCGTTGCCGCCGGCGGAGCGGGTGGAGCGGCTGCTGATGCCCTGCGGCGAGGATTTCGACGCGTTCCTGTCGCGGCTGGCGGGGTCCCCGCCGGAGCTGGAGACGGTGGCGAACCTGATGGTGGACGGCGGATTCGCGCACGCGGTGCCCGCGACGCCGGCGTCCGTAGGGGAGTGAGCTGACGATGGTGACGTTCGCGCAGGCGCAGGAGCGCGCGGAGGAGTGGGTCAACGGCGAGCTGCCGGCGTACCAGCACCGTGAGGTGCGCGTGCGGGAGTTCGACCTCGGGTTCGTGGTGTGGGCCGAGGACCGTGCGGACGGCCCGCGTTCGGACGGCGGTGCGCAGCGGCTGGTGATCGCCCGGGACAGCGGGGAGGCGACGCTGTGGCCGGGGCTGCCGGTGGGTGAGGTCATCCGCCGGTACGAGGAGGAGTACGGCCGGCCCGACGAGGCCGAGGAGGCGCAGCCGGCGCCCGCCGCGCGGGTCGACCTGAACCAGACGTCGTTCCTGCTGAGTCCGCCGGAGTGGTTGCAGGAGGCGGCGGACAAGCTGGGGATTCCGGACCGCCGGCGCGGGGATCAGGACAGCGGCACCGCGGACACCGGTGCGTCCGGTTCCGGTTCCGTGGCCGGTGCGGCCGCGCCGCTTCCCGAGACGCAGGCCGGGGTGCCGTCGGCCCCTGCCGGTGGCAGTGGTGCGGCGTGGCCGGCGGCCGCGTCCGGTGGTGACGGTGGCTCCGGGGCGGGCGCGGGTGCGTCCGGTACGCCGGGTGCCCCTGCCGGGGCGACGCCGTGGGCGGGGACGGACACCAACGCGGACGCCGGTGAGGACCGTTCCGTACCGCTGCCGCAGACCGTGTTCTCGCCGCCGCTGAGCGGTGCCGACGACGACGCGCCGCCGCCCGCGACGCCGGACGCCAAGACCGCGCTGATGTCGGGCGGCAGTTCGCTGCCGCCGACGGCGCTGTCGCCCGCGCTCGACGAGCCGAACGCCTCGGCCGCGCCCGCCGGTCCGGGCACGCCGCCGCCCGCGCCGCAGACGCCGCCCGCCGCGCAGCCGTCCGCCGGTCAGGGTGCGCCCGCCGCGCCGGCCCAGCCGCTCGCGTCGAACGCCGGGGACATCGCCGACGCCGCGACCAGCAAGGCGGCGCCTCCGCCGCGCCGTGGCGGTGGCCCGACCACGCCGCCTCCGCCCGGTGCCCCGGGTGTGCCGGGCGGGCGGCCGGGTGCCACGCCGCCGCCGTCGGGGACTTCGGCGCCGGGTACGCCGGCCGGCGGGTATGTGCCTACGCAGTTGGTGTCTTCTCTCGGGCCCGAGGGTCCGGGCGGCCCGGGTGCGCCGGACGGACCTGGGACGCCTCCGCCTCCGCCGGGTGCGCCGCAGTCCCCTGCCGTACCGGGCACACCGCCCGGTACGCCCCCCGGTCCGCAGGCGCCGGGTACGCCGCCACCGCCGAGCGCTCCGGGCGGGACGCCGCCGGGCGGCATGCACCACGCCGCCACGATGCTGGCCGACCCGGGCCGCACGGGTGGCGGTGCGCCGCAGCCTCCGGGTCCTCCCGGTCCCCCCGGGCCTCCGGGTGCCCCCGCGGCTCCCGGCGCTCCTGGGGCCCCCGGTGCGCCGGGCGCGCCCGCGGCTCCGGGGACGCCGCCTCCGCCCGCCGCTCCGGGGATGCCTGGCGCGCAGGGCTCCGCGGGCGGCGCGGGCGGTGCCGTGCACCACGCGCAGACCGTGCTGGCCGCGCCCTCGCTCGGCGGACCCGGTGGAGTCGGCGCGCCTCCGCCGCCGCCCGGCGCTCCGGGGGTCCCCGGCGGCGGGCAGCCGATGCCGCCGGGTGCCATGCCGCCCCCCGGGCAGCCGATGCCCGGTCAGCCGCAGGCGTACGGCTATCCGCAGCCGCCCGCCGGTCAGCCGACCGTCGGTCCGGGCTACCAGGCCGTGCTCCGCTACCGCGCCCACGACGGCTCCGAGCAGCAGCTGATCCGGCGTTCGGCGCCGGGCACGCCGCACCCGGAGTGGCAGATGTTCCACGAGCTGCGCTCCATGAACGTCCCGCCGGACCAGGTGCTGGAGCTGCACACCGAGCTGGAGTCGTGCGAGCTGCCGGGCGCGTACTGCGCGCGGATGATCCGGGAGCAGTGGCCGCAGGCGCGGATCACCTCGATCGCCCCGTACGGCACGGACCACGCGAGCCGGCAGCAGGGCATGCGGCAACTGCTCGCGCACCAGGGCGAGCTGCACCAGGTGGCCGACGGGCCGGCCCGTCCGGCGCCGGTGCGCGCTCCGCTGCCGCAGGTGCAGCCGGCGCCGCCGGTTCCGCCGGAGGTGATCGGGCAGGAGCTGGGCGGCGCGTTCGGACCGGGGGTCTTCCGGTTCGAGCAGGCCGCGGTCTCCCGGCAGGGCGTGCCGCCGGTCGTGGCGCACACGCTGGTGGCCGCGGGTCTGCCGATGGACATGGGGCCGTTCTTCTGGGCGCAGGCCCAGCCGGGGCGCCCGGTGCCCACGCTGGCGGAGCTGGCGGCCGAACGGGGGGTGCAGCCGGCCTCGGACGCGGGTTCGTACCTCGTCGTCGGCAGCGACTTCGGCCGCGCGATCTGTGTGCAGTACGGCACCGCGGCCATCGTGGCCGTGCCGGTGGAGGCGGGTCCGGGCGGTGCGCCGGTGCCGCCGCAGTTCGTGAACTCCGGGCTGCCGGAGTTCGCGCGCTCGCTGGCGCTGCTGGGCCGGATGTGGCGGCTCAGGTTCGGTCTGAACCAGGAGCAGGCGGGCCGTTGGACCGTCGACTTCCAGGCGCAGCTGGCCGCGCTGGACCCGGCGGCGCTCGGCTCGCCGGAGAGCTGGTGGTCGGTGCTGCTGGAGCAGATGTGGGACGGACTGCTCTGAGACGGCGGCGTTCCTGACGTATCGAAGGGCGGGGCCCGGTCGGCCGGTGAGGCGACCGGGCCCCGCCCTTCGCGTGCGGTGTGTCGCATTATGAGGGCTTACATCCGATCCATAAAGTCGGTTAAGTCCATTTAGTGCGGCAGGTTCACCACAGGGGTGATCAGCATGAGCAGCGCGGCGGCGGTTCCCGACGGATTCGTGACCGTACGCGGGCGTGAGCGCGGCTACCGTCCGGAACAGGTGGAGGAGTGTGTCGCGGCGCTCTCCGACGACCGCGACGCGGCCTGGGAGCGGGCCGCCCGCCTCACCGTGCTCGCCCGGGAGATGGAGGAGGACCTGGGCGACCTGCTGGAGGAGGTCGCCCAGCTCACCTCGCAGGACTACGAGGTGCTCGGGGAGGGCGCGCGGCGGTTGTTCCGGCTCGCCGAGGAGGAGGCCGAGGCCGTGCGGCAGCGGGCGCGCGACGCGGGGGACGAATGGATGCGGGAAGCGCGGGCGTACGCCGACGGCGTGCTGGAGGCGGCGGGGGCGCAGGCCGACGCGGTGCGCGCCGAGGCCGACGAACAGGCCCGGCAGCGGCTGCTCGTGGCGCGTGCGGAGGCCGACGAGGTGCGGATCGAGGCGCGGCGGGAGGTGAAGGCGGGGCGCGGGGAGGTGCTGGCCGTGCTGCGCGAGGCGCGCACGCGCACCGACGACACGCTCGCGGAGCAGGGCCGCGAGCACGCCGAGCGGCTGGCCGGAGTGGAGCGTGCCGAGGAGGAGCGGGCCGAGGCGCTGGACGCGCACCACGCGGAGGCGGCGGCCCGCGCCGAGCGGGAGGTGAGCGAGGCGGAGCGGGCGCTGGCGGAGGCGGGGGAGGCGGCCGGGCGGATGCGGGAGGAGGCCCGGGCCCGGGCGGCCGAGGTGGTCGCCGAGGCCCGGGCGCGGCAGGAGGAGATCGTCCGCGAGACGGAGCGGGTGCTGCGCGAGCACGGGGAGCGGTGGGACGAACTGCAGGCCCACATGGCCTCCGTACGCAGCAATCTCAGTTCGCTGACCGGCCGGGCGGTCGAGTGAGGCCACCCGGAACCCGCCCCGCGGCCGGCGTGGTCAGTCGCCCCTGCGCACCGCCCCCGCCAGGATCCACCCCTCCACCGCCTCGTACTGCCGGCGCTGCTCCTCGGCCTTGCGCCGGCCGGAGAGCATGGTGCCGATCCAGCCGCAGGCGAAGCCGAACGGGATGGAGACCAGGCCGGTCGTGGTGAAGGGAAACCAGTTGAAGTCCGCCTCGGGGAAGGCGGCGACGGGTGAGCCCGAGACCAGGTTGGTGCCCGGCATCAGCAGCAGGACGGCCAGCGAGCCGCCGATGAGGGTGCTGAGCATCCCGGTGCGGGTGTAGCGGCGCCAGAAGAGGCCGTAGACCAGGGCGGGGGCGATGGCCGAGGCGCCCAGGCAGAACGACAGCGTCACCAGCGGCTGGAGGCTGCGGTGCTGGACCAGGGTGGCCAGGATGATCGCCGGGACGCCGACGGCCAGCGCGGAGACGCGGGCGAGGGCCATCTCGCGGCGCGGTGACATCTCCTGCACCCGGGTGGCGAACACGTCGTGGGCCAGGGAGTTGGCGCAGGCGAGGATCATGCCGCCGACGGAGGCGAGCAGGGTGAGGAAGACGGCCGTGGTGACCATCGTGAACAGGAACGTTTCCGCGGTGGACACCTGCGCACCGAAGGCGGCCTGCGAGCCCAGCAGGTAGGCGGTGTTGCCCTGCGGGTCGACCGCGGCCACGACCGCCCGCCCCAGCAGTGCCGTCGCACCGAAGCCGATGACCGTGACGACCAGCACGAACAGCGCCACGCTGGACACGGCCCAGGACATCGATCGGCGCACCTGGCGGGCCGAGGAGGCGGTGTACATGCGCATGGTGATGTGGGGGAGGCAGGCGCCGCCGAGTACGACCGTCAGGTGCGCGGTGATCATGTCCGCGTCGGGGTGGGGCCCGCCGGCGAACTGGAGCCCCGAGTGCAGGAACGCCGAGCCCACCCCGCTGCGGTCCGCCGCCGCGCCGAACAGCGCGCCTGGGTCCCAGTCGAAGCGGTTGAGGATCAGTACGGCCACCACGGCGCCCGAGCCGAGCAGCATCACGATCTTGAGGATCTGGATGAGGGCGGTGCCCTTCATCCCGCCGATCGCCGCGTAGCTGATCATCAGCACACCCAGCCCGATGATGCACCCGGTCTCCAGCGACTCGCCGGAGAACCCGAGGACGAAGGCGAGCAGTTGGCCGGTGCCCGCGAGCTGCACCAGCATCAGCGGCAGCAGCGCGGCGAGGGTGACGGCGCAGGTGGCGACGCGGACGCTGCGGCCGGGCATCCGGCGGGCGAGCGCGTCGCCCATGGTGAACCGGCCCGCGTTGCGCAGGGGTTCGGCCAGCAGGAACATCAGCAGCATCAGGGAGAGTGCGGTGCTGAGCGCCAGCACGACACCGTCGTGGCCGAACAGGGCGATGACGCCGCTGGTGCCGAGGACGGACGCGGCCGAGATGTAGTCGCCCGCGATCGCGAGGCCGTTGCGCATCGGGGACAGGGAGCTGTACCCGGTGTAGAACTCGTCGAGGTCGTCCCGGTCGGGGCCGGTCATCACGCACAGCAGCAGGGTGATGGTGGCGACCGCGGTGAAGCCGACCAGGGACATGGTCTGCGCGTTGCCGCTGAACTCCGTCATCGTCCCGCCCCCCGCCGGGCGTCCAGTTCGGCCTCCTTGCGGATGCGGTCCGCGAGCGGGTCCACGCGGCGCCGGGCGGTCTGCTCGTAAAGCGCGATCGCCAGCCAGGTGACGGGCAGTTGGACCAGGGCGAGCAGCAGTCCGGTGGGCAGTCCGTCGACGACCTGGCCGGTCATGAAGCCGGGCGCGCAGGCGGACAGGATCAGGAACAGGGTGAAGTAGCCGAGCGCGGTGAGCGTGGCGGTGCGCCGCTGCCAGCGGTAGGCGCTGCGCAGGATCCGCAGGTCGCTGTGGTGCCCCAGCGGGGTGCGCCGCGGGGCGCGCCGGGCCGTGGCGCGGTGGGACGGGGCCTGGCGCGGCGGCGCCTGGTGCGTCGTGGCATGGGGCGGGCACGGCGGTGGGGGGTGGTG
>NZ_QHJH01000261.1 GCF_003947455.1 Streptomyces sp. WAC 04229 | reverse complement strand
GTGGTGGGCCGTACGACCTGCTGCCGGTCGATACTCCGGCGGAGCCGCCGCGGGGGTAGGGGGAGGATGTCTTCGCCCCGCCGCCCCTACCCTTCCCGTCCCTGGGCCGCGCCCCAGACCCCCGCTTCGGCCTGACGGTCTCGTCCTCGAACGCCGGACGGGCTGCAAGCGGCGGCTAGCCCTCCGTGCCCAGCAGGTCCCGCAGCTGTTCCGGGAGCAGGCGCTCGCAGCCCTGCTTCGCCGTGTTGGTCAGGGCGTCCTCGCGGCAGGTGTAGTAGTCGTCGTAGACCAGCTGGGCGCTGAAGGACGCGGCGACCAGGAGGATGGCCAGGGACGACGTGACCAGGCCGCTGATCGCCGCGGTGCGCTGCGGGCGGCCGGTCTGCTCGGCGGGGCGCGCCGGGGCGTCCGGGTCGGCGGCGGCGCGGGGCTTGGTGCGCAGGGAGCTGATGCCCCAGTACAGGGCCGGCGCGCCGAGCAGCAGGGCCACGTACGGCCAGGTGAAGAGCGCGAAGAAGAGGGCCCACATGCCGCTCAGCAGGGCGTAGCGCGCACGTCGCTGGGACGGGTCCGTGGGGTCCCAGCGCGGGCCCGGGCCGCCGCCCTGTCCCTCGGGACCGGAACCGGAACCGCCGGGCCGGTCACCGAAGCCGCCGGAGGAGCGGCCGGGCTGCCGGTCGCTCCACTGGCCGCCCCAAGGCGAACGCCCGCCGCCCTGGGAACCGGACGAGTCCTGCGAGTCGCCGCCGTCGCCCGACGGGTGCCGCGGCTGCCAGGGCCGGTCCGGCGTGCCCTCCGGGGGCGGGGCGAACGGATTGTCCCGGTCCGGGGCGGCCGGGTTGTCCTGGGAGCCGTCCTGCCCGCCGCCGTTCCCGCGGTCCGAGGGCGTGTCGGGCGGTGACGAGGGGCGCTCCCGCAGCAACACGGTGCTGCGCCCCCCTGGCTGCGCCGACTGCTGGGGGAGCGTGAGCGGTCTCAGGCTGCGGTCCGGCATCAAGTGAGCGTCTTCCCTCGGCGGCGATGAACGGGTGGAACGGGCGAACGGGTCGGCACGACTGGTGAACGCGTGACGCGCAGGTCGCGTTCCCGGTCCGGCTCCACGCAGACGCTACCTTCCGGCCACGCCCCCGTCCCGAGGGGGCCGTCCGGTGTGCCGGTATCGTTGCTGACGGTCGGCCGCTTCGTAGACTTCCCCGTATCCCGGGGCGCGAAGCATTCGTACGACTGTACAAACCGACGAACGTACCGCTTCCCCGAGAAAGGCCCTCACCGTGGCCGCCAAGCCCGTGGCCCCGCGAGCCAAGCGCCTCGTCGTGCTGGTCTCCGGATCCGGCACCAACCTCCAGGCGCTGCTCGACGAGATCGCCGCCACCGGCGTCGAGGCCTACGGAGCCGAGATCGTCGCCGTCGGCGCCGACCGCGAGGGCATCGAGGGCCTGGCCCGCGCCGAGCGCGCCGGGCTGCCGGCCTTCGTGACGAAGGTCAAGGACTACGGGAGCCGCGACGAGTGGGACGCGGCGCTCGCCGAGGCCGTCGCCGCGCACGAGCCGGACCTCGTCGTCTCGGCCGGGTTCATGAAGATCGTGGGCAAGGAGTTCCTGGCCCGCTTCGGGGGGCGGTTCGTGAACACCCACCCCGCCCTCCTCCCCAGCTTCCCGGGAGCCCACGGCGTGCGGGACGCGCTCGCGTACGGCGCCAGGGTCACCGGCTGCACCGTCCACTTCGTCGACGACGGCGTCGACACCGGGCCGATCATCGCGCAGGGCGTGGTGGAGATCCGGGACGAGGACGACGAGAGCGCTCTGCACGAGCGCATCAAGGAAGTCGAGCGAAGGCTGCTCGTCGATGTCGTGGGGCGGCTCGCCCGCAACGGCTATCGCATCGAGGGACGAAAGGTAGTTATCCAGTGACCGCCGAGAGCAACAAGCGGGCCGTCCGACGGGCGCTCGTCAGCGTCTACGACAAGACCGGTCTGGAGGAGCTGGCACGCGGGCTCCACGAGGCGGGCGTCGAACTCGTCTCCACCGGTTCCACGGCCGGCCGGATCTCCGCCGCCGGCGTCCCCGTCACCAAGGTCGAGGAGCTGACCGGCTTCCCCGAGTGCCTGGACGGCCGGGTCAAGACCCTGCACCCCAAGGTGCACGCCGGAATCCTCGCCGACCTCCGCCTGGACAGCCACCGCGAGCAGCTCGGCGAGCTGGGGGTGGAGCCGTTCGACCTGGTCGTGGTCAACCTCTACCCGTTCGAGCAGACGGTCGCCTCCGGTGCGTCGCCCGACGAGTGCGTGGAGCAGATCGACATCGGCGGCCCCTCCATGGTCCGCGCCGCCGCCAAGAACCACCCCTCCGTCGCGGTCGTCACGAGCCCCGCCCGGTACGCGGACGTGCTCTCCGCAGTGAAGGACGGCGGCTTCGACCTGACCGCCCGCAAGCGGCTCGCCGCCGAGGCGTTCCGCCACACCGCCGAGTACGACGTGGCGGTCGCCGGCTGGTTCGCGGGGGAGTACGCCGGCGACGGCGAGCAGTTCCCGGAGTTCATCGGCGTGACGTACGAGCGCAAGAACGTGCTGCGCTACGGCGAGAACCCGCACCAGCCCGCCGCCCTCTACACGGGCGGCTGCGGCGGCCTGGCCGAGGCGGAGCAGCTGCACGGCAAGGAGATGTCGTACAACAACTACGTCGACACGGACGCCGCCCGCCGTGCCGCGTACGACCACACCGAGCCCTGCGTCGCGATCATCAAGCACGCCAACCCGTGCGGCATCGCGGTCGGCGCGGAGGTCGCCGAGGCACACCGCAAGGCGCACGCCTGCGACCCGCTCTCCGCGTACGGCGGCGTGATCGCGGTCAACCGCCCGGTGTCCAAGGAGATGGCCGAGCAGGTCGCGGAGATCTTCACCGAGGTCATCGTCGCGCCGGACTACGAGGAAGGCGCCCTCGAAGCCCTCACCAAGAAGAAGAACATCCGCGTGCTGCGCTGCCCCGAGGCACCGCAGCCGCCCGCCGAGTTCCGCCCGATCGACGGGGGCGGCCTGGCCCAGGTCAAGGACGTGTTCCAGGCCGAGGGCGACGACCCGGCGAACTGGACGCTCGCGGCCGGCGAGGCGCTGAGCGAATCCGACCTGGCCGGCCTGGCCTTCGCCTGGAAGGCCTGCCGCGCCGTCAAGTCCAACGCGATCCTCCTCGCCAAGGACGGCGCCTCCGTCGGCGTCGGCATGGGCCAGGTCAACCGCGTCGACTCCGCGAAGCTGGCGGTGGAGCGCGCGGGCGCCGAGCGGGCGCAGGGAGCGTACGCCGCCTCCGACGCCTTCTTCCCCTTCCCGGACGGCCTGGAGATCCTCACCGCGGCCGGCGTGAAGGCCGTGGTCCAGCCGGGCGGCTCGGTCCGCGACGAACTCGTCGTCGAGGCCGCGAAGAAGGCCGGCGTGACGATGTACTTCACGGGGACGCGGCACTTCTTCCACTGAGCGGCACGCACAGGGCCGCCCGCCGGTGGTCACCCCGACACCGGCGGGCGGCCCGGCTGGAAGGACCCGTCTAGCACGAAACGTCCGGAAGGCACCCCCGAAAAGTTACAGGTACCGCGCGACGCGGCAACTCCCCAAGCTGGTCACTGTGCTTGCCGAGGCAGGCACACGACACATCCACACGGAGGGGAACAGCATGCGAGCTCTCACGAAGGCAATCGTCGGTGTCACCGCCGCGCTCGGGATCGCCACCGGCGGCCTGGCGACCGCGGGCACGGCCATGGCGGCTCCCGCGTCGGCCCCCCAGGCGGTGACTGCCGAGGCCGTCGCACCGCTCGCGGTGGTCAACCTGGGTCTGGACACCGCCCATGCGAAGAGCTGGCAGTGCTGGCTGCGCACCACCGGCTACAACCCCGGCACGATCGACGGGCAGCTGGGCACCAACAGCTGGAAGGCGGCCCAGAGGAAGTTCGACGCCATGGGCTACTACGACGATTCCATCGACGGGATCGTCGGAACCAACACGGTCAAGGCGCTGCAGAGGTACCTCAACCTCCACGGTGCCAACCTCACCGTCGACGGGGACGCCGGGCCGCAGACCAGGTCCGAGTTCTGGGACTTCGCCGGCACCCACCGCTGCTGAGCAGGCCCGCTGCCGCACACATGCCGCGGCCCGCCCTCCCTCAGGGGAAGGGCGGGCCGTGACGTCGTGGCGCCGGATCGCCCCACACGGTCGCGGACGTCTCAGCGGCAGCCACCGCCGGCCAAGGCCGTTACCGACGCTCCCCGCCCTTCCGCAACGCCCGCCACGTCGACGGTCCCACGATGCCGTCCGCGTCCAGTCCCGCCCGCTCCTGGAAGATGACGACCCCGCTCCGGGTCTTCGGGCCGAAGTCGCCGTCGACCTCGCCGACCTCCGGGATGCCGTGCAGGTGGCGGAGCAGGCACTGCACTTCCGTGACCTGGCTGCCGCCGTCGCCGCGTTGGACGGTGAAGTCCCAGGTGCCGCTGTGGCCCGCCATGTATCCCCGGCCGTCGGCGTTCTGGTACACCACGGGTTTCTCGCAGGTGGGAGGGGCCGCGGCGGCGGGCGCCGGCTCCCACGGGGCGGTGTAGGCGAGGCTCGCCGTCCCGACCAGCGCTGCCGCGAGCCCCGCCGCCAGGGCCGGGCGGCGCCATCGCCGGGGACGCGGTCTCGGCAGCCGCGCCGAGCGGGAGGCGCCCGCCGCCTCCTCCACCCGGCGCAGCAACGCGGTGGTGCGGGTGGCGCGTTGCCCGTGGGTCGGGGCCAGGCAGTCCTGGAGGATGCCGCGCCAGGCCGCCGGGAGGGCGGGGGACAGGCGCAGTTCCTCGCGGCCGCGGGCGTACCGCATCGCCGCGTCGGAGCGCGCCTCCGGGGTGCCGCCGGGCAAGGGGAAGCCGCCGGTGAGGACCACGTGGGCGAGGACGCCGAAGGCCCAGACGTCGGCGGACGGGCGGATCCGCGTCCCGCGCTCGTCGACCTCGGGCCACAGCAGTTCGGGCGGGGTGTAGTCCGGGGTGGAGAAGGCGGGGGTGTAGGCGTGGGTGCCCTCCAGTTCGGCGGCCATGTTGAAGTCGGCCAGCCGCACCGAACCGTCCGCCATCAGCAGGACGTTGGCCGGTTTCAGGTCGCCGTGCACCCAGCCCGCGTGGTGCAGCTGCGCCAGTCCCTCGCAGATCTGGGGCAGAAGGGCGGGTCCGGCGTCCGGCCGCGGGGTCCGGGCCAGTACGGCGTCCAGGGAGCCCTCGGCCCGCTCCAGCACCAGCACGGTCGCGCCGTCCAGCTCCGGATGGTCCGGGTCGTCGACCGTGAGGGTGTCGTACATCCGGACCAGGCGGGGCGAGCGCAGCCGCCGCAGCAGTTGCACCTCGCGCTCGGCCAGGTCGCGCAGGTGGTGCAGCTGACGCGGGGTGCGGGTGCCGGTGGGCAGGAACTTCAGCGCCGCCCGGCCCGGCGGTTCGCCGCCGTCCGAGGTGCGTTGCGCCGTGCCCGCGGTGTGCAGGGCCGCGTCGTAGACCGTGGCGAAGGCCCCCGACGCCAGCGGCTCTCGCACCTCCCACGGCCCGATCCGGTAGCCCTTCGGCACCGGGACCGCGTGCGGCCGCCCGGTCACCGTGCCGCTCCGCTCGGGGCCGGGGCGAGTACCACGAGGTCGTCCTCGCGGACCAGGTCGAAGCGGAGGGCGAGCGAGGCCAGGGACTCCTTCTTGCCGTGCGTGCGCCGGCCCGGCTCGACGGTGTCCGGGCCGGGTCTCAGCCGCAGTTTGACGGCGAGGTAGTCGATGTTCCAGTAGACGGCGGAGCGGCTGACCTTGGGCCAGCTCGGGCGCAGCCGCTCCACGATCTCCTCGACCTCGGGCAGCGGGGCGCGGGGCTCACCGCGCAGGCGCCGCTCGCACAGGGCGGCCAGCACCGCGAAGTACCGCTTGGTGCGGTCCAGGGCGAACGCCGGGACGGTGCCGGCCCCCTCGAGACCGTGGCGCTCGATGCTGCGGAAGGCGTGCCGCGGTGCCCAGACGTCGAAGGTGAGCAGGTCCCCCGCCGCGGGCAGGGTCACGCGCGCCAGCTCGAACGGCACCGGCGCCTCCACCCGGCCCGGGCCGACCTTGATGTGCTCGCCCGCGCCTTCCGGATTCTCCACCACGTAGGTCTGGTCCACGCTGAGATTGCTCAGCAGCCAGAACGTCCGGTGGGCCGCGATCTCCCCGGCGACCCGGGGCACCCCCGCGTGTGCGATGGCGAGACCGCCGGTCGGTCCGGCTCTGCCGAACTCGATGCGCTCACCCGCGCTGATCCTCAGTTGCTCGGCCACACTGCCGCACGACGGCGGCACGACGATGACGCTGTACATGGAGTCGTCCCCCTCCCCCGATCCCCTCGGGGTAGCCCTTCCCCAGTCCAACGAGGGGCAGCGTACGGGGAGTGGGTGAGAGCTCTCCAAGCATTCGGACGGCGCGGCGGGTCGCCGTGAACCTGCCGTGAACCTCGGACGTCACAGGGTCACTTCCGCCCCTCGGGCGTGTACTCCTTGAGGTGGTGAGCGACGCGGTCGGCGTAGTCACGGTACTTCGGGGGAACCCCGCCCGCGTCGTTCACCTTCTTGTACGACGTCCGGTACGCGACGGCGACCAGGACGGAGCGGTCGCCGGGCAGGCCGTCCTCCAGACGGGGCGTGATCCAGCACAGGTAGCGGCCCATGGCGGGGATGGACTCGGCGGGCGGGAACGGCGGTTCCGGGACGGTCTCGCCGGGTGTGCCGTCCTCGTTCATCCACCAGCGCAGCACGCTCGGTGTCCAGCGGGCGATGCCGTACTCGTTCCTGGCCGGGTCGGACAGGGCGGGGTCGAAGTCGCTCTCCACCTTCAGCATGGCCGCGATCAGGGCCGGGCTGACCTCCGCGCGGTCGCAGTCGTGCGCCGTCTCGACGATCAGCAGCCGGTAGGCGGGCGGCACGTCCCGGTCGGTGCGCAGCACGTCCGCGCCGTAGGCGGCGGCGGAGACGCTCGCGGTGCCGCCGCCGCGCGGACCCGCGGCGGGCTGCCGGCCGTCACCGGCCCAGGAGACGACGCCGTACGCGAGCGCGGCCAGCGCCACGGTGCCCGCGGCCGAGGCCGCGACGACGCCGCGTCGGGTGCCGCCCCGGGCCCGGAGCGAGAACCTCGCCGCCCCGCTCGCGGCGTCCGCGGCCGCCGCCACCCGGCGCAGCAGGGCGGCGGTGCCGGTCCGGCCGGCGTGCGTCCGGGTCAGACAGTCCCGCACGATCTCCCGCCATGCCTCCGGAAGTTCGGGGGAGAGCCGCAGCTCGTGGGTGCCGCGGGCGTAGGCGACGGCGGCGTCGCGGCGGGCCGTCGGCGTGCCGCCGGGCAGCGGGAAGGAGCCGGTGAGGACGAGGTGGGCGAGGACACCGAAGGCCCACACGTCGGCGGACGGCCGGATGCGGCGGCCGCGTTCGCCGATCTCGGACCAGAGCAGTTCGGGCGGCGTGTAGTCCGGGGTGGAGAAGGCGGGCGTGTAGGCGTGGGTGCCCTCCAGTTCGGCGGCCATGTTGAAGTCGGCCAGCCGCACCGAACCGTCCGCCATCAGCAGGACGTTGGCCGGTTTCAGGTCGCCGTGCACCCAGCCCGCCCGGTGCAGCTGCGCCAGCCCCTCGCAGACCTGGGCGAGCAGCGCGGGCCCGTCCGGCGGGCGGGGCGAGGCGGCGATCAGGGCGGACAGGGAGCCCTCCGCCCGCTCCAGGACGAGGACGGTGGCGCCGTCCAGCCGGGGGTGGCCGGGGTCGTCGACGGTGAGGGTCTCGTACATCCGGATCAGCCGGGGCTGCCGCAGCCGGCGCAGCAGCGCGATCTCGCGCTCGACCAGGTCCCGCAGGTGGGCGAGTTGCCGCGGGGTGCCGGTGCCGGTGGGCAGGAACTTGAGGGCGGCCGTGTCCGGCAGGTGCCCGCCGCTTCCGCCGCCGCCCTCGGCGCCTCCGCCGCCGTCGACGCGGCGCGCGGCGTAGACGCTGCCGAAGGCGCCGGTGGCGATCGGCTCGCGCACCTCCCACCC
>NZ_QHJH01000260.1 GCF_003947455.1 Streptomyces sp. WAC 04229 | reverse complement strand
CCCGGCGACTTCCCCGCCGCCAGCGCCCCTGCGTACGCCCCGGGGTGCTTCACGTTCCACCAGCGCACGCCGCCCACGTGGGAGTGGGCTCCCGGCCCCGCGCCCCACCAGTCGGCGCCCCGCCAGTACAGCTCGTTGTGGCGGCAGCGGCCGGCGTCGGAGGTGGCCCAGTTCGACACCTCGTACCAGTCGAAGCCCGCCGCCGAGAGGGTCTCCTCGGCGATCAGGTACCGGTCGGCGTGCACGTCGTCGTCGGTCATCGGGACCTCGCCGCGCCGGATGCGCCGGGCGAGCCGGGTGCCCTCCTCGACGATCAGGGCGTACGCCGAGACGTGGTCGGGTCCGGCGCCGAGCGCGGCGTCGAGGGAGGCCCGCCAGTCGTCGTCGGACTCGCCGGGGGTGCCGTAGATCAGGTCGAGGTTGACGTGGTCGAAGCCGGCGGCGCGGGCCTCGGCGACGCAGGCCTCGGGGCGGCCGGGGGTGTGTGTGCGGTCCAAGACCTTCAGGACGTGCTGCCGCGCGCTCTGCATGCCGAAGGAGATCCGGTCGAAGCCGCCCTCGCGGAGGGTGGCCAGGTAGGCGGGGTCGACCGACTCGGGGTTGGCCTCCGTCGTCACCTCCGCGTCCGGCGCCAGGCCGAACTCGTCGCGGATCGCGCCCAGCATCCGCACCAGGTCTCCGGCGGGCAGCAGGGTGGGGGTGCCGCCGCCGACGAAGACCGTGCGGACCTCGCGCGGGTCGTCGCCGAGCACCTTGCGGGCCAGGCGGACCTCGTCGACGAGTGTCCCGGCGTAGTTGTCGCGGGAGGCGAGGACGCCGCCGGTGCCGCGCAGCTCGGTCGCCGTGTAGGTGTTGAAGTCGCAGTAGCCGCAGCGGGTCGCGCAGTAGGGCACGTGCAGGTAGAAGCCGAGGGGGCGGTCGGCGGCCCCGGCGAGCGCGGACGCGGGCAGGGCACCGTCGGCGGGGACGGGTTCGCCGTCGGGGAGTGCGGAGGGCATGCGTTCCATTGTCCCGTACGGGAACGGTTGCCCGTCCTGCGGCCGCTCGGCCCGCGGCGACGACCCGGACCACGACGCCCCGGACCGCGACGACCCGTCCCGCCGCTACTCGGCCTGGAGCACCAGCAGCGCCAGGTCGTCCTCCGGGGGCCGGGGCCCGAACTCGTGCACCAGCCGCCGGATGCGCTCGGCGACCAGTTCGGCGTCGAGCCCCGCGCACCCGGCGAGCGCCGCGGCGAGCCCGTCCCCGTCGTCGAACTGGCGGGAGCCGCTGCGCCGCTCGGTGACCCCGTCCGTGACGCAGAGCAGGGTGTCGCCGGACCGCAGCTCGAAGGTCTCGCTGGCGTACGTGGCGTCCTCGACGACGCCGAGGAGGGTCTGCGGCGCGGCGACCGCGCGCACCGCGCCGTCGGGTCCGAGGAGCAGGGGCAGCGGATGCCCGGCGGAGGCGAGGGTGCAGCGGACGCCGCCCTCGAAGGGTTCGAGTTCGCCGTAGAGCAGGGACAGGAAGCGGGTCTGCGGTCCGTCGCCCGGGGCAACCGGTGGTCCGCCGACGGCGACCAGGGCGCGGGCGGCGGCGTCCGCGGCCTCGGTGGCGTCGTCGAGGAGGAGCTGGTTGAGGCGGTCGAGGACGTCGGGGACGCCGTACTGCTCGCGGGCGAGCAGCCGCAGCCAGGGCCGGGCGAGGCCGATGACGACGGCGGCCTCGGGGCCCTTGCCCTGGACGTCGCCGACGGCGAAGCACCAGCGGCCGTCGCCGGCCGGGAAGAGGTCGTAGAAGTCGCCGCTGGGGCCGCCCTTGTCGCAGGGCTCGTAGACGAGGGCGCTGCGCACGCCGGGGATCTCGGCGACGGCGCCGGGCAGCAGGCCGCGCTGGAGGACGGCGCTGATGGTGGCCTGGCGCGCGTACTGGCGGGCGGCACCGATGGCGAGCGCCACGCGGCGGCTGAGGTCCTCGACCAGGCCGGTGATCTCGTCGGGGAAGCCCGCGGTGCCGGCCCGTCCGATGACCAGGGTGCCCAGCGGCCTGCCCCCGGCGACCAGGCGGTAGGCGAGCGCGGCGCCGTGCGTGCCGAGCGCCTCGGCGGGCCAGGGGTGGCCGACGGGGCCGGAGCGCCACGGGTCGCGGGCGCGGGGCGGGTCCTTCTCCAGGGCCAGGCGCAGTTCGTCGATGTGGCCTTCGCCGGCGTGCCACACGCGGGCCAGCCGGGCGCCCACGGCCGTGCCGGGGTCGTCGCTCCAGGCGCCCCGGCCCAGGGACTCGTCCTCCAGCCACACCCCGCACCAGTCGGCGAGCCGCGGCACCACGAGCTGGCCGGTGAGCGAGGCGACCAGGTCCTCGTCGAGCTGCCCGGCCAGGAGGTCGGAGGCCTCGGCGAGGAAGGAGAGCGCGCCGCGCCCGAGCCACTCCCGGTCGCGCAGACCGCGCAGGCCGGTACCGGGGGCGGCGTCCGGGCTCTCCCGGACCTCGTCCGGGGCGTACACCTCGATCTGCCCGGCGGTCACGGTCTCGCTCCCGGCGTCCGCCGCCGTCTCCGTGCCCGCGGCCGGAAGCCGGGCCCACACCGTCTTGGTGCCCGGCCGGTACGTGATCCCCCAGGCCTCCGAGAGCGCGGCGACCAGCCGCAGACCGCGCCCGTACTCGGCGGGGTCCTGCGGTGTCCCGTGGTCGCCGCCCCTCGGCGCGCGGGAGGGGTGGTGGTCCGTGGCCTCGACGACGAGGGTGCCCGACTCCTCCATCCGGCAGGTGACCTCGACGTCCGTACCGGCGTGCACGACGGCGTTGGTGACCAGCTCGCTGACGACCACCAGGACGTCGGTGGCGCGGTGCTCGGTCAGGTGTTCCGCGCCGGGCAGGGCGCGCGCGGACCAGTCGGCGAGCGCCGCCCGCACCATCGCGCGCGCGGCCCCCGGCGCCAGGGAGCTGCCGAGCAGCACCGCGTGCGCCCGCGCGCACTCCTGGGCGGATGCCTCAGCGGTGTACGCGGGCGCCCCGCTGGTGCGGAAGGCGGTCTCCCGCTGCGTCGGAATGGCCCCCATGGACGTCTCCCCGGGCAGTTCGTGCGAGGTGCTCGCAGTCGATGCCGACAGAGTGACAGACCGGACCCGTTCATAAGCACGGAGTTACCGAAGTCGGCCGCCAAGGGTGAGATCCGTGCTACGCGAACGCTCGGACACCGCCGGAGAACGGACGGTTCCGAGCATCCGCCACGGAGCGAGGGCGCTCACGCCTCGCGCGAGCCCTCGTACATCTCCTCGATCAGGTGCTTGTACTCCCGCTCCACGACCGGCCGCTTGAGCTTGAGGCTCGGGGTGATCTCGCCGTGCTCGACGTCCAGGTCGCGCGGGAGCAGGCGGAACTTCTTGATGGTCTGCCAGCGCTGGAGGCCCTCGTTGAGCTGCTTGACGTAGCCGTCGACCATCTCCACCGTCGCGGGCGCCGCGACGATCTCCGCGTACGGCTTCCCCTCCAGGCCGTTCTCCTTGGCCCACTCGGTGATGGCGATCTCGTCGAGGGAGATGAGCGCGGTGCAGAAGTTCCGGTCGGCGCCGTGCACCAGGATGTTGGAGACGTAGGGGCAGACCGCCTTGAACTGGCCCTCGACCTCGGCGGGCGCGATGTACTTGCCGCCGGACGTTTTGATGAGGTCCTTCTTGCGGTCGGTGATCCGCAGGTAGCCGTCGGCGGAGAGCTCGCCGATGTCGCCGGTGTGGAACCAGCCGTCGGCCTCCAGCACCTCCGCCGTCTTCTCCGGCAGCTTGTGGTAGCCCTCCATGATGCCGGGGCCGCGCAGCAGGATCTCGCCGTCGTCGGCGATGCGCACCTCGGTGCCGGGCAGCGGCTTGCCGACCGTGCCGGTGCGGTAGGCCTCGCCGGGGTTGACGAAGGACGCGGCGGAGGACTCGGTGAGGCCGTAGCCCTCCAGGATGTGGATGCCGGCGCCGGCGAAGAAGTAGCCGATCTCGGGGGCGAGGGCGGCCGAGCCGGAGACGCAGGCGCGCAGGCGGCCGCCGAAGGCCTCGCGGATCTTGGCGTAGACGAGCTTGTCGGCGACGGCGTGCTTGGTGCGCAGGCCGGCGGGCGCGCTCGCGGTGCCGGTGCGCTTGAAGTTGTCCTGGGTGACCTTGGCGTACTCGCGGGCCACGCCGGCGGCCCACTGGAAGATCTTGTACTTGGCCCCGCCGCCCGCGCGGGCCTTGGCGGCGACGCCGTTGTAGACCTTCTCGAAGATGCGCGGCACGGCGGCCATGTAGGTCGGCTGGACCACCGGCAGGTTCTCGATGATCTTGTCGACGCGGCCGTCGACGGCGGTGACGTGGCCCACCTCGATCTGGCCGGAGGTCAGCACCTTGCCGAAGACGTGCGCGAGCGGCAGCCACAGGTACTGCACGTCGTCGCCGCTGACCAGGCCGGTCGCGGCGATGGCCTTCGCCATGTACGACCAGCAGTCGTGCGGGAGCCGTACGCCCTTGGGCTTGCCGGTGGTGCCGGAGGTGTAGATGAGGGTGGCGAGCTGGTCCTTGGTGAGCGCGCCGACCCGCTTGGCGACCAGCTCGGGGTCCGTCTCGAGGCGGGCCGCGCCGGTGCGCTCCAGTTCGTCGAGGGTGAGGATCCAGTCCTCGGCGGTGTCCGCGCCGGTCGCGTCGATCACCACGACGTGGGTGAGTTCCGGCAGCTCCGCCCGCTTCTCCCTGGCCTTGGCCAGCTGCGCGGCGTCCTCCGCGATCAGCACGCGGCTCTCGGAGTCGGAGAGGATGTACGCCGACTCGTCGGCGTTGGTCTGCGGGTAGACGGTGGTCGTCGCCGCGCCCGCGCACATGATGCCGAGGTCGGCGAGGATCCAGTCCAGCCGGGTGGAGGAGGCCAGCGCAACGCGCTGCTGCGGCTGCACGCCCAGCTCGATCAGACCGGCCGCGATCGCGTAGACCCGATCGGCGGCCTGGGACCAGGTCAGCGACTTCCACGCGTCGGGGCCCTCGCCCGAGGCCGGCGGCACCGGGTAGCGGTACGCCTCGGCGTCCGGCGTGGCGGCCACCCGCTCCAGGAAGAGTCCCGCCACGGAGGGCGGACGGTTCTCGATCGTTGTCTGTGTGTCGCTCACGACATCCTCCGTGGGCCCGCGACGGCGCGGCCGGCTCGTGGTGGCCGGCCCAGGTGCGGCTGGTTCAGGTGCGGCTGGTTCACTCTCGGGCGGTGTTCGGGCGTGGCTCGGACAGTTGCCCGATCACTTGTTTAACTCACGAGTAACTACGGGGCAGGCATCAGCGTAAAGGGCGACCGGCCCCCGCGTAAGAGTCCGCGCCCTGTCACTTCCTACAGACGCCCGCCCGTGACATGCGAAGGGACCCGCCGCACTTTCGTACGACGGGCCCCCCGGAGTCCGTTTTACCCGGACTCGGCGTGCGGTGCGGCGGTTACTTCTTGCCCTTGCCCGACCCCGCGCTGTCATCACTGGAGAGGACCGCGATGAAGGCCTCCTGCGGAACCTCCACGGAACCCACCATCTTCATCCGCTTCTTGCCTTCCTTCTGCTTCTCCAGCAGCTTCCGCTTGCGGGAGATGTCACCGCCGTAGCACTTGGCGAGGACGTCCTTGCGGATGGCGCGGATGGTCTCGCGGGCGATCACCCGGGAGCCGATGGCGGCCTGGATGGGCACCTCGAAGGCCTGGCGCGGGATCAGCTCGCGCAGCTTGGCGACGAGCCGTACGCCGTACGCGTACGCGGCGTCCTTGTGGGTGATCGCGGAGAAGGCGTCCACCTTGTCGCCGTGCAGCAGGATGTCGACCTTGACCAGGCTGGAGGCCTGCTCGCCGGTGGGCTCGTAGTCCAGCGACGCGTAGCCGCGGGTCTTCGACTTCAGCTGGTCGAAGAAGTCGAAGACGATCTCCGCGAGCGGGAGGGTGTAGCGGATCTCGACCCGGTCCTCGGAGAGGTAGTCCATGCCGAGCAGGGTGCCGCGCCGGGTCTGGCACAGCTCCATGATCGCGCCGATGAACTCGGTCGGTGCGAGGATCGTGGCGCGCACGACCGGCTCGTAGACCTCGTTGATCTTCCCCTCGGGGAACTCGCTCGGGTTGGTGACGTCGACCTCGGTGCCGTCCTCCATGACCACGCGGTAGACCACGTTGGGCGCGGTGGCGATGAGGTCGAGGCCGAACTCGCGCTCCAGCCGCTCGCGGATCACGTCGAGGTGCAGCAGGCCCAGGAAGCCGACGCGGAAGCCGAAACCGAGGGCCGCGGAGGTCTCGGGCTCGTAGACGAGGGCGGCGTCGTTGAGCAGGAGCTTGTCCAGGGCCTCGCGCAGCAGGGGGTAGTCCGAGCCGTCCAGCGGATACAGACCGGAGAAGACCATGGGCCTGGGGTCCTTGTAGCCGCCGAGCGCCTCCTCGGCGCCCTTGTGCATGCTGGTGACGGTGTCACCGACCTTGGACTGGCGGACGTCCTTCACGCCGGTGATCAGGTAGCCCACCTCACCGACGCCGAGGCCGTCGGCGGCGAGCATCTCCGGTGAGTTGGTGCCGATCTCCAGCAGCTCGTGCGTGGCGCCGGTGGACATCATCCGGATCCGCTCGCGCTTGTTGAGCTGGCCGTCGATGACACGGACGTACGTCACGACACCCCGGTAGGAGTCGTAGACGGAGTCGAAGATCATCGCCCGCGCGGGGGCGTCCTTGACGCCCACCGGGGGTGGGACGTCGGCGACGACCTTGTCCAGCAGCGCCTCGACCCCGAGGCCGGTCTTGGCGGAGACCTTGAGCACGTCGTCGGGGTCGCAGCCGATCAGGTTGGCGAGTTCCTCGGCGAACTTCTCGGGCTGCGCGGCCGGCAGGTCGATCTTGTTCAGCACCGGGACGATCGTGAGGTCGTTCTCCATCGCCAGGTAGAGGTTGGCGAGGGTCTGGGCCTCGATGCCCTGGGCGGCGTCCACGAGGAGGATGGTGCCCTCGCAGGCGGCGAGCGACCGCGAGACCTCGTAGGTGAAGTCGACGTGCCCCGGGGTGTCGATCATGTTGAGGATGTGCGTGCTGCTCTTGTCGTGGGTGGGGGCCCACGGCAATCGCACCGCCTGGGACTTGATCGTGATGCCGCGCTCGCGCTCGATGTCCATGCGGTCGAGGTACTGGGCGCGCATCTGCCGCTGCTCGACCACACCGGTCAGCTGGAGCATCCGGTCGGCGAGCGTGGACTTGCCGTGGTCGATGTGCGCGATGATGCAGAAGTTGCGGATCAGCGCAGGGTCGGTACGGCTCGGCTCGGGCACATGGCTGGGGATCGCGGGCACGCAGGGTCCTGATTCTTGAGGCGTCCGCAGTGTCTGCGGTCTCGGGTCGGATCGATACGTAGCCTCCATCGTCCCACGGGTGGGGAGCCGGGATGGGTCTGGGACGGCCCGACGCCGGGTTGCGGCCGGGGCGCGGGCTGGTTGCGGGCAGGTTGGGGCCTGGTTTTGGGGGCGCCGCGGGCCGCTGGTACCGTGGGGGGCTGTGTCTCTTGCCCTCTCAGCGCGAGGCACTCCTTCAAGAAATCATCGGTACGGGACCTTCGCGGCCTCGTGCCTGAACCTGCAAAGGCTCAATTCGTGGCGAACATCAAGTCCCAGATCAAGCGGAACAAGACCAACGAGAAGGCCCGGCTGCGCAACAAGGCCGTCAAGTCCTCTCTGAAGACCGCGATCCGCAAGGCCCGTGAGGCCGCTGCCGCGGGTGACGTCGAGAAGGCCACCGAGTACCAGCGCGTCGCCGCGCGTCAGCTCGACAAGGCCGTCTCGAAGGGTGTCATCCACAAGAACCAGGCCGCCAACAAGAAGTCGGCGCTTGCGACCAAGGTCGGCGCCCTCAAGGGCTGAACCCCTCATCTGGTCTGATCGCCGGGTGGACCCAGAGCGGGCCCTCTCTCATCCGCTCCCGTCCGGCACCCAGGATCCATGCGCGGCCTGCGTTCGCCACGCGGGCATGGATCCGCGAGCTTGATCCGAAGGCCCCGGTGGCCGTCCTTCCCCGGACGGACGCCGGGGCCTTCGGTCTGCCGTGCGCCGGGGCCCTCGGTCGGCCGGGGTGGGCGG
>NZ_QHJH01000025.1 GCF_003947455.1 Streptomyces sp. WAC 04229 | reverse complement strand
GAGCGGGATATGCCCCGGCAAGCCGGGGCATAGAGCGCGAATTGCGCAAGCGCAATTCGGATTCCCGCGCAGGCGCGGGAATTGAATTCCGCAAGCGGAATTCCTAACGGAATGCAATTCGCGCAAGCGCGAATTGGAGGCGACCGCGCAAGCGCGATCACCCGGGCTGGCTACGGGGGGAGGTGCATCACGCGCGGGCCTGTGTAGGGCTTGGGGTTACTGACCATCACCCCCGTAGTGGAGATGACGGACCGTCGGCCGGATCGGGTGCCGGCCTCAGCGTAGTGACGGGCTCCGCTGCGCTCCACCCGAACCCCTCCCCTAGCACCGAATCGACGCGTTCACGTTTACTGGTACGACGCCAGCATACACGTCTACCCCCCGAGTGGTGCAGAATCCGCCGCCGCGTCACCCGGGTGAGCGAACCCACTGCCAGGGTGATGCATCACGGCCACCCGCTGTGTAGTGTTTGGAACCTAGCTGCACCACCCCAGCCCTCAGTGAGAAACTACCGGCAGAATTCGAGATTGCGCGGCTGTGAATTGCTCAGCCGCAGAACGGAAGCTCAGATATGCGGGCGCCGGAATTCGACGTGCGGAGGTACCGGAGCCGAACGGCCCCCCGGGGCCGGGCGGCGGAACCGCCCACCGGCACCGGCCACGCCTTCGTGCTTTTGAGCGTCACGGCCGGTACCACCCGAGACTCAGAGCCGCTGCTGCTGTCCACGGCCCGCACGGAGGCGCGGTGTCGCACGCGAAGCGAGCTCAGCCACAGGGGCTGGCCTCCCCGATCCGGTGGTTGTCGACGGCGACACGCCCGCTGCTGCCAGCTGCTTGTGCCGCGCACCGCGCGGCGTGTCGGCAGGGGTTCGTGTGGCAGCCGGGCTCTAGTGACACATAAGAGCGTTCCGCGCCGAAAACGGCTCTGACCTGCGGCGATGCGAAACCGTTTGTTCTAGGTTTCCAGAACAAACGCGTCCCGGGTGTTCTGGAGATCCAGAACAAACACCTCTCAAAGCTGACGGGTCATCAAGTGACTGTGAGGCATCGTTTGTTCTGGTCCTTCAGAACAAGCCGGTTTACCTAGTGCTACCGTGCTCCCCGAAACGCTGATCATCTCTGGAGGACTGTGCTGATGGAACAGCTGCCGATCGTCCGCCCCGGCGAGCGCGTTGTCGCGCGGTCGGACGGCAAGGGCGGCTTGATCCTGGGCGTGGAGAAGATCAAGGGTCGTGAGTTCGCTGCGAGCGCGGAGTGCAGCGGCTACGTGCTGGACGCCCGGCTGCTGATGGACGTGCTCGGCAGTCTCAAGATGCCTGGCTCCTGGTTCCAGGTCTGGTGCAAGCTCGTAGCGCTGCAGAACGCCAACCGCGCCGACGACAACGTCCGGGCCGCTGCCCGCGGCTTCGTGAAGACGAACCAGCGTGACCTCCAGGCGCGGTGCAACCTGTCGGCGGCCTCGGTGAACGAGGCGTCGCAGTTCTTCGCGCACATCGGCTGGATGCGCACCGCCAAGCGCGGGATCCTCCAGTTGAACCCGTGGCTCACGGTGGCCGGCACCTCCGGCGAGCAGGAGAAGTGGCAGGCGCTGTGGAACAGCGCGGAGGGCCCGGCCTGCATCATCCCGCACTCCGAATACCCCACCGAGTGGCGCCAGGCCCGTGAGGCGGAGAAGAAGGCCGCTGAGTCGGCCCGCCGCAAGGAGAAGGTCGTCACGCTGCGGCAGCGTCGGCCCGTGCGCAAGGCGAGCGCATGACCGCGCGCGGCATATCCTCGATACACGTCAACCGGATCGGAAGTGGTGAGGCTCCGTGAGTAGCTCTTACGTCCCCAGCCCTCCCACAGAGGCACCCGTCACGATCACTCGTGACGTCTTGCGCCTCCTGGCCCTGGTCGACGTCTCCACCGCCGGCCGTCGCGTCCTGGACCAGCTGCTGTACCTCAGCGACCCGGAGACCGGCACCGCCGAGATCAGCCAGAACGAGATGGCACGCGAGCTGGGCGCGAGTAAGCCGACCGTGAACCGCGGCTTCAAGGAGCTGCGCGAGTGCGGACTCGCCTGGGGCCTCGAGGACGGCCGCTACCAGCTCCACCCGCTGCTGACCGGCGGTGCGGTCTCCTCCCCCGTTATGGCGGTGCCCGAGATCAAGGCCGCCGACCCCGAGAGCTTCACCGAGCAGCGACGGGCCCGGTTCGCCGCCCAGGTGGCCAATCTCGCCGCCACCGGCTGATCACCCCACCGAGGACCCTGAACGGCCCTCCAGCGGCCTCCTGGCCCCGCGAAGACACACAGGCGCTGCACCCCCCGGGTGCGGCGCCTCCTTCATGTCCGCCCGAGATCAATCCGGTAGCACTAGGTAAACCGGCTTGTTCTAGGAGAGCAGAACAAACGCCAGCTGCTCCGCCCCCCTCGCCCGCCACGAGCAGCAGGCGGCCGGTAGCACCAGGTGAACCGGTTTGTTCTGGAGGAGCAGAACAAACCACGGCACGCCGACGCCGCTCACTCTGACCGCGCGAGGGAAAATGCCAGGTCAGCACCTGCTGTCAGCCCCTTTCGATTCACTGTCACAGCCGAAACCAAGGGGTGGGACATGCTCGAACTGGTACACAACGATCCGCGCAGTTGGTTATTGCACTTCTTCAAGGCGCAACAGGTGCCCAGGCAGGCGCTGGAAGGCACCGGACACGTCTATGTGCTCGCGATCACTGGTGGTGTGACGTACGTGAAGATCGGCTCCACTGGACAACCGCGCTCCCGCCTCGAAGCGCTGCGCACTGAAGCGCACCGTCAAGGAGGCGCTGTCACGCGCGCATGGCTGTCCCCAGCCCATCCCAACTACAGGGCTACCGAGGCCTATGCGCTCACCAGCTGCCGCGCGATCTCGCCGTCATCCAGTCCACGAAGCGAGTACTTC
Source organism: Streptomyces sp. WAC 04229 (assembly GCF_003947455.1). Lineage (GTDB taxonomy): Bacteria > Actinomycetota > Actinomycetes > Streptomycetales > Streptomycetaceae > Streptomyces. Next base: position 61,887 of record NZ_QHJH01000025.1, on the reverse strand, counting down.
CCTGATCTCGACTTCGCTACGGCACGGCGCGAAGCCGTCAAAGCCTCCCTGGGCATCCGCGATACCCCGCGGGTGTCGACAACCACTTCGGCTGCCGGTCAGTATCAGCCGATGCCTGGTCATGTCCTACGCCGTCTCTCTCCGAGCGCATGGGATGAGTACTGGCGGGAGTTTGAGCTTTTTCGTCAAGGCAGCCGCCGTAGCCGCTTCCGCTGGCGTAACAGCGCCCCGGCGCGCCCCAGCCACGTACCCGAGTCTCTTTCGCACGCTTTCGGCGCGCTGTTCCAGCCATCTGCGCCGGTGATTCACTTGCCCGTCCGGCGCGTCTCATCGTGACTCAGATGGAGACGGCGATCAGGGCCCGCTGGGACAGGCCGTGGTCGAGCGCGGTCGCGGCGGCCGGGGGGCGCTGTCTCGCGTGACGTCTCGGTGCCGGCCGCGACGGCGCCGTGGATCGCGGCGAGGGAACGGGCGACGTCCAGGAGCCGGTACGCCTGGGCGCGGCTGATGCCGAACTCCGCGGCGCAGTACCACTCCCAGCTCGGGTGCCCGAGGGGGAGCCAGACGCGGGCGGCGTGCGCGTCGCGTCGTTCAACTCCCTCGCCTCCCCGAACCCGGTTGATCCCCAGGCGCTGCCGCACCGGGCAGCTGCGGTTCACGGGCATGAAGTGCCGCCCTGCGCCAGGGTTGCCGACGGATCGCGGTTGTGGCGCTCCCCTCCCCGGGGGTGGGTGGATATAGGGCGTGCCCCCGCCGTGCGGCTCAGGCGGCCGGGCTCAGGCCCGCTGTGGTCATCGGGCGGGAGGCGGCCTTGAGGCGCATCCGTTCCTTGACCACGTCCTCGCCCTGGAAGGCATCCCAGTACGAGTGGGTGACGATGGTTGCGGACAGTTCGAGGCACTCCTGGCGCAGTCGGGTGACGGCGGCCTTCTGCTCGTTGGTCCATCCCGGGCTGGGCTCCCGGCCTCCGGTGACCTCGCCGGTATGAGGGTGTTCGATGCCGGGCCAGCCCTCTGCGGGTTCCACCGACCAGGGCAGGGATCGCAGCAGCGCCGACAGCTCCGCGGTGGCCTGGTTCAGGCGGGTCCGGGCGGCGAGCAGGTCGCTGGGAAAGGACGTCTCAGCCATGACCGAAACGATACGCGTGTTCGAATCTGGTTCGGTGTTCGACGCGCCTGTACCGGGCGCGTCCTGAGGGGCTTGCCGGTCCTCTGCAGCGGGAGCACTGCCCGGCTCTGCAGCCAAGGTCGGGACGGCGGGCTGCGCCGTCTGGTCACGCCGAAGAACCTCGGTCTCGCCTTCCCCAGGCTGCGGCTGGCGGAGGACCGGCGGGGCACACTGCGGCGCGAGCTCCGCCGCGGCTGGGCGCACGGGAGGCTGGGGCCTGTCGACGGTGATGGAGAGCTGCGCGAGGCCGCGTCGGGGCAGCGGTGCGCTTGGCGTCCACTTTTCCTCTCCGAATCGGCAGGACAGCTCCGCCTGCTCACCGGAGAAGTGGATCGCGTCGCCAGGTTCGATGACTCCCTCGGCTGGCGGCTCTTCGATCGGCCGGTACCCGGACCACGTGGCCCGGTCCCGGGCAGGCACCCACATGTATGTCCCAGCCCGCGGGCTGCGTTGTGAGGGAATGAAGAGCGGCACCACGGTTCCGGTGGCCGCGCCGATCAGCGTCTGGCCGACGGTGACGCCCCGGGTGTTTCCGGCTTCCCCGGTCCAGCCCGTACCTTCGTCGTCCAGCCGCCGGGGGGTGTCCCACTGCAGGTGCACCCGGCCGCAGCCGGTCTTCGCCAGCCCGTCGGGGCATGGACGCTCAGCCGCCGCTGTGCAGGCCCACTCGACGAGGACGCGGTAGCCGCCCATCAGGGCAAGATCGGTGGCATTGCTGATCTGCCGCCACGTTGCCGGCCGGGTCAGCATCCAGTTCGCTCGGTCGACGAGGTGGAACTTGTCGTTGTCGGTGATCCAGTTGGCGGTGAGCCCGGCGCTGGCGTGTGCTCGGGACCGGCGTAGAACCGTCCCGGAGCTGGCGTTGTAGTACTGCGCCTCGCATCCCAGGTTCAGCCCTCCATCGCCGATGACGGTCACGTCCGGCCGGGACGTTCGGAACTTGGTCGCCTTCTCCACGTCGTACCGGATGCCAGCCGCGTCACAGGTCCGGGCCACGAACTCCTTCATGGCCTTGTGCCGGTCGCTCTCCTCTGGCGTCATCTCGTGGGACGTGGGCAGGTGCGCCGCCCGCAAGCGCACCAGGCCATCGGGTCCGCGATGCTTCCGGACGTACATGAAACGGCTCTGCACGCCGTTCTCCTCTGCCTTGCACACGCGGCCCGCCTGGCTTTCGACGCACTGCAGCAGGAACCGGTCGCGTTCGGCGATCGGGCGGAGCAGCGCGTCGATCAGGTCGGGCACGAGGTGTCTGCTGTCGCGGGGGAGACCGAGGTCGTCTTTGTCGAGTGCGAGGACTTGCTGGAGTTCCTCGTGCCAGACGCCGTTCGCCAACGTGCACCGCCTTCGCTTGGGAGGACTTCCCTTCGAAGGTAGAGCCAGGCACTGACAATCCAACAGATGCCGGGTGATCATAAGGAATTCCGGCAATCCGGTTCGTCCCGGATCAACGGGTTCGGTGTCGGCTACTACGGTCGCTGACCGCGTTCCCCTCACGCTGGCGACGTCCCGTCCCTGGCCGCTACATGCCGGGGTCGAGCGCTTGCACCGGGGCTATCCGAGCCAGGCGATGGTCAGGACCGACAGGCGGAGCAGGAGCCGGTTCACCCAGTGCGTGCGGATGTCCTCGCCCCCGAGGTCCGGCCCAACCTCCGGCTAGCCGGCTGAATCGCCGCCGTACCCTCGCACCGTCACGGCGCCCCGACGGGGAGGGCGCCGTCGTCGTCCCCGGCTGGGTCCGCAGCGCGGCCGGTAGCACTGACTACCCCGGATCGTTCTGGAGCAGCAGAACACCCCGGCGCCATCCGCTACACCATCCCTGGGCCGCCTTCGACCTATGCAGCAGTCTTGTTCTACGCGGCCCATGTAAGTGCTGCGCTGCATCCACGACCCCGCCCTGCTGGCATCCGACGGCCACCACCAGGTCCCTGCCGCGGGCCCTCGCCTCACACGTGACAACCTCACAGGACCCCGCGCCCCCCAGGGAAGACAGCGTGTGTGACTCACAGCAGGAGCCGGTGTCCGCGAGCGGCGGCGGTCAGAGGACGGTGCCGTGCAGGGCGCGGCGGTCACCGGATATGGCATAGCGGCGGGCGGCGAGGCCGTGCTCGAGGGGCTCACCGATCTCCTCACAGAGCAGGGCGAGGACGTCGGCCGCCTCGGTGTCGGACAGGTAGGCCGGCGCGACTTCGAGCATCAGCTCGCCGATCGCGTGGGTGCTGGCGGCGAGTTCCTCGACGACGCGGCGCAGCGCGGCGACGGTCGGGTCCGCCGACGGGACGGCGGGTGGCGGGGGCGGCGCGGTTCGGGTGTCACGGACGGCCTGGCGGACCACCGCGCGCACCGTGGCCTCATCGAGGGCCTGGAGACCGCTGTGAGCGAGCGCGCCGAGTCGGCGGATGATCAGCTCCGCGACGTCACCGCTACGGCCGGAGACGGCGATCAGGGCGCGCTGGGACAGGCCGTAGTCGAGCGCGGCCGCGCCGTCTGGGGCGCTGTCTCGCGTGCGAGACGTCTCGGTGCCGGCGGTGACCGCGCCGTGGATGGCGGTGAGGGAGCGGGCGACGTCGAGCAGCCGGTACGCCTGCGCGCGGCTGATGCCAACTCCACGGCGCAGTACGACTCCCAGCTGCCGTGCCCGAGCGGCACCCAGACGCGGGCGGCGTGCGCGTCGCGGACCCGGGCAGCGAGCACCGCCACGGAGCGCCGGACGTCGTCCATCGCCTCGCGCAGCCTGGCCGTCATCTCCCGGGCGCGGGACGCGGTCAGCGCCGGCCGCGCTGGTTCGGCGCCGTGCTCCTGGTCCTCGTTGTGCCTGCCCACGATTCCATCGTCCTGCGCGCTGGCGGGCTCCACCAGGGCGCGCGGGAGCGTGGCGCGCGAGCTCCACCTCACACCCTCACAGCTCACCGCCGTCTACCGGGGAAACAGGCTGTGAGGCTCATAGGCCTCACAGCGTGACACGGGGTGCGGTGGCTGCGGGGATGCCCTCGGCCCCAGCACACTCAGCCCACCAGTGTGCGTGAACAAGGAGCAGTGCGATGCCCGTGAAGATCACCCCTGACGACGCGTACGACGAGGAGAGCGACACCCTGCGGGTCGGGCGGCACGACCTGGAACGGCTGCTGCTGGAGTTCCGCGCCCTGGTCGCGAAGCAGGAGCCGGGGAGCTGGAGCCACATGACGGACTACGACCTGTCCTTCGAGCGCCTGGCCGACGCCGTCGACGCGGCGGCCGCGGCCCGGCGGGGTGACCGCTGGGAGGGCCCCGATCTGCGGATGCGCTGCACCACGACCGAGGCCGCCTACACCTGGCCCACGGGCGCTCCGTACGACGGTGGGACGCCGGTCGTGTGGAACGTGCCGGGCTACGGTTCCCACGCCGCCTCCGGCGATCCCCGGCGCCCCCGGCCGAAGGCGCTGTGCGGCTTCAGCTGGTCGACGCAGGAGGGCCGTGTCGTGGACGGCCTGCCGGACTGCCGTGAGTGCCTGCGCGAGGTCCAGCTCGGTGCCGAACGGCCCCGCAGCCGCTGATGACTGCCAGTTGCCGCCCGGTGACTACCGCTGGACGGCCGTCGACGATGCGAAACGCCCCGACCCAGCAACTGCAATGCCGGGGTCGGGGCCTAGCAGAGCGACAGCGTCATTCTGCTGGTTCCTCTTCGCTGAGCAGCTTGATGAGATGTGCGAGTTCTTCCGGTTTGAGATTCTTTCTGAGTGCCCGCGCTGCTGACTCTGGCTTGGACACCGGCACGCTGATCGTGCGAGCCCGGAAGCCTCCCTGGACCATGGCTGCGTGCGCGCTCAGCTCTCCAGCCAGGACCCGGGCATGGAGTTCTGGCGCGTCCTTCTGTAGGCGCCGTAGTGCGGCTGCCTGCTTGGCGCTGGGAGGCGTTGCTTCACTGCTGTGGGGGTCGGGATCGCGAGAGGTTTTCTCGCCTCCTAGGGCGCGGTCGAGCAGGTCGAGGGCGGCTGGGTCATCAGCGACCATCCGCCGTACCAGGTCGACTGTCGCGCCCAGTCCTTTCAGAGGCGGAGTCGTCACGAAGTCGACGAAGTCCGTGTGCTGCACGACTTCACCGCGGACGGTCTCGAACTCCTGCCAGGCCCCTTCTTCCAGCACACGACTCAGAAGGGGCGGTGTGTGCTTCAGGCCGTGCCCGCCCCGGTCCACAGTCGACGAGAGCGCGTCGATGAGGCTTCCGCGGGCCCGGAGCGGGCTGGAATCGGTCACGTGATCTCCTTCAGCCACCGGTGAGCGAAGGCGGCACCGGTCTCGAGCTGCTTGATACTGGCATCCGCGCGCTTGCGGACGCCCATCGCCTCGTTGATCCTGCCTTGTACAACCGCATGCTCAAGACCCGCCACGATGCTGATTCGGCGTGCGAGGCGGCTCACCTCGTCCCGCTTCAGCTTGCGGAGCCGGAACGCGGGGGTACCTGCGTTGGCGTCCTTTGCGGGCGCCGGAGTCTCAATGGTGACGCGCGCTTGGGGGACTCCGAGCTGTTCCCTGACCATCTGGCGCAGGGAGGGCAAGGCGCTGGAGGGGAAGGAGTACTGCTGCAGCATGCGCTGTGCGTACTCGTGTTCCTCGGGCGTGTACTCCTCACCACCATGGATGGCCCGGTCGAACGTCGGCTCGGAGGCAGCGATCGGAATCCTGGCGAACAGCTCGAAGGTCTGTTGCCCGTTTGACTCCTCTCCCTGCTCCTTCTCGAACTCCTCTTCCTCCAGCTTGAGCTCGTGCTGGATCTCCTTCTCCACCTGGGCTGCCAGAACCCGCAGGGGAGCGATCGCCGGGGCGAAGATGAGGGCGGGGTGTTCTTCGTCCTTCTTTCGACGCACGAACCGGCCTACGGCCTGGCGGAAGAACATCTCGGTCTTGGTCTGGGTTGCGTAGACGCCCACGGCGAGACGCGGTACGTCGACGCCTTCGGAGACCATGCGCACTGCCACCAGCCAGCGAGCAGTGCTCTGGGCGAAGGCTTCGATGCCGGCGTTCGCTTCAGGGCCGTCCTCACTGAGGACGACCGTGGGCCTTTCACCGGTGATCTCGAAGAGCATTTGCGCGTACGCCCGTGCCTGCGAGCCTCGATAGGCGATGACCAGTCCCCCAGCCTTGGGGACTTCGGTGCGCAGTTGTCGGAGGGCGTTGTCGGCGTGCCCGAGCAGCTTGCGCATCCAGCCGGTGCCTGGGTCCAAAGCAGTTTCAAGGGCGGCCGATGCATCGCTTCGTTGGAGCTCCGCCGACAGGTTCGCGCTGGAGGTGACGTGGTCTGAGCCCTGCCACTTCATCTCGCCGTCGTAGAAGTGGAAGTCGACCTGGCGGCAGACGCCGTCGCGGATCGCCCGTCCGTACCCGTAGGAGTAGTCGGCCTGGGACTTTCCGTCTTCGCCATACTGCACGAATGGGATGGGGTTGTTGTCCGAGCGGAACGGTGTGCCTGACATCGCCAGCCGTCGGCGCGCAGGGCCGAAGGCCGTCTGCACCGCAGCGCCCCACGCCTTCTCGTCACCGGCGTGGTGAATCTCGTCGAGGATGACCAAGGTCGGCCGTTGGCCGCAGCCCAGACGGTGAAGATCCGGAGTCGAGGCGACCTGCGCATAGGTCAGGACAGCGCCCTTGTAGTCGGAGGGGTTCTCGAGTCCGTCCGCGTTCTTCGTGGACGGATCGAGGGCGATGCCGCATTTGTGTGCGTTGTCGGCCCACTGGACCTTGAGATGCTCGGTGGGGACGACGACGATCACGCGCGTGATGACGCCAGCTGTCAGCAGCTCGTGGGCCACACGGAGAGCGAAGGTCGTCTTGCCGGCTCCGGGCGTTGCGACGGTCAAGAAGTCGTCCGAGTTGGAGCCGAGGTAGGCATCCAGTGCTTCGCGCTGCCAGCCACGCAGGCTCGGCCCAGTCCAACCCATGGATCGGTCTCCCTTGCTCAGGTTGCATGCCGGGCACAGAGCCTGGCCGTTGACTACGTCGGTAGGGCCGCCATGCGTCCACGCCTGTTTGTGGTCGGCGTGCCATCCGGGCAACAGGGGGGAGCCACAGGCTCCGCACTTGCCCCCAGCGGCGAGAAAGAGCGCCACTCGCTCACTCGAGTTGAATGACCGACGTGAGTCACGGAAGTCTTCGGGCAACGCGAAACCCCTCTCGTAACAGCGCCGTTACGACGTGTCAGTCAGCCTGCCAGAGGGGTCTGACAATCGGGTCACCCTCACGACATTTGGTGCGTCAGCCTTTGCAGGCATCGCTGGACGCAGCCAGCCATCTCATCAGCCTCGGCGCCCAGGACGCCCCAGATCATCTGCTCCGCGTGCTCGGGCAGCGCGGCGAGCACCTTCGCCCCCGGGGTCGGTGGGAGGAGCTCCTTCTGCGGCATACACCGGTGATGGCCCACCCCACTGACATCCCCGGCCCCGCCAAGTCCTGCCGCCGGGGAAAACCCCTGCATCAAGGACCTGTTGGAGGCCTACGCTCACGTCATGTACAGCAGCGCCTATCCCGTGCCGTTGACCGGCGGCGGCTTCCGGCTCGGAGTCTTCGACACCTCGGTGCTCACATCGGACGTCACCGCGGCCCTGAAGCGCGGCCAGCCGTCCTCGATCCTCGCCGGGATGCGGCACGGGACGCTGCGCGGGTTCATCCCTCACTACGTATGGGCGGAAGTCCCTCGTGTGCTGGCCGACCGCAAGCGCGAGGGCGGTACCTTCGATCTCGCCCAGGCGGAGCGGCTGTGGTGGCAGCAGTACGTGCCGCTGCTGCACGTCGTAGACGTGAACGGGCTTCCCATGACGGCGGCCGCCCACAAGCTCGCCCACGAGGACCTCAGCGACGTCGGCATCCTCCAGCTCGCCGGCGTACTCGCCCCCGTGGTCCTGCTGGCCGCCGACCGTGACCTGATCCGCCAGGGCGCCGCCGTCCCGAACTGGGAAGCGATCCGGGCTGTGCTGGGGAGGATTGGCAAGGCGGAGGCGGGCATGCAGGGCAGTACCAGCACGATCGTGGGAGCCGGATATGGTCTGGCCGGAGCCGTACGGCTGGCCCGAGCCCACCCGGTGGCTGCCACCGTGGCGGTTGCCGCCGTCGGCTCCTATGCGTACCTCAACCGCAGCCGGTTCTCCAGCGATACTCGCGCGAAGCTTGCCCGGTTCGGCACGGAGGCCTTCAAGATCCTGGGCGAGCCGTTCGTCCAGCATGAGGTGCACGGGCGCGACTGGGCTCAGGCGCAGCGCGGCGCCGCTGGGGACGACGTGCTCTCGCAGGTCGCTCGCCTGCTCGCCCGCGCGCCCGAGCCAATGACCCGGACCGACATCCTCGCCGCGCTCCCCGCCGCGGTTCAGGAACCGCACCGCCGGCAGATGGACGGACTGGGGCGGCTCCTGCACCGCTTCCCCGCCTTCCATCAGGCAGCACCCGGCCGATGGCAGCTCGGCAGGAACAACATGCAGATCACCGCCTCGCCTTGGGCGTAGAGCGGCGGAACGGCAGTGGCAGGCCATGCAGGACGCAGATGGCTACGATGCGAAACGACCTGACCCCGGCAGTTGCGATGCCGGGGTCAGGGCGTTGCCACTGGGTGGCTATCCGAGCCAGGTGATGGTGAGGACGGACAGGCGTCGCATGGGGCGGTTCACCCAGTAGGTGAGGGAGAGCTGGCCGACGGAGGCGTGCCGGACGTCCTCGCCCTCGGGGTCCTCCGTGTTCCACTGCCGAAAGCCCCACGGGTCGCCGGCGGCGGCGTCCAGGACGTCCCACACCATGTCTTCGACGTGCTCGGGCAGGGTGGCGAGGACCTTCGCGGCCGGGGCGGAGAAGCGGACCGCGTACGGCTGTTGGGTCACCGGCGCCGCCCGCGAAGCTCCGCCATGTCGATGAACTCGCTGTCGTCGTAGCCGGAGGCGACGAACGCGTCGACGGCCGGGGCGGAGGCGAGACGGCCCTGCCACTCCTGGACGACCTCGTACAGCGGTGCGAGGGAGAACGTGCGCCGCGATTCCTCGAGGGCGGCCGCCCACTCCCGCTCGAAGGCCGGTACCCAGGTGTCCGCGCGCCGGTCGGCGCGCAGCTGGGCGAGGAGTTCGGCCGGCGCCCCGGGCGCGGGGGCGTACGGCGTGACGGGTGCGTGGTCGGGCTGCGCGCTCATCTGGTCCTCCCGGCGGGTCGTCTCCTCACGGTACGCGCGCCGGGTGGCCGTGGATGCGGGCATGGACAGATCCCCTCCTACTGGGTGGTGGGCCGGATGATGTGGCCGAAGCCGAGGGCGTGCGGCCTGGTGTGGTAGCCGAAGGCGTTGAGGATGCTGCCGAGGGCGAGGTGCATCGTGGCGCGGGTGGTCTCGTAGCGGATGACCACGTCCTCGCTCTGGCGGCCGGCGTCCTGCATGTCGGTCGCGGCCTCGTGGAGCCGGTCGTGCATGCCCCAGCTGACGTGCACGTGGTCCAGGTCCTCGAAGACGGAGACGAGGAGGCCGCCTTCGGGGTCGTCCTCGTGGCCGGGCGCCACCGAGGTGAAGCCGGCGCTCGCGAGGTCGAAGCGCACGCGGGCCGCGAGGGCTTCGAGTTCCGTCAGCGCCATTCCAGCTCCCTCTCCCAGTCGAGGAAGTTGTGGCCTTCCTCCTCCTGGCGCTGGTAGTCGTCAGCGGCCTGGCGGTTCGCCGCGCGTTCGGCTTCGTTCTTCGGGTCCGGGTACGGGTACGGGTAGTTGATGCTCGCCATAAAGGGCTCCGAATTTAGTAGTCCAGATCGAGGTAGTCGATGTCGTTGATTTCCACCTCCGACAGTCCCATAGCGCGACCGCCACCGTCCTGGAAATACACTTCCTTAAACCCTTCGGCGATGATTCCGCGCATCTGCTGGTCGCTGGCACCCGCGTCGCGGGCCTCGAACAGGCGGCGGGCGTACTCCGGGGGAAGGTGCACGGGAAGTCGCCGGAACCGTCCGTCGTCGGTCGTGCCGACCGGCGCGGTGTAGCCGAACGGGGCCCGGGTCTCCCCCGTGATGCCGGTGGCGGCGGCCTGCTTGCGCACCTGCGGCTGCCAATGGGAGCGCACCACGTCGTCGATCTTCGCGGCGACATCCGCGCGGGCATGCTTGCGGGCACCGCGAACGGTAGCGGTCCACGGGGTCGGCGGCGACATCAAGCACCTGCACGACGGCCTTCGCGCAATGGACGAGGTCACACCACTCCTGCCCGAGGCAATCCTGCCATTCCGGCTGTTGAAGGTCCCTCACGTGGCTAAGTTTGGGACTGTGGCAACTAGAATTTTCTACCTAGACGACTCGGGCACGGTTGACACCGGATTCATCGTCTACGGCTGGCTGGAGATAGACATCGTCTACTGGAGCAGAGCTCTGCGCTGTTGGCTGGACTTCCGCAAGAAGTTGTACCGCGACACCGGCATCCCAGCGGACTTCGAGATCCACTCGACGAAGTTCATCAACGGTCGTGACCGACCTTCGACTGACGCGAGGTGGAACCGGTCAAAGGAAAATCGGCGCGTGGTGGCTCAGCAGGCGCTTGCTCAGCTGGCGTACATGCCTAGTGCCCGGGCCGGGGCCGTGTACCGGTGCACTGACAAGAAGGGAGCAGCGTACGGTGAGGAACGGGCCGCGGTGTACACAGCGACTCTTCATCATCTTGATCGACAGCTCGCTGGTTCCGGTGACCACGGCATCATTGTGATGGACGGCGATGGCTCGGACCTGTCCTATCAGCGTGAGCATCGGAAGCTGAAGCTAGCCACCAGGCACATCGTGGAAGATCCCTGGTTCGCAGCCTCTGACACCAACCAGCCGGTCCAGGTCGCTGACCTGCTGGCTTACACCGCTTATCAGGCCACTCTGAAGCATGCAGGCAAAAAGTTCATGTGGGATTGGTGGGGGCGTCACCTGCCTGCCGCTGACGTACCGCTGCACTTGTAGCAGTCCCGAGTCTTGCCTGCTGGCTGCGGTCATGCGCGGGAGGATGAGTTCTCTCGGACGGCAGAGAGACCACGGCTCCGGACCCCAAAAATAAGCTAGACCCGGTTTCCCCAAGTACATGGGCCGGGTCCGCCCACTCAGTATGACACAGCTCTGCGTTCTACGCCATCACTGCGTGCGATGAGATGTCACAAGGATTGCGATGTATTGCTCCCCCTCGCGTGGCCGCATGTGGAGACTTGCACGTGTTGACGGGCCAAGCCTCTGGGGGGTGCGATGAAGATTGAGCGGCAAGAAGTTGTCTGGGCGACGGCGCTTCGCGCTCTGGACGCCCTTCACCGCATCACCTCCTGGCTGAGGCTGGGGTGCGTCGCCGTCCTGTGGATCGTTGCGCTGCTCTGCGATCCACAGGACCAAGCGCGAGTCTTCCTGCAACTGCTTCCAGTGACCATGGGCAGTGTCCTGGCGCATGTGCACGCCCGGCCGGCTCTGCTTGAACACCTTGAATCGGTGCCGGCCTTAGACCGGGTGGCCGCCCACCTCGACGGCACGCGCGGTCGAGCCACATTCGATTTGCCTGGGATTCTTGAGGGGGGCGGCATCCTGCTCGCCAGCACTCTCTACGGAGGTTGGTGGGCCGTCACCGGGTTCTCACCCCAGGAACTGGCAGTCGCTCTCGTCGCAGTGGCCGTTTTCACGTGGTCCGTCTTCTTGAACGTCATACTCGACCCGGGCTACTACGCCCCGCAGAAGGAGATCACCTTCGGCGCGGAACAAAGCGCAGGCCCTCCCTCGCCTGTCCTGAACTGGCTGCGTCACGCTGTCCCTCCCGGCGTCGCCCTGCTGATGGCCCTGATGTTCCTTCCTGCCTGGACACCGTCCCTGGCGGCGGTCCCCCTAACCCTCCGCATCGTCCTTGTACTGAGCATCCTTTCGCTCCGCCTGACCTGGCTCGTCTTCGACCAGGTCTTGCTCGCCTCGGCCGAAACGGTTGCCGATGCCGAACAGGCTGCACGGATTCGGGAAGCGGGCGAGCTCCACAGCGTGGGCAAGAACGCCGTCGGCAGCATCCTCAACGCTCTGGAGAGCCCTCACTACAAGCGCAACGAGGTGCGCTCGCTGCTGCGCAACACCCTTGTGCAGATGGAAGAGTCGATCCGTACATCCCGGGGGACGGCATCGGTCTCCTCGGACTCCCCGCCACCCCTGGGAGAACTCTGGGACGCCGCGGTAGCGATCCTCCCCCTGGAATTGCGTCGACGGTGCACTCTGAACCCCGAAGCGCATTCCCTGACCATGGGAGATGCCGACCGACAGCTGACGCGCCGCCTCATCTCTGATCTTGTGACCAATGCACTCAAAGCTGGCGCCAAACAGGTCGCATGCACCGTGCGCTACCGACACGACGACCCCCAGGCCATCAGGGTGGAGGTCCTTGTCCGCGACGACGGCTGCGGCATGCCCCACGACGTCCTGAGGGATCCCAAAACCAGTCTGTCCGTCATGGCCAAGGAACTGCGTCGCTTCGGCGGAGAACTAACCTTCGCCACCCCAGCGGGGGACAGCACCGGAACCTTGGTGCGCGCGTGCTGGCGATCCGCCACTCAACTGATGCCCGCCTCGCCATCACGCGACGGCGCCATGCCCGCACTGCATAAGGAGAGCTAGAGATGCGCATCCTCGTCGTGGACGACATCGTCACGCTCCAGTCGGGTGTCGCCCGTGCCACCGAGACGGACGGCCACGAAGTCACAGGCGTCATGAGGCCGGCCCACTTGAAAGATCTGCTGGCCAACGACTCCGACTACCAACTGGCTTTCGTGGACATCGACTACGGGGCTAATTCGTCAGAATCAGGCCTGGCGGCCCTCGAAACGCTTGAAAAATACGATATCCCCAGCGTGGTTTATTGTGCAGACGCGGAAGTGAACAGGCTTCTTTATATACTTGCCGCATTTGAATTTTTCCCCCAGACCTGCACTTTCCTTTCGAAGCATGCAGGAGACCTGGAGGTTCATCGCGTGGTAACAGCGATCGCACAGGGCAATCGGCCGCACGATAAGGCCGCCCAACGCTACCGGCCACCCCGCAACGGCATGTCTTACCTTCGACAGCTCATCACACGTAGCTCCGACCTGGCTCTGTGGCGCGCATTGTCCACTCACAGCACGCTCTCGCTGGTTGCGAAAGCGGCCAATGTCTCCCCCCGCACCGTCTCCAGCTTCATCGCTGATCGCCAACAGGTCATTGCCAACCTGCATCACGAGATGCTCGATCTCCCCATCGCTCCGCCGACGCCCGAGGGGGGACGGCAGGCCAACCTCCTAGAGGTCTGTCGATTCGCCCGCCCGCACGAGAAGTTCTTCAGGGACAACGACGTGGAGAGGCTGGTTCGCCTGGCCTGGGACCCGGCCCCGCGGCGCAGCGCCGGCGCCCGCGCGGGTGACGCACACCGCAGGAAGCGCACATGAGCGCTTGGCTGCCGTACGTCGGCGAACCCATGAACCACGGCCCCCTGGCGACCTTCTTGATGGCCTTTGCCATTAGCCCGGGCATCCCGGCAGTCCTAGCCCTCTCGCTGGAACGACGTGTCATGAAGGGCAGTCGCGAGTTCGTCGCCTTCTACTACGGTGACCCGCTACTGGCCGTCGCTGCAGCGGTGGGCGTGACACTGAGCGGAGCGTCTCCGCAGGCTCCCGTCCTGCGCTTCACTGCGGGACCGGTGCCTGTGATCCTCATGGCGTGCTGGTTGGCCTTCGGGGTCTGGCAGTGGAACGCCGAGCTGAAGGCCGGTACGTATACGCGTACCCAAGCATGGTCTCCCACCAAAATCTGGCACCAAATGGTGGTGTACCCCGCGCTGGGATATGTCGTGACCGCTACAACTGTGGCAGGCATGACCGCTCCTGCCGGCGCCGCAGGCGTAGGGGCCAAGGCGCTCATGGCCGGCTGCCTGTTCGTCTGGGTCGTGGCCAACATCTACGACCGTCGACACCTCAAGCTCGGTCACCCTCCCTACGACTGGCGTCGCCTCAAACCAGCGCCTCAGCCATGGCCACTGCACTCCACGACTCTCCAGGCACACGCCCAAAGTCACAACTGAACCCCGCCTGTACAACTACGCACCAACCGCTGCAAAACAAAGCAACATCGCGTTCCTGTCTCGGCGGAGGCGCTCGCCTTAAATGGAATCCAGCACCACGAACCTTTGCTTTAATTTCACCCCTATCTCACGAGAACCTAGAGGGACTGAAATTAAAGCAAAGGGGTAAAGGGAATGACCCTCTGGGAAATAACAAAAGAATTGATCGGCATTTCTCCCTCACTGTTCGCGCTGGCGGTCGAAGTGGCCAAGGCGTACAAGGAACGGCGTTTCAAGAACGACAACACTTAAGGCTCGACAGGAGAGACTGGGGGGCATATCTGCGGACAGCAGGTATGCCCCAGGCGCTTCGCGCCTGCAGTTCCTATCAGTAGTCGATATCCAGGTAGTCAATGTCATTGATGGCCACGTCCGACAGGCCCATGGCGCGGGCACCACTGTCCTGGAAATAGACCTCTTTGAAACCTTCGGCGATGATCCCACGCATCTCCTGGTCGCTGGCCCCAGCGTCGCGGGCGTCGAAGAGGCGCTGCGCGTACCCAGGAGGGAGGTGCACGGTAAGGCGCCGGAACCGTCCGTCGTCGGTCGTGCCGACCGGGGCTGTGTAGCCGAACCGGGCTCTCGTCTCCACCGTGATCCCTCGGGTGGCGGCGGCCTGCTTGCGCCGGCGCTTGCGGACCTGGGGCTGCCAACGGGACCGCACGGCTGCGTCGATCCTCGCCGCGATGTCTTTCGGCGGGTGCTTGCGCTCGCCCTTGCGGTAACGCTCCACCGACCGCTGGCTCACCCCGAGTTCCGCCGCGACGGCCCGGGTCGTCTTGAGCTGCTTCATCAAGAAGCCGATCTGGCCCTTCAGCGTCTTGGGCGGCTCCCGGGTGAAAGCTTCCCGGTCGGCGCGCTCGATCGCGTCGTCGATTTCGCCCACCGTTACTCCCCTTCGTCCAGGACGGCGTCGCCGCCCTTGATGTGGCGGGCCGGGTTGAGGCCCTTCTCCATCAGGTCGACCGCCCACAGCATCGACTGGACGCCCTCCAGCTTCGCCAGGCCGGGCGTGGGCCCGAGGCGGAACCCGCCGGGCTGCGGCTTGCCCGAGGCGGCGTAAGGGAGGAAGTCGAGCGGGCTGTCGCCGGGGCTCGGGTAGACGACGCAGTCGGACAGCACAGCGAGCGGGAACAGCCCGGTCATCCGCGACATGTTCAGCAGCTTGCGGTGCATGTTCACCCGGGCCTTGCTGATGACGGCGGCACGGATGTCGGGGCGCCAGGTCGGCCGCTCCAGGGCCGGCCACCGCTCCCCCTCCTTGTAGTGCTTGCCCTGCGGGCGCTCGCGCAGCTTGCCGACGCCGCCCTTGACCGTCGCCTTGATGGCCGCGAGGACGGCGGCCAGGGCCGGGTCGACCTGCTTGTGCTGCTCCATCGCCGCGAGAAAGGCGCGGTCGTCCAGATCCCGGGTGACGCCGAGGTCGGCGAGGGTGTCGACGTAGGCGGTCTTGAGGCGGTCGTGCCACGGGTCGAGGTACGCGCCTGTCTCGCGGCGCAGGTACGCCTCGATCGGGTGGACGTCGTAGCCGAGCTCCTGGGCGTAGGCGACGGTGTGTGTCTGGTACCAGGCCGGGCCGGTCGGGCGGCTGCCGTCCGGGGTGAAAGGGCTCGGCAGGCGCGGGTCCAGCTCGATGTGGCTGAGGTCGACCAGCCAGGAGCCGGGGATCTTCGGGTTGAACTTCGGGGCGTGGAAGTGGTCGGGCGCGGACAGGCCGACGACCAGGCGGGCCGCAGCGGCGAGGAACGCCGTGTTCAAGTCGAGGCCCACCGCGAAGGGCAGCGTGCACTCCTCATCGGTGAGCGTGTCCACCGACCGCACCCACTGGTACGCCTCTTCGTTCAGGAACCCGCCGGTCCAACCGCTGTTCACGACCACGGGGTGCTCCGGGGTGGCCTCCGGCGGCGCCGGGTCCATCGGCTCCGTCCCCAAGCTGCCCGGGTTGTAGCCGGACACCCAGTTCCCGGTCTCCTCGTCCCGCACGGCCTTCGTCGGCGGGCGCAGCGCCGTCATCAGCTCCAGCCCGGACACGGCCGTCGACCCGCGCGGGGTGATGACCCGCTGGGCGTACACCCCGAGGACGCGGGCGATGTCGGCCGGCTCCATCTCGGCGACGCCGGGCCAGGACCGCTCATCGAGGGCGTCCCACGACAGGATCGCCAGCTGCACGCACTGCCGGTCACGTCCCTGCGCCTTGCGGTAGATCCGCGCCCACGGGCCGAACCCGCGCTGCGTGAGCTGCCACTTGGCCTTCGCCACCTGCTTGACGACTGGGTGGTCCTCCGGCAGGCGCAGGGAGCGGCGCTGCTCGTGGCCCTCCAGGCGCTCGGGCAGCCCGAGCTTCACCGCGGCCGTCGCCGTGAGGACGATCAGCGGGTCGGAGTCCTTGCCGTAGCGGTTGAGCTTCGGCGCACCGAGACCCGACTCGCGCAGCGTCCACTCCACCAGCTCCGGGATCGTGGTCGCCGGGCAGTCGAGCACCAGGCCGTTGACGCCGTACGCGGAGCCGTCACCGTCCAGCACCGCGAGCGGCCCGTGCGGGAACCGCGAGTCGGTCGCGGGCTTCACCGCCTTCTTTGCCGCCGGGCGCCGCGACGACGTCGCCGGGCGCGCGGCCGGACGCTCGGGCGCGGCCGGGACGGCGGGATCCTCCACCGGCGCGGAGGCCTTCGCCTCGGGCGCGGCCGGGCCCGTGAACGTCTCCGGTGCCACCGGCTGCGGCACGGGAGCCGGAGCTGCCGGGGCGGCGGGGGTGCCGTGCGCGGGGTACTTGGCAGCCCACCCCTTCAGTAGCCGCTGGTACGCCTCCAGGCGCGGCGACTTCGGCTCGGATCGGCCGTTCTCATAGTTCTTCACCGTCTGTGTCGACGT
Organism: Streptomyces sp. WAC 04229; assembly: GCF_003947455.1. Classification (GTDB taxonomy): domain Bacteria; phylum Actinomycetota; class Actinomycetes; order Streptomycetales; family Streptomycetaceae; genus Streptomyces. The sequence continues at coordinate 44,793 of NZ_QHJH01000025.1, read as the reverse complement.
CTTCAACGCGACCGCCAGGCGGGCCTGGGTGATGCCAGCGGCCTCGCGAAGGCGGGCGCGTTCTGCCGGGGGCGGGAGCTGCGGCTCCTCCTCCAGCAGAGCGTCGATGTTTGCGAACAGCTCTTCCTCGGACGCCATGTCGAACTCCTTTCGCGCCCCCACTCTAGCAGTCTTTACCCTATTTATTTAACCCGTTTCTTTACCCCTATAGAATTAACTTCCTGGTCTGGGTCGGACGTGGGCGCAGGCCCTGTCTCACACCTGATGACCTCTCGCAGCGAAGGTTGAGCGTTGTCATCGAAGGTTGGTGACCGCTAGGTTTTCTCACCGAAGGTTGAGTGATCGTTTGAGGCTGACTGTCTGGGGAGACGGTGGGGGAACCGGTAGGCGCTTACGGCGATCCTGCGCTGAGCGCCTTTGACCTTGACTTCTTCGACAGCGGTCGGCGTCGACGCATTGCGCTGGGATCCGGGTGGGATGTCGGGTTCGAGGACGTAGCGCCTGTACGCGGGTTCCGGTGGAACAAGGGTGGCCGCGGCTTCGCGGGCTGGTATTACACGGTGACTACGGGCAGTCATGTGGGCTACGAGTCGTGGCTGGAGCGGGACCGGCTGATCCTGCTGGACTTCGTCCCAGATGTGGTGGGGATCGCCTCACAGCCGTTCTGGCTTCACTGGCGCGACGCGGAAGCGAAGCGGCGGCATGCGCCCGACTACTTCGTACGGCTGGCCGACGGACGTGCCCGGGTGGTCGATGTCCGCGCCGAGGACGATGTCGACGAGCGCACCGCGGAAGCGTTCGCCGCTACTGAGCGGGCCTGTTCGGCGGTGGGCTGGGAGTACGCGCACGTCGGTGTTCCGGATCCGGTGTTCATGGCGAACGTGCGGTGGCTGGCCCGCTACCGGCACGGCCGGTGCGGCCGTGAGAGCGACATCGCCGAGCGTCTGGTGGAGGTTTTCCGGCAGTCTCAGGAACTGCGGGCAGGAGCCGAAGCGGCGGGGAACGTTCTGCGCGTCCTGCCTGTCCTGTTCCACCTGCTCTGGAAGGGGGCACTTCGCGCTGACCTTGGTGGTGCTCTGCTGAGCAGTGGCACGGTGGTCCACACGTCGGAAGGTCATGTCGTCGGGCTGCAGCGGCGAGCCGGGGGTCACGGCCTGCTTCGGCCGAGGTCCGGCATGCACGGTGATGGGAGCCAGATGCGCAAGCTGTCGAGGCCGGCAACGGTCGGTGTGGGCGATCGGGTGCGGTTCGCCGGCCAGGTCCGGGCGGTGCTCGCGGTGTCCGCTCGTGCGGTGACGCTGACCAATGAAGACGACTCGCTGCGGGACGTCCCGCTGGCAGTGCTGCTGGGTGATGAGGACTTCGAGGTACTCGACAGCCCGGTGCGGCCTCCTCTGCCGCCGGTGTCGCTGCTGGACGCGCTTCCGGGGCACGCGCGGGAGAAGGCGTTGTGGTGGGAAGGCCACATCCTGGAGGTCCTGCACGGCGTCGGTCCGCATGCGGACGGAGAGGCCGGACCGCGGCCTGAGTACGATCCGGCCCGGCATTCGCTGACCGCGCGGGAGCGGGCGAAGGCGGCCGAGCTGACGGCCGCAGGCTACCGGGTCAGCGTGAGTACGGTCGGCAACTTCCGCCGCCGCTACCAGGCCGAGGGGCTGCTGGGGCTCGCCGACCGCCGGCCGGTGCGCAAGAAGCCGCAGTTCGGGGCGGTCGCCGACGTGGTGGTGGAGGCCATGCGGCAAGCGATCAAGGAGGGAGTCGACGACTCCACCCGCACCGGGACTTACATCCTCTGGCGGACCGGCGAGATCCTGCGGGAGAACGGCGAGTTGGTGGAACTGCCGTCGCAGGCAACGCTCTACCGGCTGCTGGCCAAGCTGACCTACGGCAAGCCCGTCTCGGCGACAGCGCGCAACCGCCGCTCGCGCGCACACGGGGCGAAGCCGCCGTTCGGGCAGTGGACGGTGTTCGCGCCGGGCGAGGTGGTGCAGATCGACTCCACCCCGCTGGACGTGCTGGTCCGCCTGGACGACGGGGTGGTGGGCAAGGTCGAGCTCACCGGCATGGTCGACGTCGCGACGAGGACGGTGCCGGCGGCGGTGCTGCGTCCCACCACGAAGTCGGTCGACGCGAGCGTGATGCTGGCCCGCGCACTCACCCCCGAGCCAATGCGGCCGGGCTGGGTTGACGCCCTGCGGATGTCGCGGTCGGTGCTGCCCTACCGCCGACTGCTGGACATCGACGAGCGTCTCGAGCACGCGGCGGCAAAGCCGGTGATCGTGCCGGAGATGATCGTCTGTGACCACGGGAAGGTGTTCATTTCCCGGAACTTCAAGGCGTCCTGCCGCTTCCTGGAGATCGACTTCCAGCCCACGCACAAGGCGTCCCCCTTCCAGAAGGGCCACGTGGAGAAGATGCTGGACTCCGTCGGCACGCTCTTCGCGCAGTTCGTCGCCGGCTACACCGGCCGCAGCACCGACCACCGCGGTCGCAACCTCGACAAGCAGCCTCTGTGGTCCCTGCCGGAGTTGCAGGAGCTACTCGACGAATGGCTCGTCGCGACCTGGCAGAATCGCGAACACGACGGTCTGCGCGACCCGTTGCACCCGAGCCGCTCGTTCACGCCGAACGAGAAGTACGCGGCCCTGGTCGAAGCCTGCGGCTACGTCCCGGTCGCGCTCAGCGCCGAGGACTACATCGAACTGCTGCCGTCGGCCTGGCGGGCGGTGAACGACTACGGCATCAGGATCAAACGCCGCACCTACGACGGCCCTGGCCTGATCCGCCGCCAGCACTCCGGAGTCACGGAGAAGAAGGGCCTGTGGGAAATCCACCACGACCCCTACGACATCTCCCGGATCTGGGTACGCAACCACCACGGCCAGGGCGAATGGATCGAGGCGACCTGGAAGCACCTGCGTCACGCCCCGGTTCCGTTCGGGGAACTGGCCTGGGACCATGCCGCACGAGGTCTGCCCGAGGGCACCGAGGCGGAGATCGCGGAGGCGGCCGCGGCCCTGCTGACCCGCGCACACGCCGGCCCCCAGGACACGAAGGCGAAGCCGAAGAAGCGTACTCGTCGGGACAAGTCGGTGGCTGCCCGAACCAAAGCGACCTCGCCGGTCCCGCTTCCGCCCCCGGTCCCGCACCCCTCGCCGGAACCTGAGCAGGCGGAGGAGGAAGAGCCCCTCGCCAAGGTGATCCCGCTGGGCCTGTTCGATCCGCTCGCCGACCCCTGGAAGACCCGATGACACAGTCGCAGAGCCTGCTCAACCCGCCGGCAGACGGCTCGCAGGAGCCGGATCAGCACCTGACGGTCCTGACGGGCTGGCGGGCTTTCGTCGCGAACCAGCCAGACATACCCGAGCTACTGAGTGACACGGCATACGCCAAGCTCGCGTCGGCCGAGCGGACCCACTACGACGAGGCCCGGATTGACCACCACACCCGCCTCCTGGTGGTGGCGACCTCGATCGTTCAGCACACGGTCACCTGCGGACGCCGCCTGGTGCTGCTGAACCGGCACGCGGTCAGCGCCCGCCGCGGGCTGATCGTCTCCGGCCCGGCCGGCACCGGCAAGACCACCGCGATCACCCAGCTCGGGCGGGCTCACGAGCTCCTGGACCGGGCCCGCCATCCCGGCGTCAGCGACCGCATTCCGGTCGTCTACATCACCGTCCCGCCCGCCGCCACACCGCGCATGGTGACGGTGGAGTTCGCGCGCTTCCTCGGCCTGCCCGCCCGCTCGAGGTCGAATATCACCGACATCCTGGAGTCGGTCTGCGGCGTATTGATCGACGCCCGAGTCGGCCTGGTCCTCGTCGACGAGCTCCACAACATCTCACTGACGACCAGGTCCGGCGCCGAGGTCGCCGACACGCTGAAGTACTTCTCCGAGCGCATCCCCGCGACGTTCGTCTATGCCGGGATCGACGTCGAACGCGACCTGTTCGCCGGCACCCGCGGACAGCAGATCGCCGGGCGCTTCACCCTGATCCCCACCACCCCGCTGCCCTACAACAGCGAATGGCAGGGACTGGTCGCAACCCTGGAGAACTCCCTCCGGCTCCACGCGCACAAGCCCGGCAGCCTCACCTGCCTGGACCGCTACCTCCACGACCGCACCGGCGGCATGATCGGCTCGCTCTCGCACCTGATCCGCGGCGCCGCCCTCGACGCGATCCTCACCGGCAGCGAGAAGATCACCGAGCAGAGCCTCCAGGCGATCCCACTCGACCACAGCTCCGACTCCCGCTGACCGCTGAGCGGCAAGGAACAGGCCACCACACGATGCCAACCCCGAATACCGGCTCGAAGCTGCCCCCTCTGCCGATGCAGGTCAGACCGCATCTGGGTGAAGGCATCGCCTCCTACATACAGCGCCTGGCCCAAGCCAACCACCTGTCGCCGAACGAACTCACCGCCGTCCTCCGCCCCAGCGGCCGAACACCAGACCTGCACCGGCTCGCCCAACTCACGAACAGCACCGTCGACGCCCTGCGACGCGCCCTGCCCGACGCACCAGGACGAGTCAACACCGACCCCAACCGGACCGGGCCGTTCCCGCAGCGGGTCGACCGCGCACTGCCCAGCCTCAACGATCGGGTCGACCTCCTCCTCGCGCTCGGAGACGCACTCCAAAACGGCGTCCACCGGAACGCTCTCCGCCGCCGCTTCCCGCAGCTGAACCGCCGCCACATCCGCCTCGCGCTTCAGCATCAACCACGACAGCACCGGCCGCACCACCTCAAATGACCACGTCCCGCCTCCCCTCCCGGCTCCCCAGACAGATCCGACCGGTCGCCGGCGAAGGGCTCACGTCCTTCATCGAACGCCTCGCCACCGCCAATCACATCAAGACCTCATACCTGCGCCGCTATCTCGTTGATCCCCCCTGGTCCTGGAACGGATCACCCAGCTGGGAACGACTTGCCGCCGTGGTCGGCCGCGAGCCTTCTTCCCTCAAAAAGATCCTTTTGAGCAGGCGGTGCGTCGCATGCGGGGCCGTCACGTTCCAGCCTGCCGGCGGCAGCCCGCGGCAGACCTGCTCCCAGGCATGCCGACAGGAGGCATACAGAAGACGGAACCCGAAGCCACAGAAGGAGGAGAGGCACGCGGCCTGCCAAGGCTGCGGCGAGAAGCTGACCTTCGTCCCCCGCGGAGCAACGCGCCTCTGGTGCTCGGACTCCTGCCGTCAAGACGCCGAGCGCCAGCGCCGACGCGAAAAGGTTGAGGCCAACCGCGCCCCGGCCCCGCCGAACCTGTCCTGCGGCGTCTGCGACGCTCCGCTCGAAGCCGGCCGGCGAGGTGCTCCGACCGCTGCTGCCACATCGCCTACATGCGCCGCCGAGCGGCCGGGGACATCCCTCTCCGGCTTCAGCCGACAGCCTGCACCGAATGCTCCGGGCCGCTGGAACCAGGACGCAACAAGCAAATACGCCTAACCTGCTCAACCCTCTGCCACGGCAGGCGGTCCAACCGGCTCAAGAAGGAGCGACTCAGCCGGGAGTAATCACTCAACCTTCGCCGAGAACTACCCTCCTTTCACTGCGACAGGTCATCAGTTTTCTCGTGGAGACCGCTCAAGTCGACATGTGCTGACCCCGGACGAGTTGGCGGTTGGCGCCCGACGGGATCACGAAGAAGATCAGTGCTGCGACTGCCGCCACGCTCGCTGCGAGTGCCAGCGTGCCTGGAAGAGACCAAGCCGCGGCTGGTCCGGCAACCGCTGCACCCAGGGCAAATCCGGTGATCTTCAGGCTGGCGCCGGTGGTGAAGATCTGGCCTCGTAGGTGGTCTGGGGCTTCCCGGTGGCGGACAGCGAACAAGGCGGCCAGTTGAGGTCCTTCCCCTATCCCCACGATGAGTACGGCCACAATGAGTACGACTGGTTGAGCCCACGCGGCCAACGCCAGCGCGGCAGCCTGGACAAGGGAACTGGCCCAGATGATCGTGTCGGGGGTGACTGAACGCGGGAACCCGGCGAGTGCGGCGTTGGCCACCAAAGCTGCGATCGCCACGCAGGAGAGCAGCATCGCACCGCGGCTGGCCCCGCCCAGAACACGTTCGCCGAGGAGGGGGATGCACGCCATCAGCATTCCCTGCGCGATGCAGGAGACGGTCGAGGTGAGAGTGGCTCGGGCCAAGGACGGTCTTCCGAGTATGACCCGCACTCCGGCAACAAGGTCTCTGGTCAGCGAAGTTGCTTGCACTGCGAGCACTCGGCCTGGACGGGCGGGCAGCATCCACGCGGCGGGCAGCGCCAAGGCGATGAGCACCGCAGAGACCACCACGGCCGTCGGAGCGCCAAGCGCCTCTGCCACACCGCCAGCGAGAGCCGGACCGGCCAGACCTGCCATGTTGAACGTCATGGCATCCAGGGCATTCGCTCGGGGCAGGTGGTCACCCTCCACCACACGCGGAAGTTGGGCCGTCCATCCCCCCGACAGCGCCGGCCCAAGCAGCCCTGTCACCGCTGCGATCAAGATCGTGACAGCGAACGGCCACCGGTCGAGTGCCCCAAGGATCATCCCCAGCCCCACCGCATACAGGACGAGGGCCCCAGCCAGCAGGCGTCCCGGCCGATCCCTTCTGTCGAGGAGCGCCCCGAGCACTGGCCCCCCTACCGCAGCAGAGATCGTGATAGCCGCGAGCAGCGATGACGCGGCGGTGGTCGATCCGGTCACGGCAAATGCGGTCAGCATCAGTGCCGGTCCCGACATCTCGTCCCCGGCACGGGCCGCCACCGCACCGACGAGATAGAAGCGGAGTGAGTAACGCTTTCCCATCAGCAGGACGTTACGGAGGTAACTCAAAGCTTCGCAAGATGCGTTACATTCCACAGGTGTCATTCCACAGCGACGATTGGTCCACCCGGCACTCCGTGCTGACCACAGCCCGGCGCACCGCCGCCCTGATCAACGCTCTCTCTGACGGCTGCCCCGACCCGGCTGACGTCGCCGACGTGCTCCGCGCATACGGCGAGACCGACCCCGTTGACCTCACCACCCTCGATATCGCAGAAATGCAGGCGGCTGCCTTCCTGCTGCGGCCAGTCTTCGCTGCCGAGCACGTCGATGACGCCGCGGCCACCCTCAACCAGCTCTTGACGGACCACACCGGACCGCTCCGCCTGACCTCACACAGCGGCAGCACCCCCTGGCACCCCCACCTCGACCGCGAGGACAACGCCCCCTGGAACGAGTGGCTCCTCGCCTCGTCCTGCATGGCCCTGACCGTTCTCGTCTGGGACCGCCAACGACCACCCGGCAGGATCTGCACATCCCCCACCTGCCAAAACGTCTTCATCAACCAGGGCAGCGGCCCGGAGCGTCGCTACTGCTCCCGCCGATGCGCGACCCGCGAACGAGTCGCAGCCCACCGACGCTCCCGCTCCGCCGAGCAGCCAAACGAAGCCAAATAGGACGCCAAGGTCCAGCGCAACATCGCTCAACCTTCGATGAGAATCACTCAACCTTCACCGCGACAGGTCACCTGACAGGCTCCTCCCGCAACGCGCGCACCTGCTAAAACACGGTGTGAGACTCGATGAGGACGGGCCGAGTTGCGGCGAGAGACCACCCCCATCGCAAGGGCGAGCTCGCTGCGGTGGCGACCATGGCGGATGAGAGCGGGGCGCGGACGCAGTACGGACGGGCGCGGCTGGGTACTGTCAGGCCGCCGCCGGGCGCCGGCCGGGACGGTGCGGATGGTCACTGGCACCCGATACGACTTCATGGATCGCGCCCCGCTCAGGCCGGGTGCGCCGTACGGTCGCTTCTACGGATGGCGACCAGTCAGTGACGCCGGGTCAGGTGTGGGAGGGGAGCCAGGGATGGTCAACGCCGGTACGTACTCGCTGTGGCGGGACCTCGCGATGAGCAAGGACCTCCCCAAGGAAGCGCTCAAGACGGTGATCGAAGCCCTGTGCACTCCGGCGACGACGCCGGACGGCTTCGACGTGAAGGCCGACCGGTGGCGGGAGGAAGCCCTCAAGGACGCGCTGCCCGCGCTGCTGGCCCGGACCTCTGCCAAGAGGCTGCGCGGCCGGCTCCTGGTGCACGCCGACGAAAGGAAGCTGGCCGCCCTGGCGGCCGACGGCACGGTGACCACCGCTGACGTGCCCACCATCCTGCGGCATCGCCGGGCCTGGGCCGGGCTGGTCTCCGCTCTGGCACGGCACTCCGATCAGGTCGAGGCGGCCATCGCGCTCCTGCCCCGCCTCCCCCAGCACGAAGTGGAGCAGGTCGTCCGGGACTGGGATCCCGACCGCTACACCCGGACCAAGGACACAGAGCCGGCCCCGCCCGTGCCCCAGAAGCTGTTCGACGCCGTCCTGGAAGCCTGCCTCACCCCGCTCGCCGCGTACCTCCTCCACCCGGAGCCCGAAGAGGGCTGGGAAGAGGTGTCCCCGTTCTCGAGGGACTGGTCGATGGAGCTGGGCGGCCGCGCCGGCTGGGCAATGCTGGCCCGCTGCCCCGAGCGGTGGGCGCAGCTCACCGCGCACCCCATGTTCGGGGCGGCCGCCCAGCACCTGCTGCTGGACCAGGCCGAGACGCAGGCCCTCGAGGACGCCCGGCTCCGCGCCGCCGACCCCGATGGTGAGGAACTGCCCGCCGACCCGGCGCCTGCGCTCAGCGAGGATCTACTGCTCGCCTGCCTTCCGGCCCTGTGCCTGCCCGAGCTGGCCGACCTGCCCAACCCGCAGGTGACCGCCCGCCGGTCCCTGCACCACCTCGCCAACCGCGTCCGCAGCAACCCGCGCCTGGCCGTCCTCGCCGCCGACCAGCTGCACGCGGCGGCCGGCGCGCTCGTCACCCGCGGCCAGCTGCTCACCTGGTCCGACAAGCAGGAGAACGACTACGAGTTCGACGGCCGCGTCCTGCGTCTCGCCGATGACCTGGCCCTCCTCAGCGCCAACCCCGACCACCTCGCCGGGGCCTGCGCCCAGCTCGCCCGGCTGGATCCGCCGGCCGTCGTCTCCCCCAAGCCGAGCCGGACCCTGATCCGCGTCCTCGACAGCGTCGACCCGGACCACGACCGACCGGCCCGGCTCCTGGAACGCCACTCCGAGCACCGCCGGGTCCAGGCCCTGACCGTTCTCACCGCCAACCCGCACACCCCACGCACCGCCGTCGCGGACGTCTTGAACGGGCTGCACCCCGCCGAACTCGCCTGGATCGCCGAGAAGGCCGGCGGCCCCGACTGGTTCCTGGCCGCGGCGGCCGCCGTCCCGGTGCCCGAAGACGAGGACGACGGTGTGGTGCGGCTGGTGGACGACGAGGAACTCGGCAAGCACCCCGATCCCGCGGCCGTCCTGCAGTCCTGGCTCGACTCCCCCGCCACCAGCGAGATCCTCTCCCGATCCGAGGTCTACCGCGCCGTCGTGAAGTCCCGCTACCGCACCCTGGAACATCTGCGCCAGATCCCCGCCGACGAGATCCTCGCCCGCCACGAACCCGACGTCGCCCTGCACATCCTGCTGGAGCACTGCGGGCGCAGCACCAAGCGGTGGGAAGCCCTCGCCGCCGCCATGACCTTCGACTACACCGACGAGAAGATCACCTTCGGTCAGCTCCTCGACTCCCTGGACCCCGCGCTGGCAGAGGCGCAGACGCCCTGACGCGTCCCGCCAGGCCGCCGCGTGCGGGTGCCTCCGGGAGCGCAGTCCGCGCAGAGGTCAGTCGCGTGCCATGTCGGCGAAGCGCTGGCTTTGTCTACGAGCACTCGTGTATGGAGCCAGAAGACCGTTTCCACTGGAAACGGCCCGGCAAAGCGTGGGCCTGGCGGCGCAGTGGCAGGTACCTCAGCCCCACAACTTGCGGGTGAAGTCCATCGCCCAGTCCACCCGCTCCTGGTGCGGGCCATGAGGGGTGCAGGGGGAGTTCGGGCGGGCCTGGCACTTCGGGCACGTGACCTCCTTCGCACGCCAGGTCCGCGCTGCCGAGCCCACGGTCTCCTGCGGCTCCCCGTCTGTCCTGCGCGGCGGCCGAGGAGGCTGGGCATTAGTGCGGGCAGGCGGCCGGGCTTGATGCTGGCGTTCGTCGCGGGTGCCCTGCTGCTGCTGACCGGGGTTACTACGGTCGTCGCTCTGCAGGGCGCGGCGCAGGCGTTCGTCGTGGGGAAGCTGTCGCTTCGCGCTGGGGCCGACGCGATCGTCGTTCTCGCACAGTATGCCGGGGCCGGCGTGGCATCGCGGGCACGCCATTCGGTACCAGTCGCCGCGCGGCACCTGGTGGTGCAGCCGGGGGGCCGCGGCGTTCCTCCTCGCTGCAGGCGCCTGGCCCCTCCGGTCGGCCTGCTCCCGCTCCTGGAACGGCCGTTGGGGGCTGGTTTCATGCTCGGGCGCCTCCGAGGCCGGCCGCGTCGGCTTGGCAGAAACCTTGCCTTCTTGCCGGGCCTTCTGCTGTTGCAGGGCCTTCTTTTGTGCGGCTATCCGCTCGTCCTGGATCAACTGCAGCCGCTCGATGTGGCCGCCTTTGCGTGGCTTCCCGCTGTGGGGCCCCTCGATCAGCACACAGTCCTTGCCCTGTTCCGCGTTGCAGCGCGGACAGCTCCGCTGGATCCAGTACCGCCGCGCGACGTGAAGCTGCGCCTGCGGTCCTCGTGCCGCCCGCTTCTTCCAGACCTCCACACGCCGCGCTTCGCCAGGGGTCAGCAGTTCTCCGGCCAAGGCCGCGGACTGCAGAAGCTCCTCGACCTGAGGGCACAGATCGAATGTGTAGGCGTCGTAGCCGCGAAGGTGCTGGAGGGCAGTGCGGACGCGAGTGGCGGCCTTGCGTGCTCCCTTCTCCGTGTCAGCTTCCGCTTCGACCGCATCCCGCGTGAGGTCGTCCAGGCTGCCGAAGTATGTGGTCGCCCGCTCGTAGACGGCAGATTCCGCGTCCGTGCGATCCTCAACGGCCATCCCGTTGACGCGCAGCAGAAGCCTGCGTACCCGCCCAGGCTTGCGTTCCTCCACCGCCCTGTTCAGCTTGGCGAACAGCTTGCGGCGCGCCTCGTCCTGCTCGACCCGCCAGATCCTCGCGTGGCGAACGGCTGCCTCGAGCTGGTCCTGGAGCTCCTCACCCACACCGGTCAGATCCTCGATGTCCGTGCACACCTGCTTTACCAGGGGCACGGACTCGATCCGACGTGCATACACCAGCCGGCGCAGCAGGGCCTGGGCGCGTGCCTCCGGCTCCGGTACCTTCCTCGCCTGGGCGGGCGACCACAGCGATGGCCGCGGCGCTGTGCGGGCCTGCACGATCTTTTCGATCGCCGGTGTCGACAACCCGCGCTCCGTCATCTCGCAGTCGTCCAGAGCAAACCATTCGATCGGCCGGGCGAACGCCTCGGTCCCGATCTGCACGTGGCGTGCGGTGCCCACGCTGTCCAGGCGGATCCGGTGCACGTACCAGCGGCGGATCAGTGTGTCGCGGTCGACCGGCACCATCGTCCCGAGCACCGGCTCGACGTCGTCGTCCCACACCGGCGTCACCGCCTGGTCCAGGTGCACCCGCAGAGCGCCGTGCCGCCAGCGCACATCCACGAGGGACCCGATCGGCGCCCCTTCAGTGCGGGTGTACTCGAAGGTTGCCTGCTCCCCGCGGCCGGCGAGCCAGGCCGCGGCCGCCGACCGCACATAGAGGTGGTCTGCGCTGTCCACACCGTGGGAGCGGCGCCCGCATACGTGCGGCAGCCCGTCCGGGTCCGGGTGATGTGCGAAATGACAGGCCCGGTCCGTGTACAGCTTAGTGGTCAACTGGCCGCCGCAGCCGCCGAGCAGAGTCCCGCACCAGAAGGTGTCGTCCTCGTGGACACGGCGGAAGACATCCAGCTCGATCGCTTCCATCGGCAACATCAACGGCTCATCCGAGTCCGCCCCGCCGAGCACCGCCGTCTGGATCCGTCGCCTGTCCGTGCGCACAAACTCCCCCTCCCCACCCGCCAACACATCCTGTCACCAGCCGAGTACACCAACCAGATCGCCTCTCGGCTCGGCTCAAGCCGTACGCTCCAGTTGCGATGCCCTCGCCGCACTGCCGATCACGTCGTCCGCGGCCTGCCCCTTCCGGGCAGCGCGCTCGGCTCGGGCCCGGCGCAGGGCGGCCGCCTCTGTGGTCGCGGCCTGGCGGCGGCGCTCGATGCGGGCCTGCTCGATCGGGGCCGACTGGTCGTCGGCGACCGCCTCCGGCTCCGGGAAGGCCCGGAGGCTGAGCGCCCGCATCGCCGCGGTCTGCCGCTCCACTGCCTCCGCGATCGACGGGTCGACGCGGCTCGGGGGCACGACGGCCTGGTGCGCGGCGAGCACCTGGTGGAACCCGGGCGACGCCTCCTTGCGGGTCTTCACTGGTGCCTGGGGTGCGGCGGCGGGCAGCGCCGGGGCTTCGCGGGGCCCTGCGCCGATCGCGCCGACGGCCAGGACCCGGACGGATCGGACCGCCTCGGTGCCGACCGCGTCGTTCGCCGCGGCGACGATCCGGGAGCCGATCAGGCGCAGTTGCGTCGCGTACGCGGGCGAGTCGGGGCGCAGGTCCAGCTGGCCGGTCTCCGCGTGGAAGGCGACCGCCTGGACGTGCGCGGCCAGCGTCGAGGAGAGGCTGGCTGCGATGTGGGACCACTGGGCCAGGATGCTTCCACCGGCGGCCGGGATGTCCCAGGCCCGGTCGGCCATCAGGCCCTGGAGCACGGCGGCGAACCCGGTGGGCTCCCGGCCGTCACGCCGCACCGTCGCTCCGATCCGGCGTTTCGCCTTGCGGGTGCCGGACTCGCCGCGGGCCTTGGCGGCCTCGCGCGCCTGGTGCAGTGCGACCCGGGCCAGGTCGACGCCCGACAGCTCCGGGGCCGGCCGCTCACTGCCGCTGGTGGTGTTGGTGTTCAGGGTTTCGGTCATCACGGCCTCCTACCGGCGTGCGACGGTCATGTGGTTGGTGCTGCTGAGCAGCCTGCGTACGCGCTGCACCAGGTCAGCGCCGTAGATCTCCTCAGCGCCGGCCGGGCCGAGGGTGTCGAGCGTCGTGATGACCTGGTCGGGCCTGCCGAGCATGAACTCCTGCCAGGCCGTGGCCCGGAGCTCCGTGAGCGCTTCCTCGTCGGGCACATCGAGGCCGGTCTCGCTGGCGTTCTGGTGGTCGTCCGGGATGTCGTACTGCGGCTGCTTCGGGGTGAGCGCATCGGCTACCAGGCGGTGAACGGACTCGCTGCGTGGCGGTGTCCAGTCGCCCTCCCATTCCTGGTGGCGGGCCTTCTCCGCGCGGCGGGAGTCCCGGTACGCCTGGACGGCGCGCTCCCGGCCTTCTTCGGTCGGCCACAAGGCCACCGCCCCAGCCAGGCGTCCGGCGAGGAACCCGGACGGCCGGTGGACGATCCCCGGGGCGTCGCCACAGTCGAGGAAGGCGATCACCTGGTCGGCCGTCCAGCCTGCGTCCGAGACCTCCTTGAGGATCCAGGCGATCCTGGGTACCGAGGCCCGGCCCATCCACGGCACCCGGCGGATCAGCTCCGAGGCCAGCTGGAAACGGCGCCCGACCGCGTTGAGCTTCCGGCGGCCACGCTTGACCTTCTTCGGGGTGGGGGACTTGCTCTGCGCGCTTGCGAGCTTGCTCTCAGGGGGGAGGGAAGTAGTACCCGCAGAAGAGACAGCTGAGGTACCGACCTGCATTGGGGTGCAACGGACCTCATCCGAAACAGCCGTCACAACCCCCTGCTCAACACCCCTCACGGAGGCCTTCGCCGGGGCCTTCGACGACGTCTTTGAGCGCGGCTTGCGCACCTTCCTGGCCGCCTTCTTCGCCAGCTTCGCCATCAGCTCCCGGCCGGCCTCCGCGATCCCGGACACAGCCCGCGTGTACGCCGGAGCGTCCTCGTCGCGCTGCACTGTGCGGATCCCCAGCGCGACGTCGAACTCCACCGGGATCATCCGCGCGAACTCTGAGGCCTGCGCCGGACCGCCGGACACCCGCGTGCCCTTGACGATGTAGGCGAGCAGCCCGGCCTCCCGCAGCATCCCCAGGTGGTACTCCACCGACCGCTCCGCCAGGCCGGTGCGGCGCACCAGGTAGTCGATGCTCGGACGGCACGGGAAGAGCTGCGCGAGCTCCTGGGCGACGCGCACGGTCGTCGGCCCGAACGAGCGCGGCCCGTGCGACCGGTGCCGCCGCGGCTTGTAGAGCCCGGACCCGGCGACCCAGTGGACCGCCTGCATCCAGGAGTAGCCGTCGCCCGCGATCCGGCCCGCCGACGTCGACAGCCACTGCGACGCCTCCGGCACGAACAGCAAGGGCAGCACGGTGACCGCGTCGGCGTCGTCGACCGACGGACGCGGAGCGGGCAGCATCAGGGCGGCCGGTGCCGCCACGGCGCTCACCGGCCCACCCGGATGCACGAGAAAGAGATCATTCCGGCAGCCTTGCGAGGACTGCCTGTGGACAGAGGCCGGGATCCGGCGAGACCCCCGATCCCTCCCGCCGGGCGGGCAACGACTTCGGATCGCGTCCCGTCGCACGGAACGGCCCTCACGCGGACGGTTTCGTCATCGGAGTGGGAGTGGGAGTGGGCTTGGGGGCCGGATCGTGCGCGAGCGGGCTCCGGCGCTGTTGCGGCACTCACGGAGGGGCTCGAGGTGTCGTGAAGGAGAGTAGGGGTGGCGGGGAGTGCTGGAGATGACAGTGCCCAGACGGCGCGAAATCGGATCAAACGGGCGTAGCTGGGCTGGAAAACGGCATGGCAGTCCTGCACAATGACTCCTGTCGTGGAGGCATCGCCAAGACGGCATGACGAAGCCCCCTGTGGGTGCTTCGTGGTTCTGGAGGAACCAGTACGAGCGTTCGGATCCGGCTGCTAACCGGTCCGGACGACCCCTTCGACCGGGGGTGCTAACCCGGTCGGTGTCAGAAGGGGGCGCTCAGCCGAGGTGCGCTAACACTTCGGGAACTGGGCGTCCCGGCGGCTATGGGCCCGAAGGGCGCCGCCGCATCAGGCGACTACGACGTCTCGGCCTCCCGAGTGGAGAGCTGCCCGTGCTGCCCACCAGCACGGAAGTCGAGTTGCCCCAGATTAGAGAAATAGCTCTGAAGTCGGTGGGTCC
This sequence comes from Streptomyces sp. WAC 04229, assembly GCF_003947455.1. Taxonomy (GTDB): domain Bacteria; phylum Actinomycetota; class Actinomycetes; order Streptomycetales; family Streptomycetaceae; genus Streptomyces. The sequence goes on along the minus strand of NZ_QHJH01000025.1, from coordinate 29,726 downwards.
CAGAGCAGCTACCGGAACGCGGGCACCCCACCGGAGCGACGTACAACGGTCGCTTCAACGGCGGGGTGGTGTGTGTCCGCGTGCGGGTACGGGTACCCTTCATCGCGCGACCTCCTTTCTTGCCAAAGGGGGTTCGCCGGGCCAGGATCTCCTGGCCGAGAGCCCCCAGGACTTGCCTAAGGTCCAGGGGGCTTTTTCTCGTGCAGTTGTCGATCAGGTCCAGGGACACCCTACTCCCCAAGCGCACCACCGCGTAACGGTAGGTGACGACGTGTCGGGCCCGCCCTCGACACGTGCTCACACCCCGGGCAGGCACCTTCTGTGTAGCTTCGGGCGCGTACATCAGGCGGTGCGCCCCTTCGGGGCGTAGCGAACGAAGACCACGTCGTCGATCGCGCGGACCTCCAGCACCTTCATCCGGGCAGTCGATCCGCCGGGGTAGTCGGCGGTGCCCAGGAAGCGTGCCGCCTCCGGCTGACCCACTAGCAACGGCGCGATGGCCAGGTGCACCTCGTCGGCCAGGTCCGCGGCCATGAGCTGGGTGTGGATCGTGCCGCCCCCCTCCACCATGAGCCGGCCGATGCCACGTCGCCCGAGATCGTCGAGGACCAGGCCCCAGTCGAGCTCCGGCCCGACGCTGATGACCGCGGCGAGGTCACCGAGCGTGGCGCGCACCTTCTCCACCGCGTCGTCGACAGTGACGACCAGCTTCTCGCCGCCGTGGTGCCAGAAGTTGAGGTCGGCGGAGAGGTCGCCGGTCCGGGTGACAGTCACCTTGAGGGGGTAGGCCGGCTTGCCCTCGGCAACGCGCTGAGCCCGGCGTTCCTCACTGTTGACCAGGAGGCGCGGGTTGTCCTTCCGCATGGTCGTCGCGCCGATCAGGATGGCGTCAGACTCCGCGCGGACCTGGTCGACGCGGTCGAAGTCGGCCGCATTGGACAGGCGCAGCCGCTCGGGGCTGGCGTCGTCCAGGTAGCCGTCGACCGACATGGCAGCGGAGAGGATGACGTACGGGCGTGTAGTCATGGAAGTCGCGATCCGCTTCTCTCAGGCTTCGTGGGCGAGGACGGCGTCGAAGCTCTCACGGAAGGTGGACACTTCCGGCTGACGCTGCCACGGGATCGATGCTGCGCTGGGAGGGCTTTCTACGGCCAACGCCAGCCTGTGCCGCGTAGCGCCACGGCTTGTGCGCGGACGATCGTCCGGAGTTCTGCCTGGTCGGCTACCACGGCATACGAGGATTGTGACGTCATCTGGCCGGGGTGTTTCCGGTAGATGCCTCCTGGCGCCGAGATCATCCACCCGTCCGAGACGGCGGCGCAGCACATGACAGCCGCGATTGCCTCCCATGCCGGGATCGCCGGCCAGGCTCCTACCGCGAGCAACAGTGTCGTACGTGCGGTCAGATGTGTGCTGATCACCGGGAACCGGTCGTCGTCGTACGCAGCGAGCAGCGTCTCGTAGGTGAGTGGCCCCTCTGGGGGGTCATATGGCCCAGCCGTTGTGGATCCGTCCGGCAGGAGATCCAGCCCAGCCGAGATGCACCATCCCATCTCAGGATGCGCTTCTAGAGCGGCGATGTCGCGAGCGAGGCCGCCGGGGAGGACCACGTCATCTGCATCCAGCGCACGGACCAGATCGCCCGTCGCTCGCGACAGTGCCATTGTGCGAGTCGCTCCCGCACCGCTCTTGCTGGCCATCCCTGGAGAGATCCAAGGTTCTTCTGGGATGCCCCGAAGAGGCCTTCCTGTGGTCCCGTCCTCTTGGACTAGCCACTGCACATCCCAGCCATCAGGGAGGCGTTCGCGTTCATCTCTGACGGACTCATAGGCTTCGCTCAGGTACTTAGCTCCGCCGTCGTAGACAGGCGTTACTACGCTAATAATCCGGTTCATGACCATCGCTTCAGTGGTGTGATGTAACGGAGTTCCGTTCGATCCGCAGGCAGCGGAATATCCGTCACCTCTACGACCTGACCTTCCGTGGAATACGAGATTTTCCGTACACGCATCACAGGAACGCCTGGAGGGATGTCCTGCTCCTCGGACTCGGTGTCCGTCGGCATTGCTGCTGTGACCCGGTCCTCGATGCGGTCAACCTCAATGCCCACAGTGTGGAGTTGGTGCTGAGCGCCACCGGGCCACGGTTCGCGCTCAGGATCGAACAGGTCCGCATTCCTGCTGGCGAGATCGTGGGGCATGTACGAGACGGACTGCCCAATGCCAGCGCCCTGCTTGGTGCGTCGCGTGCCGATGCGGCGCAGAACCAGCGAGCCGGGTGGCACATCAAGAACCTCGGCCACATCGGTCGGGACGGGCACCACGTCGATCTGGACATAGTTTTCCATGGTCGACACGGACACGCCGTGGTCCGACTCCGCTACGCCGAAGCCTCCCCTCACCTCTTCTGGCTCCAAAACCAGTTCCTTTTCCGCCTGGTAGCGAGTGTTCGCCCTCACCTGGTGAATCGGCTGTACCCGCACGCGGGTTGTGCCGCCGGCTTTCCCCGACACCAACCCCCGTTCCTTGAGCACCTGCACTGCCCTCGATGCGGTATTGGGTGCCACATCGTGGGCCCCTGCTAGCTCCACCACCGTGGGGAACCGGTCGCCCGGTGCGTAATCCCCCCTGCGGATCGCATCGGCCAGCGTTTCCGCTAGCTGCAAGTACTTCGATGACGTGTGTGCCATGTCTGCACTCTCTCACTCGTCTGTCTCCTACGCAACAACCAACGCAACATGGAACGATCCATGTTGCGTTGGCTGTTGACGCGGCGATCCGAGTGTGTCAACGTCGTCATCGACCAAGCGTCGCAAGTTGGATGGTGCAACTTAATTTGGTCATCAGTAGCCCGAACGAAGGGAGCTCCTTCCGTGAACACTGCCAACTCCCCCACCACCGAGACCTTCGACGCTGAGACGCTCGCGCTCCTGGAGGCGGTGGAGGTCCCGCTCCCCGACTTCTCGGCCCTGGACCTGGATGTCGCCTTCGGCACACCGCTGGAGATGTACGAGGCCGGTTCCCTTCCCCACGAGCGGCTGGACGGCCTGGACATCACCGCCGCCGTGGCCGCGATCGAGGCCCGCGAGAACCGACTGCTCGCCGCCCGCGACATCGTCGCCACCGACCCGACCGCCACCGCGCTGGTGCGTGAGCGCTTGGTCGACGTGCTCTTCCCCTATGCCGCGCAGCTGCGCATCGCCCCGCTGGCTACCGCCGCGCCCTTGCCGCTTGTGGCCTGAACCCCTGCCCTTCGGCTCTGACGGCTCCCATCGTCGCCACCTCGAGTGGCGGCGGTTGAAGCGGCCAGATTCACCGACCGCCGAGCTCCCGAAAAAGCCGCACCAGCACCACGTGGCTGGACCGGGGAGTGACCGTTCCTTGAGAACCGAAGACGCGAAAGCCGGTGTGACGACTGCCGCCCCTGACCAGGCAACTGGCCGGGTGTTGCGCGTAAGGGTGAACCGGGCCTCAGTCCTTGCGGGACTGGTGACTGACGCGTCAGAAGGGCACGACCGGAGCCAGAAATCCGGTCACCGTGAACGGCGGTACGAGGCGGGGAAGTGAGAGCGACCCTTCTTCGTGCCACGGAGCGGCAGCAAGGCAGACCACGGTCTGTCTCGGCTGCCGCGTGGGTCCGAGCGATCACCCTCCCCCGCAGCACCTTGCGGCGGTAGCGCGACGACAGCCCCCAGCCGGTAAGCGGCACATCGCACGACCCGGCGGGTGAGCCAATGGTCGCGGGCACTCCACCTCCCGGTCGAAAGGTGGTCAGCGCGGAAGGCAGAAGGCCGCGCGCCGCAACACCAAACACTTCGCAGCCCCGCGCTGCCCAGTCGCCCACCGCGTGGCCCTCGGGTCGGTCGGTGGGCGGTGGAGAGCGCGGCGGACACCGGCTCTACCGATGCGACAGCCCCAGGGATCGGACCCCCGGGGCTGTCCAGGACCTGACTCGGAGGACCTGATGCGACACAGCATGACACGCACTGCGCCGCAGCCGCGGGCCGGGATCATCGACGACATCGAGCGCGAGGACGACGCCAAGGGCTATGAGCCCGAGGACATCGCCCGCGTCGCCCTGGTCCTCGTTGCCACCATCGGGCCGGCATTGGTCGGTTGGGAGGTTGCGGCGTGATCGTCAGCCTCACCGACGCCGAACGCGAGGCGCTCTCGCACAAGAACAGGGAGCAGAACCAGCGGTCGGAGGCCAACCGCCGATGAGCGCCCGACCGACCGATGACCTGTTCGTCCGCTACATGAAGGCGTTCGAAGACTCTGCCAAGCACACCGCCGCCTGCCCGGCCTGCCAGGTCGAGACGCCGTGTGCGGACGGGGTGCCGATCCACGAGCGGTTCGCCCGGCTCCAGGACGCCTACACCGCACGACAGAAGCAGCGCTGACCCCGGCTCTGCCCGTCGTCCCCGCGCCTTCATGGGCGGGGCCGGCGGAGAGCGCCGGGAGCTCACCCCCGCTCCGGCCGTCCGGCCGCCGCGCACGCAACAGCCCCAGGGTGGCCGCCCTGGGGCTGTTCTCGCTTTGGACCTTCTGGGAGGCCCCGATGAATCGCGAATCCATCGTACGCGCCAGCTACGCCCACTCCGCCGACCTGCCGGTCAACACCGACTGGCGGGCTCACTCGGCTTGCCGGACCGAGGACCCCGACCTGTTCTTCCCGGTCGGCAACACCGGACTGGCGCTGCTGCAGATCCAGGAGGCAAAGGCCGTGTGCCGTCGCTGCCCGGTCATGGAGCGCTGCCTGCAGTGGGCGCTGGAGAGCGGTCAGGAGCACGGCGTGTGGGGCGGAACCGACGAGGACGAGCGCCGCCGGATGAAGCGCCGCGCCGCCCGCAAGCGCGCCAACGCCTGATCGCTGGACGGGAGGAGCGCTGGGCAACTTCTGGCCCGCCCCGCAGCACTGCCATCGACCGGCCGCCCGCACGACGGGCGGCCGGCCTTTCGCACGTCCCCAGCCCGGGAAAGTCCCGGGCTTCCCTTCCTTCCCCCCGGGAGAGCTCATGGACCGCAACACCCCGACCGGCACCCGGCGGCTGCCGGACTCGCTGTGCACGCACACCCCGAAGTGCCCGGCCGCCGACAGCCCGGACCGCGAGAGCGCACGCATCACCGCGAGCCGCCCGGAGCAGGGCTGGAGCCTGCTGTGCAACGGGGTCTTCCTCTTCGAGGACACCGGCGAGCTGCTCCCTGACGGACACGTCGTCGCCCCGCACCGGCCCCTCGCGGTCACGGCCTGACTGACGGTTGCCTGATCCGCCCGCACCGACCGCTTTCGTGGCGGCCGGGTCGGGCGGTGATGGGGAGCTGGACAGCGTGGATCCATTTCGTTCCCGCCCGTCGGGAGCGGCAGGCAGTTTCGGGCCCGCCCTGCAGCGCTTCCATGCGCTGGCCGCCCGCCGCTCGGGAGGCCGGCCTTTTCGTGTGCCCGGAGCGGGTAGAGCCGGTGCCAGTTTGGTGATCAACCGTCCGCACTGGCCGCCGTTTCGGGAACGCACCCCTCGCGTTTCGGGAGCACCGGCCACCGTTTCGACTCCGCCCTGAACGACCCCTCTCGGAGGCCCTCATGACGATCACCGACATGCCGCAGACCGCGGCTCCCGACGCCCCCGCTTCGCACCCGCCGGACCGCGCTTCGGACGCACCCGAGAACGTTTCGGGTACGGCCCGGGGTGTTTCGCGGACGGACAAGCGGAAGACGATCAAGCCCGTCCGTGACCGGCTGATGACCGCCCTGTCCCTCGTCGCCGCGTTCGGTGGCACGCTGGTCGGCGTCATCGGCTTCGCGATGTCCTACAGCACCCTGGCCAAGGTCGCCCTGAGCTGGGGATTCAGCAAGGAACTGGCCCCCTGGTTCCCCGTCGGCGTCGACGCCAGCATCATCGCGTTCCTCGCCCTGGACCTGTACCTGATCCGCAAGGGCACCCCGTGGCCGCTCCTGCGGATGGCCGCGCACGCCATGACCGGCGCGACGATCTGGTTCAACGCCAGCTCACAGGGCCACATCGGCACCGACCCGGTGCAGGCCGCCAGCCACGGCGTCATGCCGATCCTCTTCGTGATCGGCGTCGAGGCCGCCCGCCGCCTGATCATCCAAAAGGCCAGGCTGGAGGCGGGAACGGTCACCGACCGGATCCCGCTGCACCGCTGGATCCTCTCCCCCGTCGCCACCCCGCGGTTCTACCGCCGGATGCGGCTGCACAACGTCACCTCGTACCCGGAGATGATCCGGCGCCAGCAGGAGCTCATCGGCTACGAGCAGTGGCTCAAGCGCAAGCACGACGGCGACCTCGGCAAGGCCACCGAGGACGAACTGCTGCCGATGAAGATGGCCGCCCACGGCTACACCGTCACGCAGGCCCTCGCAATGCCTGAGCAGCAGGAACGCGCTGCCGAGGCCCGCGCGGAGGAGGCGGAGCGCCGGCGCCTGGACGCGGAGACGCGCCGGGAGCTCGCGCGCACGAAGGCCGAAGCCGACCGGCTGCAGGCGGAGGGCCAACTCGAGGCCGTCCGCGCCCGGGTGGAGGGCGAGACCGGCCAGGCCCGCGCACACGCCCGAGCCCAGGTCAGCGCCGCCGAGCGGGCCGCTGAGCTGGAGGAGGCCGCGCTGGAGACGGCCGTCATCAAGGAGGCCCGCGCCCGCGAGGCGGAGGCGGAGCGCAAGGCCGCCCAGGAGCGCGAGGCCAAGGCCGCCGCGGATGTCCGCGCGGCGGAGCTGGAGCGCCAGGCGGCGGAGAAGCGGAAGGAAGCTGCGGAGGCGGACCGGGTTGCCGCGGCGGAGGCACAGGCCATTGAGACGGCGGAGATCGCGGATGCCCGGCAGCGTGCTGCCGAAGCCGACCGGGTCGCCGCCGAAACGGAACGGGCCGCTGCCGAAACCCGCCGCCGCGCCGCCGAAGCCGACCGGCTCACGGCCCAGGAGAACGAGCGCAGGGCGACCGCCGACGCGAACACGCAGGCGGCCCGCAGGCGTGAGGCCGAAACCGAGTACGCCGCTGCCGAAAGGCGGCTCGCCGCCGCCGAAGTCGAGCGGCGCGCGGTTGAAATCGAGGACGCCGCGAAGCTGACGCCGCGCGAGCGGGCGGTCCGCAAGGTCGCCCGCATGGCGTTCGCGGCTGACGCGGTGTTCGTCGGCCTGGACGCCGACGGGATCCACCGCGAGCTGTGCCGGGTCGTCACGATCGCCGACGTTCAGCGGGAGTTCGACGTGTCGTCCACGGACACCGCCTCCAAGTACCGCCAGGAGGCCGGCGCGCTCATCGCCGGCGGCTACCGCCCTTGATCCTCCGTCCGGCACACGCCAGTGAGGGCCAGCCCGCTCGAATCGGGCTGGCCCTCCGCTGCGACTGCCGGAAGCAGTCCCAGAACCCCAGTACAGCACCCCGACACCCCGAGGAGAAAACCCCTGATGAGCAAGGACATTGCCACCCGCGTCACCACGGGCGTGCAGGCCTTGGCGCTGCCCGGGCAGCGTGAGGGCTGGCAGGCCCAGCACCGCGGCTCCCTGCTGACCGATGCCCAGACCTACGACGCCCTCGCCGACGCCGTCCAGGCCGACTTGAAGGCCCGCCGCCTGGACGGTGACCTGCCCTGGGGCATCTCGGCAGCCGCCCGGGCCCGCAAGCGGGTCAAGCCCCTGCGGGACGCCGCGAAGGCGATGCGGCAGGCCGCCAAGGCCATCAACGGCACCGTCGCCGCCTACGAGGAGACCCAGCCCGACGTCGTCCTGCGGCGCCGCGAGGACAAGGCGCTGCGCAAGGCACAGCGCAAGCAGCAGCTCGGCACGGCCGCCCACAACAGCGCGCAGGCCACCCTTCAGCGTCTCGCCCCGGGCGACGGTGAGGAGGCGCCGGCGGGCGCGCCGAAGCTGCTCGGGGACTTCTTCGGCAAGCAGCAGCGGGGCGCCTGATGCCGCCGGCGATGTCCCCGAAGAAGGCGGCCCACTGGAACGCCCGATTCGAACAGGCCCGCGCCGCGGGCGAGCGGGGCCCGGAGGAGTTCTTCCGGGCCTGGCTCGACCTGGTGAAGATCTCCGCCCTCCAGAAGGTGAAGCACAGCGGCGACCACGCCACGTTCAACGCCTTGTCGGCGGAGCTGGAACGCCTCTACCGGGATCACTGCCAGTAATCGTCATCGTCATCATCATCACCGCCGAAACGGGGGTTGACGGGGGTCCCAACCACGCGTACGCGTACGCGTGCGAGAGGGCCTCCTCCCCTCACCGGTAGTCACCAGGAGAGGAGGGGCCGTGTCCGACGACGACAGCCCGGACAACGTGCTCCAGATGCCCCGCATCGGGTCCCCGCCGCCCCCGCCCGTCCCGCCCTCGCCGACGCTCAACGGGGCGTCGCAGCCGCCTGATGCGGCGCCCGGCGTTGTTCGAGTTTCCGCGTTCGACGCGCCTGCGGTGCCCCACGCTCCGAGCACAGTGGGCAGCGTCCCGGCGGCCCTGCGCAGCGACGGCGTGGCCCCCGCTGCGCCGGACCCGCACGGGCTCCCGCCCCGCACCGGCGCCCTGTCGCTCGCGGCGGTCCTCGCCATCGCGCTCGCCGCGTTCGAGGGGCTGCAGACCTGGCTGCAGGAGGCCGGTCCCCGCCGCGCCGAAGCCGCCAAGCACGAGCGGGAGATGGACCTGCTGGCCGCCAAGGCCCGCGCCGACGCCGCCCGCCTGGGCGCCGAGGCCGACAAGGAACACGCCCGCGCCCGCGTCCCCTCCAGCCACGCCTACGGCCGCAGCGCCCTGGGGCGCGGCGCAGGCGGCCCGGGAAGGGCCGGTGGCGGTGTCGGTCCGGGCCGGTCTGGATCGGGTCGCACAGCGCCGTCAGGCGCCTCCGCGCAAGGGCGTTCCACCGGTGCCGGCGGCCGGGCCCCGGGCGGCCGGGCCGGCCTCGGCTCGTCCGGCAGCCCGGCGGGAGCCGGCCGAAACGGCGGCTCCTCAGGGCGAAACGGCGCGGGGGGCACCCGAAACGGCCCTTCCCAGGACCGCAACGGCGGTCTGCGCGGCCGAAACGGTGGCACGGGCGGCGGCCGGGCCGGCGGGAGCGGGAACACGGCAGGAAGCGGCACACGAGGCGCCGGCGCTGCCGGTGGCGCACGCGGCCCTGCCCCCGGCACGGACGGAAAGGGGCGGCGATCGCCTCGCCAGGCCGTCGCCGACTGGTGGCGTAAAGGCAAGAAGTCCGCCGGCGGCTCGGGCGGTTCCGGGGCGTCCGGTGGCCCGGGCGCCACCACGGGTCCCAAACCGTCTAGGGGCGGCTCGGGCACCGCAGCATCCGGCGGCCGCGGCCCGGTCAAGGGCGGGCCGACGTTCTGGGACGACCTGAAGAACCGCGTCGGTGCCGGAGGCCGCTCCAAGCCCTCCCGCTCGACGGACGGCATACCGCCCAACCACGGCACCGGCAAGCCGCCCACCGTCGGCGGGGCAACCGGGTCCAGCAGTCAGGACCGGGTGCACCTCAAAGACGCCGCGTGGGAGGCCGTCAACGACCGCTGGAAGAAGCGCCGGGACGCGTGGACGGCAGACGCCAGTGAACGCCGACGCGGCAAGAACGATGCCCGCGACGGGGGGAAGAGCGGCTCGGGTTGGCGGCGCAAGGCTGACAGCGGCGGCCGCAGGAAGCAGGACCACGCCCCCAGGGGCGGCGAGCCCGGCCCGCACGGCTACGACCAGCCGCGCAGTTCGCCCTTCGACCAGGGCCCCGAGGGCCCGGTGACCATCACGGTGGAGCAGGTCGACCCGCCCGGCACGCACGCCAAACGCTGGGAGCCCACCGCGATCGCCCCTTCGCGCCAGGCCCTGCCCAAGCAAGCGGCACCCGTCCTTCCTCGTGCACCGCAGCGTCCCGCCGGGCCCCGGCCCGGCACCACCCGCAGAAAGGAACCCATCCCGATGCCCCCTGCCCCCACACCGGCCGCGCGTACGGCGGCACCCGCAGCCGCGGCGGGAGGCGCTCTCGCCTCCCAGCACGCCACCGACATCAGCCTTGGCAAAGCCCTCCAGGTCCTCACCGCGCTGACGACCGACGGCATGGAGACCTACGACGACGCAGTAGCCCTGGCCGGCCGGGCCCGGAGGCTGCTCGCCGAGCTGGAGCAGATGACGGACGACCTGGAGCGCACGCACAACGTGTCCGGCCCCCGCACCAAGCGAGCCATCGCCGGCCTGATGGAGAGCGTCTCCGAGATGACCGCCACCGTGGAACGCCTCGCGCAGGCCGCGCTGGACGCCGCGGAACGCGCTGAGGCGGAGGAGACGGCGATGGCCAGGGACTACCGGCCGACGCAGGACGCCACCGCCGACGCGGGCCTGCACACACCCAGCGCCCGCATCCACAACGAGAACTGACACGAGGGAGACGCAGTGACCATCGGCATGGAAGGCGACAGCAACGGATACCTCGCGCTGGTCGCGAAGTTCCGCGCGCTGCGCAAGGCCGCCTCCGGGCTCATGGAGGAGTCCGAACGGCTCGCCCAGCGCATGCGCGGCAATGCCAACACCGCGATCCAGCTGGCTGACCTGAGCGCTGCCGCGCAGGTCGACCCCCAGCACGTCACCACCATCGAGGACATCGCCGCCGCGTTCGGGTCGGTGGCGGGCCGGTGCACCCGCCTGGTGGGCGCGGCCGACGTCATGCACACCGCCGCAGGCCACCTCCACCACGAGCACCAGGCGGAGTACGGCGGCATCCACGCCGCCGTGACGTCCTCCCGTGCCCGCCAGGCCAAGCCCGGCTTCTACCAGCAGAACTGACCACGCCCACGTTCCGCATCCGGGGCCGCTCCTGCCAAGCAGGCACGGCCCCGGCCCGTGTCCGAGAAGGGAACCCTGCATGTCCGAGGCAACCGAAACCGTGCAGATGACCGCCGACGTGATCTGCGTACGAGGCGGAGAAGTGCTGCTCATCGAACGGGGCTGGCCGCCCTACGCGGGGCATCTCGCCTTGCCGGGCGGATACGTCGACGCCGGGGAAACGTCCCGCACGGCCGCCGCGCGTGAGCTGCGGGAGGAGACCGGCGTTGACGTCGCGGAGGAAGACCTGGTCCTGATCGGTGTCTACGACCGACCCGACCGAGACCCCCGCGGCCGCTTCGTCAGCGTCGCCTACATGACCACCGTCCAGACGGACACCATCGCCCGGCCCGGTGACGACGCCGCCGCCGTGCAGTGGACGCCACTGGCCGCACCCCGCGTCGGCCTCGCGCTCGCCTTCGACCACAGCCAGATCGTGGCCGACGCCCTGCACCGGCTCGCCCGCAGCGACGACAGCGAGTAGTGACCCCTGGCCTCGCTGGAGGCCGCACCGCCCCCGCCCGGGACGGTGCGGCCTCCAGCACGACCAGCGGACCACCCCCTCCCCCGACCTGCTGGAAGGAACCGACCGATGAGCCAGATGCCCGCCCGCGCAAAGGCGGAGATGGTCGCCTACGGGGCGTCCGCTGCCGCCCTCGCCTACGTCCCCTCCCTGGACGCGCTGCCCGCCCACGCCACCGCCGCCGCAGTCAGCGGCGGCTGCGTGTGGTGGCTCTACCGCAAGGTCAAAACCCGCGACTTCCACCGCACGCTGCGCACCGCGCAGCGCGTCCTGGGGCCGGTCACCGGCGGCGCCGTCTACGCCGCGGCCGCGATCGTGCCCGGCCGCCCCTGGTGGGAGCCCGCCGCCGCGCTCGGCTGGGGCGCCCTCATGTCGTTCGTGCTGCCCATCACCCGCTCCACCTGGACCCCGCCCGCCGGCACGTCCACCGCCTACCCGCCCGGCTTCCGTGGCCTGGTCATGCGCCTGTGGGACGAAGCGGAAGTCGCCGAGGGCACCCGGCTGGAGAACATCGAGCAGACGATCGACGCCGCGCACCCGGACTTCACCGCCGACATCGTCGCCCCCGCCGGCAAGCCCGTGCCCCGCATCGACCCGGTCGACGCGGCCGCCGCCTACGGCGTGCCCGTCGCCTGCGTCGCTGTGGGCGACATCCCCGGCACCGGCCCGGGCCGCCTGCGCCTGACCGTCGCGCCGACCACCCGCCGCGGCGGCGGCAGCATCGAGGACATGTGGGCCGACAAGGTGGCCCGCCCCGGCGGCGCCATCCCCGGCAGCGACATCGTCCGGGTGGAGAGCTTTCCCGCCACCGGTGACCTGCCCGCCCGCGGCATGGTCCTCGCCCAGGTCGAGCCGGGCGAGATCGCCCGCATCAACCACCAGCAGCTGTGCTCCGCGTTCGGAGTGGAGCCCGAGGAGCTGCGCCTGGTCGCGGAATCCCGGGGCCGCGAGGCCCTGGTGACGCTGTACGAGTCAGCACCGCTGAAAGCCTCCCGACGGGCCACCCGCGAGCTGCTCACCCTGGACGCGTACGGCCGCTACACCATCGGCACCGCGCACGACGGCACTGACGCCAAGGTCCACATGCAGTCCGCCGCCGGCACCCTGCACGGGTTCCTGGTCGGCGTCACCGGCTCCGGCAAGACCGTCGCCCTGGCCCTGATGTGCGCGGCGTGGGCGCTGGCCGGCCTGGCGAACTGGGTGACCTCCGCCCGGCCCGACGCGCAGATGAGCGCCGTCGGCCGGCACATCGACCGGCAGAACGCCGGGCCGGTCTTCACCTGGTGGATGCTCAAGGCCGCCATCGCCCTGATGGACATCCGCGGCGAGATCAACGCCGAGGTCGGCCACGACTTCTCCGCGCACTCCCCCTACCCGGGCCTGGTCCTGGTCCTCGACGAGTTCAACTCCCTCGTCGGCGACGACGCCCTGGGCGACGAGATCGCCCACATGACCGACGTCCTCGCCCGCGAGGGCCGCAAGTTCGGCATCGGCATCGTCTTCGCCGGCCAGTCCCTCAACCTGTCCAAGCTCGGCGGCGAAGCCTCCCTGCGCGACCAGGTCCAGGGCGGCATCGGCGTCGTCCTGCGCATCGCCGGCTCCTCCGGCGGCATCGCCGCCCGCCAGGCCACCGGCGGCCTCGCCGGCGACGTCGACCTCGCCGACATCCCCGACCGGTTCAACGCCCGCACCTCGCTCATGGACCGGATGCACGGCGTCACCGACGACGTGCCCGGCGACCCCACCCAGGGCGTCGGCCACACCGTCACCGGATCCGGGGCGACCATGATGCGCAGCCTCTACGTGCACCTGCCCAAGGACGGCTCCCCCGACGGCCTCGGTGAGATCTTCCCGGAACACGGCGGCATCAACACGCTCACCGACCGGGAGATCAACGCCTTGACCGAGCTGGGCCTGTGGCACGACTGGACGACGCCGCCGCCCTCCAAGAACGACACGGGCGACGCCGACGACCTCGCACTGGCACCGGAGTTCACCGGCATCGGCTCGTTCACCCCGCCCGCCATCAAGCCCAAGACCCGCACCGTCAAGGACAAGGTCCTCGACGTCGTCGACCGCCAGATGACAGCGAAGGAGATCCGCCAGCAGGTCGACGCCGCCTCCGGCACGATCCGCAACGCCCTGTCCGACCTGGTCACCGACGGCCGCCTGCTCCAGGTCGACCACGGCCTCTACGCCCCCGCCGGCCACCAAGCCGCCGCCCCCGACCAGCACGACACCCAGGACCAGCCCCGGCAGCCGCAGCTGCCTGAGGGGGTCGACGGCGCTCTGGTCGTTCAGGCCGCCGATCTCATCATCAGCAGCCAGTTCGGGTCGCAGTCCATGGTGCAGCGCAAGCTGCGTGTCGGCTTCGCCCTCGCCGGACGCCTCCTGGAATCCCTGGAACAGCGCGGCATCGTCGGCCCCGCCGACGGCAGCAAGGCCCGCCCCGTCCTGGTCACCCCCGACGCGCAGGACGACGTCCTGCGCGAGCTGCGCGCCGACTTCGCCCTGGCGGCCGACGACTGACCGGCCCCCGCTGTCTGCCGGAGCCCCCGGCCGCCGCTGCCGAGGGCTCCGGCACCCACCTCCCGGCATCCGTCCGGGCTACACCCCTGCGCCCCCTCACATGGAAGGAATCCCCCTGTGATCGTCTCCGTGTCCGCCGTGCTGGTCCTGGCCGTCGTCGTAACCGTCCTGCTGCGCCAGCGCACCGTCGGCTTCGGCTCTGCCCTCGCCTGCACCACGTTCGGGTTCTGCCTCGCCACCACCGGCATGGCCCCCGCCCTCACCCGCGCCCTGCACGCCGTGGCCGGCCTGCTGTCGCTGAACTGACGGGAGCTCCCCTCATGGCCGCACTGCACACCGTGCCAGCCGCCCAGGCTCTCCAGCCGCCCCCGGCAGCACACCCCGCCGCCGCTGAGGACGGTCTCAGCCTCGAGGACCGGCTCACCGCTGTCGCAGCGGCCATGTCCCTGCGGCTGGACGAAGCCGCCGTCGCCTACGAGGTCAACACCGCCCACATCGACACCGAGCCCGTCGACCTCGCCGACATCATCACCGTCCCGCTCACGCCCACGCTCCAGCCGCCGGCGCAGCAGCACAGCACCACGCAGCCGGACACGCCGGTGGCCGCTCTCCTGGAGCGGGCCCGCGCCCGGATGGAAGCCGACGGCTGGTGCGCGGGCGCACTGCGCGACGAATCCGGATCGGTCTGCCTGCTCGGAGCCATCCGCAACGAAGCAGGCGGAGACCGCGCCTTGGAGGCCGACGCCGCATCCGTGGTCCTGGACACCATCCGCCGCCGCTTCGGCGCCCACGTCGACTCCGTGCCCAGTTTCAACGACGCCCACGGATCTGGCCGCATCCCCTTGCGGATGCTGGACCAAGCGGCGGCGACGGCTGCGGCGAAAGACCTGTGAACGCGCGACCCTGCTGGCCGGTCAGCCGTCCAGCTCGATGACCAGGCGTCCGTAGTCGTCGACCCACGCCGGATACACGAACCCGCCGACGATCGCCCGGTTCACGAACACCTCGACGTCCGCGTCGGTGTCGATGACCAGCACCCCGTCCTCGTCCGTGAACGCCTGCCACGTGACGCCGTCGGTATCGATGACCGCCTCGAAGTCCACGACGGGCGGATCACTGCGGAACAGGCCCATCACACCCCCATCTCCCTGTCATCCGGCTCCCAGCGTGACGCACTCCTCCCCCACGCGACAGGCCCACGGCACACCAACACCCGTCCCCGCCCACGAGAGAAGGAGACCCCGTCTTGGCGAAAGCCCCGACCGTCATAGGAGTGCTCACCGAGCCCCCGGCTCCGACCTGGTGGAAAGCCAACCGCCACAAGGTCTTCGGCGTCACCGGACTGCTGATCGGCTACCTGATCGGCACCCACCTGCACGGCGCCCCCCAGCAGCAGCCGGACACACCCCGGCCGGGCCACACCACGCCCGCGCCGGCCACGCCCGGTGAGCACCCCACGCGCACGGCCCACGGCCTCGCCGCATAACCCAGCCGCACCACCCGCTGCACCCCGCCGACACCAGCACCACGTCGACGGGGTGCAGCGCTGCCCACCGACGATTGGAGGAGATCACTCGTGCTCATCCCCCGCCCGCGCCGCCGGATCGGCCGGCCCCGCCCGCAGCGTCCCGGCCCCCGCTACCCGCAGCCCCAGCGCCGGCTGCCCGGTACCTGGAGCAGGTGATGGCCGGCCAGGACCAGGACGTGGTGGACGTCGACCCGTACGACCCCGGCGACGGATCTCTACCGGTCTTCCGGTGGAGGCAGGCCGGGCGCGAGAACCTCGCGACCCGCCGTCAGCTGCGCCAGATGGGACTGCGCCCGGGCGGCCAGGAGCCGGTCGCCCGGCTCGAATGCCGCGGCGGGAAGCGGTGGGCGTGGCTGTACAGGATCGACCTGGCGAAGCCGAAGCTCCCGATGACCCTCGCGAAGGAAGCCGCGCTCGACAAAGCGATGGCAGCCCGCCAGACATGCGGAACCTGCCGCCGGCGCTACTTCCACTGCATTCCGATCAAGACCTTGGGGTCCTGCCTGGAGTGCTTCGACGGCACGCCCGCCGACCCCGCCTCCTACACCGCTCCCCCGGCGAGGCACCTGCTGGCCGCATGAGCCGACAGGACTTCCCGCCCATGACCACCGCTGTCCGCGCGGGCGATTGGTCGGACCGGCGCGTGCTGCGCGTCCGGTTCGGGCCCATCCCGACCTGGCCGGACAACGAGCCTTCGTTCTGACCGACCCGACCCCGGCCAGTGCGGCCGGGGCCGGACCGCGGCGTGGCCGTGCATCGGCAAAGGGCCGGCCACCCCGCTCCCTCACCCTCTTCGAGATCAGGAGACCTCCAGCATGCATCGTCCCGCCGTCTTCGCCGCCCTCCTCGGACTGACCCGCGCCGCCAGCGCGGTCGGCGACTTCTGGGTACAGAACGACTTCTGCGCCCGCGTGAAGGGCGCCTCCGACGACGCCCCGGTGACCTACGAGAACCCGGCCACCAAGGAGAAGACCACCCACGGCACCGCCGACGGCCGCAAGGCGTGCCTGCACCACTGCCTCACCTACACCGCCACCCAGGCGGTTGCCGTCGGACTCGGGGCCCGCGCGCTGGGCATCCGGGTCCACTCCGGCGCGGCCGCGGCCGCGCTCGCCCTGTCCTTCGGCACGCACTACATCGCGGACCGCCGCGTGCCCGGCCACGGCGTCCTGGAGAAGCTCGCCGACAAGACCGGCAACACCAACTTCTACACGCTGGCCGACTTCGGCATGAACGGCGCCTTCCACCTCGACAACTCCTGGCACCACGGCTGGGAGACCGTCGCCGCGCTCATCGCCACGGCCAAGGCCACCACCCGGTGACCGGCCAGCGCCGTACGCGCCTCGAACGCGTCCGCGCCGCGGCCGGGATCGCATCGCTGGCACTCCAGCAGATCGAAGACGACCTCAGCGCCGACGACGTCGACCAGGAGGAGCTCGCCGCGATCCTGCGCGAGCTCATCGAAGACACCGACCCGCCCGGCGGCTTCCTCGCGGCCCTGGCGCAGCTGCTCACCACCGCCGCGCGCCGTGCCGAGCAGATCGAGCCCGACCGCGACGGCGACGCCTCCTGCCCCCTGCACGAAGCCGCTGCCCTGATCACCGACAACGCCGGGCTGCGCGTGCTATGGGCTGCCCGCGGCCTTCACCCCCAAGGAGAATCCGCATGACCGAACCCAAGCCCGAGAGCATCCGACACACCGCCGACGCAGTCGCGATGACGCCGGAGGGTGACAACTACGTCTCCGAACAGCGAGCCCGGATTGCCGAGCTTCAAGCCCGCCCGGATCGGCTCACGCCGGAAGACGCGCGATGGCTTCTTGACCGGCTCGCGTGGGCGGACTGGCACCTGGAAGAGCTGCGAGACCGCATCGACAACGCCGGAAGCACGATGAACACGAGTTACGTGTCCAGCGCGATCGACTACACCCGCTGGTCCCGGGGGACCCGCGAGGGCCTGTGATCGCTAACCGCCGTACCTACAGCACGGGCACCGGCACCCAGTTCACGATCCTGCGCCGCCCCCAGCGCTGACCGGACGCTCTCCGTACGGCCCCGCCGCACCGCCCCCGAGCGGGCGCCGGCGGGGCCGTGCGGTGTCCGTCCGGTCAGCCGAGACCGGACGACCGGCCCTCCCCGGAGGTCACCGTGCCCCTCGCCCGCCGCTCCCTCATGGAAGCCGCCGCCGCCCGCTTCGGCTGGCGCCACGCCTACGGCGACACCACACAGGTCGACGCGCTGCTCACCGAGCAGACCGAGACCGCGTACACCCAGGCCGCCGACCACGCGGCCCTGGCGACCGCCAAGAACACCGACGTCCTCACCGTGCAGCCCTGCGTCCTGGACGTCCGCGGCCGCGTCCTGGCCGACGTCCTCTACCTGAAGGGCGTCCTGACCGGCGCCCGCAACCGCGGCCTGCCCCCGGAGCTCATCGAGCGCCTAGAGGACGCCGTCGGCCACGGCCACGAGCTGACCGTGCTCCTCGCGGACACCGCCCGCATCACCGCCGCCCACACGCCGCCCGGCCACTGAGCGCCGGGTCACAACCAGCAAATGGAGGGAGATGGGCCGTCATGCCGCTTCGGTACTTCGAGGTTGACGTCCCGATACACCACACCACCAACCGCCAGCTGAAAGGCGTACACGTCTTCACCGGCGAAGCGTCGTCCAAGAGCGAGGCCCTGCGCATCGCCCACGACGTGTACGACGCGGCGCTCGCCGCGCAACAGGCCGGACACGAGGTTCCCGGCAAGCAGGCCGGGGGCTGGGGAGCGCGGGGGCTTCGGCCCGACTGGGCGCTCGACTGGCACGCCGCGCAGGCCGGCCCCTGGCACGACCCCTACAGCTGGCTCAGCCCCCAGCCCTTCGAGCTGTAGGTCCGCCCCGGGACGGCCGCCAAAGGCCGCAAAACCAGTCGGCCGCCCCGGGCCACCCATCCCGTACATGACGAGAGGGAGCAACCAGTATGGCCTCCACCGCGCGCGTACAGGCCCCGATCGGGCAACGCGCCCTGTTCATCACCACACTCGCCGTGCCACTGACTGGCTGGACCGTCCACGCCGTCAGCCTCCACCGCAAGCTCGCCGTCGCCCGCCGCGAGCTCTCCGACCGCCGTGACCCGCTCACCGGACTGCTCGGACGCGACGGCTACACCACCCGGGCCCGCCAGATCATCGACCGGTACGGCGACAGCTCCCTGGTGGTCTTCGTGGACCTGGACCACTTCAAGGAGATCAACGACGGCCGCGGCGGCCACGCCGCCGGCGACCGCGTCCTGGCCGCCACCGCGCAGCGCCTCACCGCCTGGGCGGGAAGCCGCGGCGTGGTCGGCCGACTCGGAGGGGACGAGTTCGCCGTCACGGTCCGGATCGCACCGGCCCGCCGCGAACTCCGTCTCGCCCAGCTCGTGCAGTTGCTCGCGCAGCCCGTGGAGATCGACGGCGGCGCCCTGGTCCACGTTGCCGCGTCGGTCGGCGCCGCTTCCCCCGACGTCCTCGGCACGACGGACCTGTCCGTACTCCAGCGGGCCGCCGACGCCGCGATGTACGCGGGCAAGCACACCGGCCGCGCGGTCCTCGCCGGACCGCAGCACGCCACGGTGCCCTCCATCAACGGGCGCCGCGCCGGACGGCCGGGCACCCACACGCTGGGGCGGGCGGCATGAGCGAGACCACCACCGTCGACCCGGGCACCTGGATCCGGGGCATCACGATCCGCCAGCCCTGGACGACCTGCATCCTCGCCGGGAAGGACGTGGAGAACAGGCCGGCCCTCTGGTCCTGGCGCGGCTGGCTGCTGCTGCACGCCGGGCAGGCCACCGAGCGGGCCCCGATGCGCGATCCGCTGGTCGCCACTGCGATCCGCGGCCGCGCCCTGCACACCCGGGCCGTCATCGGCGTAGCCCGCCTCACCGACTGCCACCAGGACGCCGCCGGCTCCCCCCCGCGCTCCCGCTGGGCGCAGCCCGACGCATTCCACCTGGTCCTCTCCGAAGTCCAGGAGCTCGCGCTTCCTATCCCGTGGCTGAACGGCCAGCTCGGGCCGTGGCGCCCGACGCAGGACCTCGTGGACCAGGTGCTCCTCCAACTCCCCGACCTCGCTTCGGAGGGCACCTCATGAGCGGCAACCGCACCGGCATCGCCAAGTTGCCGGACATCGTCCTCGCCGACGACCGGATCCCCTTCCCTCACACCGACCAGGCCCTGAGCTGCCGCACGGAACCCGGCCTGTTCGCCATCGAGGACATCCACAACACCGACGAAGACCCCCGGGCCCGGGAGAAGGCGTTCATCCAGGCCAAGCACGCCTGCTCCGGCTGCCCGATCGTTACGGGCTGCCTGAAGTGGGCGCTCGCCAACGCCGACCTGACGAAGAAGGGGGTGTGGGCGGCGACCACCGCCCGCGACCGCAAGCAGCTGCGCAAGCAGCTCGTGGCGCGGCTCGGGGACGACTGGGTTGGCGTGGTCGCCGAACAGGACCGCCGCCGCCGTGAGCGGCAGCGCGCGCCGCGTGCCGTGCCGCCGACCGCCCGCGAACAGGCCCTCGCCCGCCTCGAGCTGGAGTCCATCCCCACCCGGCCCGCGCCGTACAACCGCTGGAAGGAACCGATCACCCCCGCACAGGCCGCGTCCAACCGGCGCGTGCTGGAGCTGGTCGCCAGCGGCAAGGCCGCGTGATGTTCACCGACTGGACCGAAGCCCTCGAGGCCGAAGCGCTGCCCCTGGATCCGAACCCGGCGCAGCAGCTCGCCGCCGCAGCCCGGGTCACCGCCCGCAGCTCCCGCGACAAGGACGACATGGCGCTGCTCCTGGACGTCCTCGGGCTGCCCACCGACACCGACACCCTCACCGCCCTGCTCCCCCTCATCCCGGAAACCCGGAGACGCACCCACCATGACGTACACCCCCGCCGCCCCGGCCCTGTCCGCGCACGAGGCCATGGCGATCTCCATGCACAACAACGGCGACACCGAGCAGGCCATCCGCGAGGCCACCGGCCTGAGCGAGACCGAACTCAGCGACCTCATCGCCAACCAGGTCCTCGGACTGCCCCGTCCGGCCGCCGACGCCCCGGCCATCGACGTCCCGGTCGTGCCGCTCGCCGTCTCCAACGAGATCCAGGAACTGCTCGACTGGGCGGCCGCGCACCCGGCCGCCTCGGTCCGCAGCCGCGCCGCCCGTATCACCGCAGACCTCTCCGAGCTGACCGACCGCCGCGACAGCGAGGCCGCGCAGCGCGAGGCCGAAGCGAAGGTCGCCAAGGCCCGCGCCGAACTGGAGAAGGCGCAGGAGGAACTGCGCACGGTGAAGGCCGGCACCCGCACCACCACGGCGGCCGCCACCGCGCCCACCCCGATCCGCTCGGGCCTGGGCAGCGGTCGCACTCGGGAGGAGCTCGCCGCAGTCAGGACGTGGGCGCGCGCCAACGGCCACCAGGTCGCCGAGGCGGGCATGGTCCGCAAGGCGGTCCTGGAGGCGTACGACGCCGCCCATCAGGCGCCGGTCCGGAAGGCCGGCTGACCCATGGCCGACGACGCCATAGCCCTGGACGGCTTCCTGGACGAAGAGATCGTGCCCGGTGACCTGCACGGCAGCACGGCCCGGTTCCGCCTCACCGTCTCCCCGACGGACGAGCGCACGGACGAGATGATCCTGCCGTGCAGCGTCGCCGACGCGGAGCTGGCGCACGCGGTCATCCACGACCTGGTTCCCGGTGACAAGCTCCGCGTCACCGGCCACCTCCGGCTCCCCCGTACGCCGGACGACCCGATGTGGCTGGTCGTCACCGCGCTCACCGTGCTGGAGACCGCGCCGCTGATGACCGACCCGGCCACCGTCGCCACGGCGGTCATCGAGAGGTACGGGCCGTACGTCTGTTGGTTCGACGCCGACACCACCGACGTGGAGGTGTTCACCGAGGGCGGCATATGGGTCGGCACCGCACCCGAGCCGAACGACCTGGGTGAACTGCTCGAAGACTTCGAGCACCGCCAGGCCGCCGGCGGCGAGTAGCGGAGCCGCCGTGCCCATCCGTCCCGAGAACCTGCACCGGTACCCGCGCGACTGGAACGAGATCAGCGCGCGCATCCGGTTCGGGCGGGCAGGCGGCCGCTGCGAGTGCACGGGCCAGTGCGGCCTGGCGCACCCGGGCGGCCGCTGCCCGGCCATCCATGAGGAGATCCACCCCGATACCGGCTCCGTGGTCGGCCTCACCACCGCCCACCTCAACCACACCCCCGAAGACGTGCGACACGAGAACCTGCTCGCCGCCTGCCAGCTGTGTCACCTGCGCATCGACCACGGGCACCACCGGATCACCCGCTCGATCACCCTCGCTGCTCGCACGGCCGCTGCCGGACAACTCGGCTTCCTCACCGACGCCGACCTCGAGCGCACCGAGCCGCCGACGCCGCCCCGGCCGTCCGCGCCCCGCACAGCACACCCCGCCCTCCAGCTCTCCTTCACCGACCAGGAGGCACCCTGATGCCCAACCAGTCCTCGCGCACCGTCCTGGAGCGCTTCCCCGCCGGCGGCCCCCGCGGCTCCTGGCCCGCAGACGAATACGCAGCCGCCCAACGCGCCCAGGGCACCAACGCCCAGGTCGTGATGGACCTGCGCACCGACCAGTTCCTCGTGGTCACCGACACCACCACCCCGTAGCACCCCAGAGCGCCGCACCCGCCCTTCCCGGCCGGGCGCGGCGCTCTGTGTGTCCCGCCCCTCACCATCGAGCAGGAGACTCCCTTGCGCCCGATCCGTCTGATCTCGTTCGGCTACCTGCACCTGCCCACAAGTCCGGACGGCTGCCCCGTCCCGCCCGCCGCCGACCGGATCGAAGACGTCCGCGACCGGCTCCGCGACCCCGCTGCAGCCCGCGACATCCTCGATCTCGACGGCCTCAGCCCCCGCGTCCAAGACGTCGTCCTCGCAACCCCCCGGCGCCCGCGAGCTACTCGCCAACCTCGCCGACTACGCCGACCTGCCTGCCGGTCCCAGCCGCATTGCCATCGGTTGTGCGGGCGGCAGACACAGGGCCAGCGGCCTTACCGAACTCCTTGCCCGAGAACTCCGCGACCGCGGCCGCGAGGTCGTAGTCGAGCACCTGCACGTCCGTCAGCCGCGCGTCCTCAAGACGCCCGCCTGCCCCCGCACCGCCAACACCGAGCAGGAGACCGCCCGATGATCCGTCGCTTCCGCCGCTGCGGCCACGGCACCGGCGCCCTCACACCCGAGGACCAGGCCGTTCTCGACCAATTCCGCGCGACGCTCACCGCCCTGCGCAACCCCGAGCCCTGGACGCCCGGCAGCGCCCGGGACGTCGCCGTGCGCGTCGGCCCGTTCGTGGAACGCGCGCACACCCGACCCGGCGACGACCACGGCCCCGAGATGATCGCCGCCGCCCTGGTCCACCCCGACACCCCGCACGCCAGCGGCTACCTCCACGGCCGTCAACTCGGCTACACCGAACGCGGCTGGCTGCGCTGCCAGACGGGCGCGATCCTCGGCTTCTGGCAGCCCGGCTACGCGATGCTCACCCACGCCGCCGCCGGCCTGCCCCTGCCCGACGACATCGGCATGGACCCCGCGCACTACGCCCTCTACATCGAGGCCCGCAAACGCGACGGCAGCCGCGATGGCTACACCCTGCTGCGCGTCGGTCCGTACACCCAGACCCAGCACGCTCAGCAGGACCACGACCGGATCACCGCCGCGCTGGACGGACGCGAGACTATCCTCGTGCCCGGCCACCGCGTCTCCGTGCGGTACGCGTCGTTCGACGTCAGCGACCACCAGTTGTTCGTCGACCCGTACGAGGCCGACGTCGTGGCGCTCCTGGACGTCGCCGTCGCGAGGGTGAGCGCGTGACCGCCCCGGCCCTGTACGAGATCGAGACCAGCGAGGGCGACGACGGCACCATGCACCCTGCCGAACAGCTCTGGATGCGGGCGAGGACGCGGTGGAGAACGGCTTCATCGCTCACGGCGGCCTGCACGTCACCGGCCTCGATGACCCCACCGACGAACGCGAGTGGGACGACACCTGGCGCATGGTTTGGGCACCCAGCACCCAGCACCGAGCCCGACGCCGTCCCAGTCGCCGCCGTGCGGCGGCCGGGCGCCAGCACCCCCAACCCCGACACGGGCGAACCCGACCTGGGCAGTCTGACAACCGAAGGCCCGGCACTTCCCCCCAGACGATCTGCGGGGGAGTGCCGGGCCTTCTCTGCGTTTCGGACCCGTGCGGCGAATCCCGGCACGTGCCGCTGACTGATCGTTAGAAACAACTGCTTCCAAGTCGTTCGACCAGCTCGAACAGTGGGCGGCTGCTCCGGCGGTCTTCGCAAGTCTGGCCTCGCCGCTGCCTGTCCTGCCCGCGACGCTGTGAGTCGGGCATCTCGTGTGAGGGATCGCCAGCGTCAGCACTGCCGCTAGAACGTGGAGCCCCATGGCAAGAGTGAGACGCCAGCGGGTCGCGGAGTGCGGCTACAGGCTTGGCTATTACGACGTAATAGGGAGCCCCCTCCCCCGCCTCGCAGGCATGAGCCATTACGACGTAATAGGCAGCTGAGGCGATCTCCGCTGCAGGCTAGGGTTTCTAACGTGTCGAAGACGCTAACGATCATCAGCGTTAGTAAGGTGACCTCCATGAGTTCACCAGCTACCGCGAACGACCGCGAGAAGGTCGTCTCCAAGCTGCCGGGATGGCTCCGGCAGAACCTCAAGATCAGAGCAGCACAGCACGGCATCGAGATCCAGACAGCGGTCGAACAAGGCATCAGAGCCTGGTGCAATCTGGCCTCGGCCCCAGCGACGGTTGACACCGCAGGAGCCGACTCCTTCTCCACCTTCCTCCCCCCAGGCCAATGGGAGGAGTTCCGCCAGGTTGTCGCGGACCGTCGAGTCTCCCTGATCCAGGGAGTCGCCCAGTCCATTCAGCTGTGGCTCGACACCAACCCGGCACCCGACGTCGAACGCCCCGAGGTCACCCGACGGATCGTCGTCTGCAACCAGAAGGGCGGCGTGGGTAAGACTGCGATCACAGCCGGTCTCGGTGAGGCTCTCGCCGAAGACCCCAACGCCCTGCACTCTGTGCGGATCGCTAAAGCACTCGCCAAGGCACTCAGCGCCAGCGAAGCTCCGCTCGAGGACCAGCAATCCAGCGAACCACTTGAGATCGAGAACCTGCCCGGTCTTGGGCTCCGTGTCCTGCTCGTGGACTTCGACCCCCAGTGCCACCTGACCAACCAGCTCGGTGCCAGCCCGCTACCTATGAACGGTGACAGCCTCACCAACCACATGGCTGGCGACTCGAAGGGCGACCTCCGCGACCTCGTTGTCTCGGTCGACGACGAGCACTTCAACGGCCGACTCCACCTCCTGCCGGCCTGCAACGACGCCTTCCTCCTTGACGTACGCCTATCCGCAGTACGCGCCAGGGAAGCCGCCCTTGAACGAGCACTCGCCCCCCTCGAAGCCGACTACGACGTCATCCTCGTCGACTGCCCGCCCAGCCTCGGCCTCAGCATGGACGCCGCCTCCTACTACGGCCGCCGCAGAGACGGAGAACGACCTGGCCAGTCCGGAGCCCTCATCGTTGTTCAGGCCGAGGACAGCTCCGCAGACGCCTACGACCTCCTCACCACCCAGATCGATGACCTTCGCGGAGACCTCCAGATCGACGTCGACTACCTCGGCATCGTCGTCAACCTCTATGACTCTCGCCGCGGCTACATCGCCACGTCCTCACTTCAGGGATGGGTCGACATAAAGGACCCCCGAGTCGTTGGACTCATCGGAGACCTCAAGGAACAGAAGGAAGCAGTCCGCATGAAACAGCCACTGCTGTCCTACGCGCCGAAGTCCCAGCAAGCCATCGGCATGCGCGCACTGGCCAGGGAGATCGCATGAGCAAGGCCGACCAGCTGGGCGCAGGCCGATTCGGTGGGGGAGCACGAGCGGTCAGCGCCCGCCGACAGGCCGTCGCCGCCGCTACCGGCGTACCCACCGACGGCGTCGCCCCGCCCACGGAACTCCCACCGGACCACATCAGCCTCAACCCCGACAACCCCCGCTCCAGCCTCGGCGACCTCACCGACCTGTCCGGCAGCCTCAAGACCCACGGCCAGAAGCAAGCGATCACGGTCATGAACCGTGACGCCTACGTCAAAGCCAACCCCGAGCGGGAAGGCGACCTCGAACGCGACACCACCCACGTCGTGATCGATGGCAGCAGCCGCCTCGCCGCAGCCCGCGAAGCCGGTCTCGCCACCATCAAGGTCATGGTCAGCGACGACGAAGGCAGCACTTCCGAAGAAATCCTCGAATCCGCCCTCGTCGCCAACATCCACCGCCAGGACCTCGAAGAACTGGACGAAGCCCGTGCCCTGCAACGGCTCCTCGCCATTCACGGCAGCCAGACCGCTCTGGCCAAACGCCTCCACCGCTCCCAGGGATGGGTATCCCAGCGCCTCGCCCTGCTCCACCTCACTCCCGAACTCCAGGCCCGGATCAGCCACGAGCCGATCGACCTGCTGCGCGCAGTAGGGAACAAGCCGGCCGAGGAACAAGAGACTGCTCTGCAAGCACTGAAGGAACAGCGCGCGAAGAAGGAAGCCGAGCGCAAGCGCCGTCGCAGCGAGAGGGCTGCAGATACCGGGGACACCGAACGACGTGGGGGAGTGGACAAGGCCAACAGCCATTACGACGTAATAAGGGATGCCGCGGCCGAGGGCGCGCAGACGATCCTCCAGCCAGAGGCCGACCTTACGCCGGCACAGGGGGTGCCGGAGCCGCGGGCCGACAAACCCGCACCCCCTCGGACGAGCAGCAGCGGCACCGACGGCGTCGTACGAAAAGTCCCCTACGACGAGCCGGGGACCCTCGCCATGCTCCTGGACAAGGAGATGGAGAGCGATGACAACTTCTTCGCGCTCCTGCGTTTCCTGGGCAGCAAGGCGGCCACTCGTGATCCCCAGCGCCTGGCCGAGCTGCTCGGCGAACTCGCCCAGCACGCACCGGCACCAGCTGAGTGACTTGGGACGAAGGTTGACCAATGGCCTGGCCCGGTACGTGGCAACGCCGCAACCGGGCCAGCAACCAACGGGGGAGTGGCGACGAGTTCTGCCACTACGTGTACATGTCCCGATCAGCACAGAGGCGACCGACTGATCCTGCTCCTGCTCGACAACCCCGTGCCTTAAAAACCGGGAGGTCTCGCTTTTGCTACCAAGGGCCAGTGCCGACGCGCCCGGGGCGGGCCGCACTGCCACCGGATCGAGGGAGAAGCCGATGCCATCACCAGTAGAACGAGCTTAGATGTCCAGATGGTCAAGCATGCGAATCAGGCGGGAGGGGGTTCTCCCTGAGCCAGCGACGGACTGTCTCTGACTCTTCCTGAAGCCCCAGCCTTTCAAGCAGATCCGCCTGTAGCCGCGTCACAGCGTGGAGTCGGGGGAGCATGGGCGGCGCCCTAGCAACGTGTCTGCGGTACAGCTCCACAGCCTCCTCCGTTGCGCGCAGCGCCTCGTGCAAACCACTCTTGGCTGCCAGAAGCATCGCGAGAACAGTGAGCGACGTGGCGAGGTTGGGTTCGTAGGTGGCCGGGTTGTCCTGCGCCAGCCGGCGCCAGATTTTCGCCGCTTCCTCGGCGGCGGTCAGGGCTTCGCTGCGGCGCCCCGCCTCTCCCAGATGGATGCCGAGGTTGGACAGGGAGCCGGCGAGGTTGGGTTCGTAGGTGGCCGGGTTGTCCTGCGCCAGCCGGCGTCGGATCTCCACCGCCTCCTGCTCGGCGGTCAGGGCCTCGCTGCGGCGCCCCGCCTCTCCCAGATGGATGCCGAGGTTGGACAGGGACATGGCGAGGTTGGGTTCGTAGGTGGCCGGGTTGTCCTGCGCCAGCCGGCGTCGGATCTCCACCGCCTCCTGCTCGGCGGTCAGGGCTTCGCTGCGGCGCCCCGCCTCTGCGAGCCGGTTGCCGAGGTTAGATAGCGAGGTGGCGAGGTTGGGTTCGTAGGTGGCCGGGTTGTCCTGCGCCAGCCGGCGCCAGATTTTCGCCGCTTCCTCGGCGGCGGTCAGGGCTTCGCTGCGGCGCCCCGCCTCTCCCAGATGGATGCCCGAGGTTGGACAGGGACATGGCGAGGTTGGGGTCGTAGGCGGCCGGGTTGTCCTGCGCCAGCCGGCGCCAGATTTCCGCCGCTTCCTCGGCGGCGGTCAGGGCTTCGCTGCGGCGCCCCGCCTCTCCCAGATGGATGCCGAGGTTGGACAGGGAGTCGGCGAGGTTGGGTTCGTAGGTGGCCGGGTTGTCCTGCGCCAGCCGGCGTCGGATCTCCGCCGCTTCCTCGGCGGCGGTCAGGGCTTCGCTGCGGCGCCCCGTCTCTGCCAGCCGAATGCCGAGGTTGGACAGGGAGCCGGCGAGGTTGGGTTCGTAGGTGGCCGGGTTGTCCTGCGCCAGCCGGCGTCGGATCTCCACCGCCTCCTGCTCGGCGGTCAGGGCTTCGCTGCGGCGCCCCGTCTCTGCGAGCTGGATGCCGAGGTTAGATAGCGAGGTGGCGAGGTTGGGTTCGTAGGCGGCCGGGTTGTCCTGCGCTAGCCGACGGTAAATCATCACCGCTTCGTCGGTGGTGGTCAGGGCTTCGCTGCGGTACCCCGTCTCTGCGAGCCGGATGCCGAGGTTGGACAGGGAGCCGGCGAGGTCGGGTTCGTAGGCGGCCGGGGTGTCCTGCGCCAGCCGGCGCCAGATTTCCGCCGCTTCCTCGGCGGCGGTCAGGGCTTCGCTGCGGTACCCCGTCTCTGCGAGCCGGATGCCGAGGTTGGACAGGGAGCCGGCGAGGCCGGGTTCGTAGGCAACCGGGTTGCCCGCGGCGAGTTGCTTGTGTGTGTGGGCGAGGGCAGTGGTGAGGTGAAGGGCGAGGGGGGCGATGACGCGTGATGGGTAGGGGAGGGCGTCTGCTGCGCTCTGGACGCCTTGGTAGCTCATGGGGGCGGCGTCCAGGGCTGTGTCCAAGATGGTGAGGACTTGTTCGCTGGCCGTCGTGCGGCCGGTGTTGTAGTGGGCGATGGCGGCTCGCGCCAGGACGGTGATGAGCTGGGCCTGTTGTCCGGGCGCCGCCGCGCTGAGCAGGGCGGGCAGCGCAACGTTCCCGTCGGTGAGGGTGCGGGAGGCGTGGTATTCGGCGATGCGGTCGGGTTGGAGGGAGCCCCAGTAGCGGTCGCCGTCGGCCGGGTACAGAGAGGCGAGCCACGCGGCGGTGGTTGCCGTCTGGTGGGCGGGCAGGCTGGGCAGGGTCGCGATGACGCGTACAGCCTCTTCTCTCGTGCCGGCGCCGCACAGGGCGGCCACCGCCACGGCAGCGGCCAGGGTGGGGGCGGACAGGCCCAGCCTGTAGGCGGGTGAATCGGCGCTGGCTTCCCAGAAACGGTCCTCATGCTGGAGGAGGGTGCGCTCCGGTGGTCTGCCAGGGGCCGCGTCGACGGGTCGCGGGCCGTGCTGCAACAGGCCGACCAAGGCGGCCATCTGCAGGGTGAGGACGTTGTCGTAGCGGGGCTCGTGCAGGTCTGCGGGGGGCCGCAGCGCGGCGGCCAGGGCAGTCCACTCGTGCGCGGGCAGAGCCGGAAGCAGAGGCAGCAGCAGGGCGAGGTCATGGGCGGCGCGGTGGAAGGCATGGCGCCGGTCCTGCGCGGCCTGGCTGGTGGGGATGAGCGGGGCAAGCGGGATGACCGGGGCCTCTTCGAGAAGGTCCCGGACGTCAGCGATGGCCTGGAGGGAGCCGGTGCGCCATTGCCCGTCGGAGCGTGCGAGGAGCAGCACGCGCACCCGGTGACGGGAGCGGTGCAGGTGGGTGATGAAGCGGCGGAGCAGGCGGGGGCGGGTCTCTGCGTAGTCGACGACCAGCAGCAGGGGCAGGGCGGTGGTCAGGGTCGTGAAGTCGGGCGGTGCGGCGTCCGGAGCGGGGTCGTCGGTGAGGTCCGGGCTCAGGTGTCCGGTGACCCAGCCGCGCCAGCCGAGGGTGTCGGTGAGCCGGCGGGCGAGGCGCGTCTTGCCCTGTCCTCCGGCGCCGGTCAGCACGCGCACCTGGATGTCGGGCGAGCCGGTCTCGCACCAGGCGTGCAGGTCGGCGAGTTCGCTCTCGCGTCCATGGAAGGCGACGGCTTCGGCGTCGGCGCGCAGGAGGGCGGCGGGGGAGCGGAGGTTGCGGGCAACGGCGGCCGGGGGGAGGAGGGGAGAGGAGGGGGGAAGGAGGGAGGAGAAAGAAGGAGGGGAGAGAGGGGGAACCTTCCCCTGACGCGTGGAAAGAAGGGGACGACATGCCGTTGACCGTCGACGAGAAGAGCCTCAAACACGGAGTGCTGTCG
>NZ_QHJH01000259.1 GCF_003947455.1 Streptomyces sp. WAC 04229 | reverse complement strand
CCCGCACCCCGAGCCGCCCACCCGACCTGCACGCAGCCGAACACGACCTCCACCCCGCCGGCCCCGACCGGCCCTCCTGGTGCACGCGGATGTCGGCCGCAGTTATGCGGTCTGTAAAGCTGTTCCAGCCCAGTAGTGTCTCAAGGACCCACTGCTGCCTGGCCGCAACCGAACACCTGTCTTGGCCTCGGCGGCGGCAATCTCCTCCTCGCTCGCCGCATCCCCCAGGGCACGGTAACTGACCGGGGCATTCTCACGCAGCCAGGACACCACTCGCTGCCACGACTCAACTGCATCACTCTGCACGCAGACCTCCAACCAACAATCCACTGATCACGCTGGGACATTCCTCTGCTGTCCGTGCCCACACGGCTAGCGCGCAGCCGACGCAGACAGCCCAGAACCTAACGAAGCACTACTAGCCGATCTGTTGATTAGCGCGCTGATTCGGTCACTCACCGACACATGCGTCTTGATGCTGACTAACATCACATCCCATGAGTGCTAGAGAGCGACAGCGCATCGCGTTGCTGGAGTGGGTGGAGGAGCTGGTAAGTGACTCCCGCTCGGAAGTGGTGGATGCCGATACATGGGCGATGCGCCATGGCGTTTCGGACCTAGAGCTGCGGTCTCTGGTGCAAAGCCTCACAGACGCTGGATTTCTGGGAGATCCTGGCATTGATCAGGGGCGGTGGGTCTCGCTCACTCCTGCTGGTGTCGCCGAGCTCCAGGCCCTCCGCGTAAAGCGTTCGAACCGCCGCGAGCGGAATACCTACGTACGGAACGTGACCCTTCGGTGGCTCTACGACCACGAGGAGGAGCGGCCTCATTCGCTCGCTGAGATGATCAATGACCCTGAGGTGCACTTCTTTGGGGACCCCCTGGCGAGCGATGAGGTGACCCGGGCGTTTTCCTTTCTGCGGGAGCAGTCCCTGGTCAAGGGGAAGGCGGCTTGGGGCGGAGATGTTTTTATTCCGAAGCTCCTGGCCCGTGGGATCGAGTGCGTGGAGAGTGGGAAGACCGTGTCCGACTTCATCAACCCGCAGGACCGCGGCGGGAACGTCTATCACACGTACCTGCCGAATGCGCAGGGCGTCATCGTGGGCGAGCAGCAGAACTTCACCCAGAACAACAGCGCTGGCGTTGATCCAAGCGTGTTCATCCGACTCGCGGGCTACGTCGGGCAGGTGAGCGGAACGCTCAATCTAGAGGAGTCTGAGCGGAGCGATCTGGAACGTGTGGCCCAGGAGTTGCACGCCGCAGCCACGTCCGACTCTCCCGAGCCGAGCCGACTGCGGGAACTGACGAGCCGCATCGTCGATGGGCTCACCACCGCTGCGGGGACGATCGCCGGGCAGATCGCCCTTCAGATGGGGCAGGACGCTCTGGGGTCTCTGGGGTGATGGCCAGCACCGGTGTGTTGCGTGCGACCTTGGATCGAGGTAGACGGCCGGGCTTGCTGCGCACCGCCTAGGTCGTGTCTGACAAATGATCTCTGCGAAGCTTCGTGTCCGAAGCCGAAGGAGGGGTCATGGGGATTGAGTTGGAACTGCACTCGGGGCGACCCACACGAAAGGGTTCGTCCCGGGAGACCTTGCTGCGGGGCTCTTACGAGCACGGTAAGGCGTTGGCAAGTGTGCTGAGTGCCCTCGACCGGCATGGTTCGGGCAAGCTCGGCTGGGTGGATCCGTACGGCGACACGCTGTTCAACGAACAGGAAGCTCAAGTCGCCCGCCAGGAAGTCGCCGCCCTGACACAGGCGTGTACTGACGACCAGCAGAAAGCGGCTCTGCTCGACCTTGCCGAGCTTCTCGAAGCGTGTGCGGCAACGCCGGGCAGCTACTTGTGGTTCATGGGTGACTAGCCATACCTGATCATTGATCTTGTGGTTGGCCGGGGTGAACTGACGGATGCGGCGTGGGAGCGGATAGGCCCACTGCTACCGCGTGTTGATGGCCGTGGGCGGCCGTGGCGGGATCACCGCCAGGTGGTGAACGGCGTGCTCTGGCGGTTGCGGACCGGGGCACCCTGGCGTGACCGCCCGAGCGCTATGGTCCCTGGCAGACCGTCTACGAACGCTTCGCCCGCTGGGAGACGGACGGAACCTGGGCAAGGCTGCTGGAGCACGTGCAGGTCAAAGACGATGCGGTGGGCACGGTGGAGTGGACCGTGTCGGTGGACTCCACCATCAACCGTGCCCACCAGCACGCCGCCGGAGCCCGCAAAAGGGGGCACTGGCACAGGACGAACTGGAAGATCCGCCACATTCGACGCTTGGCCAGGCACTCGGCCGGTCCCGCGGCGGGCTGACCACCAAGGTTCACCTCGCAGCCGACGGCCGCGGCCTGCCTCTGGCCATCGTCGTCACTCCAAGCAACGTCAACGACTCAACGGTCTTCGACAAAGTGCTGGACGCGGTGCGAGTGCCCCGCCTGTCCGCAGGCCGACCCCGTCGCAGGCCCGAGACGGTCATCGCCGACAAGGCGTATTCGTCACGAGCCATCCGGACCGGCTTACGACGGCGCGGCATCCGAGCGGTCATCCCGGAACGGTCCGACCAGATGGCCAACCGAAAGTGCCGAGGATCGGCCGGCGGGCGGCCGCCAGCCTTCGATCCAGAGCAGTACAAGGCCCGTAATGTGGTCGAACGCTGCTTCAGCAGGCTCAAGCAGTTCCGGGCTGTGGCCACCCGCTTCGACAAGTTGGCTGCCCGCTACCTCGCTGGTCTCCGACTCGCCTCGCTCCTCCTCTGGCTACGTGAACCGTGATCATTTGTCAGACACGACCTAGTAGTGCTTCGTTAGGTTCTGGGCTGTCTGCGTCGGCTTCGCGGGGTGGGTAGAGGTCGTCCGCAGGTGGTGCAGGTCCCGGTCCAGCATCTCAGCAGGTCCTGAAGGACGTCGAGGGCCTGGTAGAGGGTCAGGCCGGTGTGTGGGCTTTTGAGTCGAGCCGCCTGACAGTTCGCCCGTATCCCGACCGCGCCGCAGTACTGGCGGGCCACCCCGGCCGTCGCGGTGCCGCACTTGGGGAACGACACATCGTCGATCACCCACACCTCGGGCGTGATCATCTCGGACAGCCGCTCGGCGATCCGCCGCCGCACCGGCAGCGGATCCCGCGGCGACTGGTTCGCGAACTGCTGCAGGGCCTGCACGTTCTCGTCCGGCAGACGCTCGGCCATCGGCTGGACCGGCTTCCGCCGGCAGTTGAGCATCGGGCCCCGCATGCAGCACTCGCCTCAACGTCGCTGATCCCAACGTGGCAACGACCCAGACACATCGGCAACAAACCCCGCCAACTCGCCCCGGAGTCGTTCCACTTCCCCCCGCTTCGCTCCGGGAGGTAGCCCACCACCAGGCGAGTTCACTCAACGTAACGAATCACTACTAGTCGACCGGCGACACCCGGATCAGGTTGCCGTCCGGATCCGCGACCACGAAGGTGCGGCCGAAGACCTCGTCGTGGGGCTCCTCGACCACCGTGACGCCCTTGGCCACCCACGCGGCGTGGATCTCGTCGATGGCCGCCGGGGAGCCCGGGACCATCAGGCCGACCTCCGAGGTGCGCGGCGTCCCCGGGGTTACCTGGTCCGCGCGGCCGCTCCAGAGCGCGAACAGGACGCCCGGGGCGACCTCGAACGGAACGTAGCGGGGTGTGGTCATCACCGGCTTGATGTCGAACAGGTCGGAGTAGAAGGCGGTCGCGCGCTCGACGTCGTTGACGTGGACGAGGAAGAGATTCGGTGCGGACATGGCTGGCGGGCTCCTTCCGAGCGGGCCGGTTCCGGCCCTCGCCGTACAGCCTCGCGTGGGAACATGACAGGGATTGTCGTGTTCCGAGGGCGAAGTCCGGGAGGGTGAGTCCGACGAGGGAGCTGTCGTCATGAGCCGGCCCCAACGCCTGATCGAGCTGCTCGCCGCCCTGCAGGCGCATCCGCGGACCACCGCCGAGGCGCTGGCCGAGGAGCTGGGAGTCTCGACCAGGACCGTGCTGCGCGACGTGCGGGCGCTGGTCGACGCGGGCATCCCCGTCTTCACCGAGCGGGGCAAGTACGGCGGCATCAGCCTGCTGCCCGGCGACCAGGTGGACCTGGCGAAGCTGACGACCGGCGAGGCGGACCTGCTGCGGGCGGTCGGGCTCGATCTCGACCGGGCCCGACAGCTCGGCGGCGAGGCGGCCGCCCGGTCGGCGCTGCGCAAGCTCACCTCGCGCCGGTCGCCGCCGCCCGCCCGGGACGACCTGCCGCTGGCCCTCACCGACGTGATCGCGATCGACAACCGGCCCTGGTTCGAGGAGGCCGCGCCCCTGCCCGACGTGGCGGGCCTGGTCCGGGACGTGCGTACGGCCAGGCGGCTGCGGATCCTGTACCGGCGCAGCGGCGCCACGGACGCGCGGGACCTCGTGGTCGACCCGTACGGGCTCGCGCAGCGGGGCGGGCGCTGGTACCTGGTCGCCGACCACGACGGGCGGCCCCGCATGTTCGCCCTCTCCCGTCTCCAGCGCTGGACCGTACTCGACGGCCCCCGCCGGCTGCGGCCCGGTGCCGGCCTCGTGGGCACGGCGCGGGAGCTGGGCGAGGCGCTGGAGAGCGAGGGGCGGGTCGTGGTCACCGCCCGCGTCGACGCCGGCAGCCTCGACCTCGCCCGCCGGATCCTGGGCGCCAGGCTCAGAACGGCGGGCGAGCCGGGGGCGGACGGGCGGGTCGAGGTCACCGTGGCGTACGACCGGATCGACGCGGTACGCCAGTTGTTGCAGTTCAGCGAGCACATCGAGGTCGTCGCCCCGGAGGCGGCCCGGGAGCTGGTGCGCCGGCTCGCGGCGGGGATCGCGCGCACGCACGCCGGGTGAGCGCCGGCTACGGCGCCATGTCCTCCAGCGTGCGGCCGCTGGTCTCCTCCGCCCAGGCCGCCGCGACCAGGGAGCCCGCGACGGAGACGACCGCCAGGGTCACGAACACCGTGCCCATCGCGCCTCCCGCGTAGATGGCACCCACGACGACCGGGCCGAGGATGACGCCCAGGCGGTTCGCCGCGCCGCCCACGCTGGAGCCCAGCGCGCGGATCCGGGTGGGGAACAGCTCCGGGGTGTACAGGTAGAGGCAGATGTTGGAGCCGAAGAGGAAGACCGCCGCCAGGGACGTCCAGACCAGGACGCTCGACGCCGAGCCGCCGGCCGTCAGGCCCAGGAGCAGCAGGCAGAGGGCCGCGGTCGCCATGCACCAGATCACCGTGTTGCGGCGGCCGACCCGGTCGACCGTGAGGGCGACGACCAGACAGCCGACCAGGCCCGCGCAGCTCGTCACCGTCGAGTAGAGCAGTGCCGTGGACAGGCTGAGGCCGAAGTGGTCCTTGTAGATGGTCGGCAGCCAGGACGTGATGCCGTAGTTCGCGAAGTAGCCCGTGAACCAGAGGGCTCCGATGACGAGGGTGCGCCTGCCGTACCTGCCGCTCAGCAGTTCGCGCAGGCCGCCGCCCTTGCCCGCGGCGGCCGGCCGGACGGGCGACGCAGGGGCGGGGGCGGGCAGCGGGGCGCCGGTGATCTTCTCGACCTTCCGCTCGATCGACGCCATCGTCGTCAGCGCCTCCTCGTGCCTGCCGTGGTCGGCGAGCCAGCGCGGTGACTCCGGCACGTAGCGGGCGAGGGCGAAGCACAGCAGGCCGGGGACGGCGGCCAGGCCGAACACCCAGCGCCAGCCGAGCACCGGCACCAGCCAGGCGGCCAGGAGCGCGCCGGCGGTCAGGCCCGCCGGGAAGACCAGCTCGTACAGGAGGACGAAGCGGCCGCGCTTGTGGGCGCGGGTGATCTCGGCGATGAAGGTGGCCGCGATCGGCACCTCGCCACCGATGGCCATGCCCTGGACGAACCGGAGCGCCATGAACGGTTCGGGCGAGGTGCAGAGCGTCAGCGCCAGGTTGCACAGGCCGGACAGGGCGATGCAGCCGGCGATCACCTTCACCCGGCCGATCCGGTCCGCGAGCCTGCCCGACACCAGGGCGCCGACCAGCATGCCGATGGACCCGACCGTCATCAAAGCGGTGACCTGGGCCGTGCCGAGGTGCCACTCGGTGCGCAGTTCCGGCAGGGCGTAGGCGATCAGAAGCTGGTCGAACGCCTCGAAGAAGGTGACGGCGCCGACGACGAGCCGGACCATCACCTGCCAGCGGCACAGGGGCAGGCGTTCGAAGCGGGCGCCGATGGCGGCCGCGAGCTCGGCCGGGTCGCCATGTCGGCCTGGGGTGTCGCGAGCTGCGTCGATCGTCATGGTGAGGTCTCCGGATCCCGTACGGAGGGGAGGGTACAGGCCCGCACGGAACGGTTCGGGCCGCACGGCACGGCGGAGCGACCGCGTGCCGGCGGCGGTGAGGGCTGGAGAGGTGCGCGCCCTACTTATGTAGGCGCTGAATGTCTCAGCGCTTAAGTTCTACCGGTAGTCAGCCGAGGTTAGGCAAGGCTTACTCCTGACGTCGTCAAAAATTCCCGGCGGTGGCCCCTTGCGGGGAAATTAGTTAAGCCCTTAGATGTCTAGCACTTAGACACGTCCCACCCGGAGGCCCTTCATGCCGCGCATCCCAGCCGACGAGATACTCATCGCGGGACAGTGGCGACGCGGCGGCGGACGTCCGATCCACACCGTCGACCCGGCCGACGGCCGCGTCCTCACCACCGTCCACGCCGCCTCGCCGGACGACGTGGACGAGGCCGCGCACGCGGCCGCCGCGGCCGCCGCCGCACCCGAGTGGCGCGACCTTGCGCCCCACCGCAGGGCCCGCGTCCTGTACCGGATCGGGGACCTGATCGAGGAGCACGCCGACGAACTGTCCGCGCTCCAGACCGCCGACACCGGCAAGACCCTCGGCGAGACCCGCGCCCTCGCGCTGAGCGCCGCCGGCACCTTCCGGTACACGGCCGCCGCCCTGGAGACGGGCGAGGACGCGCTCACCCCCTCGCGTGGCCCGTACCTCACGATGAGCACCTACGAACCGATCGGCGTCGTCGGCGCGATCAACCCGTGGAACTCGCCGATCGCCTCCGACGCGCAGAAGACGGCACCCGCCCTGGCCGGCGGCAACGCCGTCCTGCTCAAGCCCGCCGAGTGGACCCCGCTGGTCTCCCTCGCCTTCGGGCGCCTGGTCCACCGGGTCCTCGCCGAGGCCGGACTGCCGACCGCGCTGCTCGCCGTCCTGCCGGGCAGGGGCAGCGTCGTGGGCGACGCGATCGCCAGACATCCGCTGGTGGGCCGGATCGGCTTCACCGGCGGCACCACCACGGGACGCGCCATCGCCCACGTGGCCGCCGACAAGCTCGTGCCCGCCTCGCTCGAACTGGGCGGGAAGTCACCGACGATCGTGCGCGAGGACGCCGACGCCGAACAGGCCCTCGCGGGCGTCATGTACGGGATCTTCTCCTCCAGCGGCCAGTCCTGCATCGCCGGTTCACGGCTCTTCGTGCACGCCTCGCGGTACGACTCCTTCGTCACGGAACTCGTCCGGCGGGTGCGCGCGCTGCGCGTCGGCCCCGGTACCGCCCCCGACACACAGGTCGCGCCGCTCGTGCACCACGCGCACCGCGACAGCGTCGCCGCGGCCGTCGAACTCGCCCGCGAGGAGGGCGGCCGGGTGCTGTGCGGCGGCGCCGTACCCGAGGGCGAGCGGTACGCGAAGGGCGCCTACTACCTGCCGACCGTGATCGATTCCCTGCCGAACTCGGCCCGCGTCTGCCAGGAGGAGATCTTCGGCCCGGTGCTCGTCGCCCTGCCCTACGAGGACGAGGACGAACTGGTCGCGCAGGCCAACGACTCCGTCTTCGGGCTCGCCTGCGGCATCTGGACCCGGGACGCGCGGGCCGCCTGGCGGCTCGGGCGGCGGATCGAGGCCGGAACCGTGTGGATCAACACCTACAAGCAGTTCTCCATCTCCACCCCCTTCGGCGGGGTGAAGGACTCCGGGCTCGGCATCGAGAAGGGCCGCGACCTGATCCGTGCCTACCAGCGGCAGAAGTCCCTGTACTGGGGCACCGACTCCACGCCCCTGCCCTGGGCCAACTGACCCACACCACGGGAGATCCCGCCATGAACCACCCCCCGACCGCC
>NZ_QHJH01000258.1 GCF_003947455.1 Streptomyces sp. WAC 04229 | reverse complement strand
TTCGGCGGGCGGGCAGACCTCGATCTCGCTGCCGTCGACGGGGTTGACGGTGAGCAGGAAGTCGCCGGAGACGAGCTGCACCGTGCGGGCGAGCGCGGGCTGTCCGAAGTCGGAGGTGAGGGGATCCCTGGGAGGGCGCGGGCGCGGCGTGTCGCCGTCGTGGCCGTACTCCTCGGGTCCCCGGGTGTTCGGGTCCATCGGTTCAAGCCCCCCAAAAGCGTCGTGTGCTGGGCCCCGGTCGGGACCACCCTCCCGGCCTTGCCGCACACCGCGCTGTCGCTTCTGGTCCGGTCCCGCCGATGGGTTCGCAAAAGTGCGGGCAGCCAGACCCTAAACCTTCGCTCAGTATCTCCGACAGCCCGGGGTACCGCCCCGCCCGAGACGTCACGGTCTCGTGAGGATTGCGTGTGTCGGGGACGGGACGTCACACCCTGGGCAGGGTCTCCACGCCGATGCCGCCCTCGATGGCCAGGATCCTGTGCAGCCTGGTGGCCACCAGCAGGCGCTGCATCTGCGGAGGTACTCCGCGCAGCACCAGCCGCCGGCCGCAGCGGCCGGCCCGCCGGTGGGCCCCCATGATCACGCCGAGTCCGGTCGCGTCCCAGGAGTCCAGCTCTGACAGGTCGAGCACCAGGTCGCCGACTCCGTCGTCGACGGCCGAGTGCAGGACCGTACGGGCGTCCGCCGCGCTGCGGACGTCGAGGCGGCCCCCGACGACCAGCTCGACGTGGTCGCCCCTGATGTGCATATGCGCTCCCCGGCGTGCGT
Source organism: Streptomyces sp. WAC 04229 (assembly GCF_003947455.1). GTDB lineage: Bacteria > Actinomycetota > Actinomycetes > Streptomycetales > Streptomycetaceae > Streptomyces. The sequence goes on along the minus strand of NZ_QHJH01000258.1, from coordinate 7,335 downwards.
CCGTGTTCGTCTCTTCGATTCTTCGACGTGATCTCTCGGCGATATCAGGTGTTGCATCCTCTGACTGGCCGAAACGACCGGAGGTTGCCGCCTGTAAGCGAACCGATACCGAATTCACCCCGGCGTGTGATGTCTCCCGGGGCCGATGGGACTTCAGTGCTTGTAGAAGCCCTGCCCGCTCTTGCGGCCGATGTCACCGGCGTCCACCATCCGGCGCATCAGCTCCGGCGGGGCGAACTTCTCGTCCTGGGACTCGGTGTAGATGTTGCCCGTGGCGTGCAGCAGGATGTCGACGCCCGTCAGGTCGGCGGTGGCCAGCGGCCCCATGGCGTGGCCGAAGCCCAGCTTGCAGGCGAGGTCGATGTCCTCGGCGGTGGCGACACCCGACTCGTACAGCTTCGCGGCCTCGACGACGAGGGCGGAGATGAGGCGGGTGGTCACGAAGCCCGCCACGTCGCGGTTGACGACGATGCAGGTCTTGCCGGTGGACTCGGCGAACTCACGTGCGGTGGCGAGCGTTTCGTCGCTGGTCTTGTAGCCGCGCACCAGCTCGCACAGCTGCATCATGGGGACCGGCGAGAAGAAGTGGGTGCCGACGACCCGTTCGGGGCGTTCCGTCACCGCCGCGATCTTGGTGATCGGGATGGCGGAGGTGTTGGACGCGAGGATCGCCCCGTCCTTCACCACCTTGTCGAGCGCGCGGAAGATCTCGTGCTTGACCTCGAGCTTCTCGAAGACGGCCTCCACGACCACGTCCGCGTCCGCGACGGCGTCCAGGTCGGTGGTCGCGGTGATCCGCCCGAGCGCGGCGTCGGCCTCCTCGGACGCCAGCTTCCCCTTGGCGACGAACCTGTCGTACGAGGTGCGGATGCCGTCCGTGCCGCGCCGCAGCGCCTCGTCGGTGACGTCCCGCAGGACGACGTCCCAGCCCGCCTGCGCGGCGACCTGGGCGATGCCGGACCCCATGAGGCCGGCTCCGATGACGGCGAGCTTCCGTGCCACTGTGCGACTCCCCTGATACAAGCTGTCCTTGGTCTCTCGGCCGGAGATTAGCGGGCGTGAGGGGCTGTGTGACCGGTTAGTAACGCGCGTCACGTCTCACATGACGGACATCACACCGACGTGTGTCATTCGGGTGTCACTCCACGCCCCGTACGGCGTAGTTGAGCACCTTCTCACTCAACAGCTCCTCCATCTCGTCCAGCAGCAGGAGCATCTCGCGGGAGACCTGGGCCGGTCTGCCCCCGGCGACCATGCGCTGGCCGATTCCCGCCATCACGGTGCCGTGCAGCCAGTTGATCTGACCGGCCATCAGGGCGGGCAGCGGGTCGTCGGCCGCGGCGCCGGTCTCCTCCCTGAGGGTCACCTCGAGATTGGCCAGCACCTCCTGGCCGATGGCCCACATCCTGGACCGCAGGGCGGGCGACTCCTGCACGACCTTCATGAATCCGGCATACCCGTCCATCAGGCCCACACGCGGCGAGACCGACTCGACCTCGTCGCGCAGCTCGCGCAGGACGGCGTACGCGGCGGACTCTCCGGCGCCCCGCCCGCGCACCCAGCGCGACAGCCGGTCGACCACGCCCTTGGAGCGGTCGAGGAACAGGTCCTCCTTGGCCGGGAAGTAGTTGTACACGGTGTTCACGGAGACGTTCGCGGCCTCCGCGACCTCGGCGACCGTCACCGCCTCGAAGCCGCGCTCCAGGAACAGCCCCGTGGCGACGTCCGAGAGGTACTGCCGGGTCTGCCGCTTCTTCCGTTCCCTGAGTCCCTCGGCCATGTGCCCATCCTAGGCTTCGCTGGTGCCGGTGGAAAATTGGGGCCGTTGCAAAATTCAAGTGTCTCTGTTTTTCTGGAGCGCATGGCAATCATCAGTACGGCCGGCCTGGCCCGGACCTTCACGACCGCGCGCGGCCCGGTCGAGGCCGTGCGCGGCATCGACCTGTCCGTCCGCGAGGGCGAGATCCTCGGCTTCCTGGGGCCCAACGGCGCCGGCAAGACCACCACCCTGCGGATGCTCACGACGCTGCTCGCCCCCACCGGCGGCGCGGCCACCGTCGCGGGACACGACCTGGCGGCCGACCCCGCGGGGGTGCGCCGGGCCTGCGGGTACGTGGCGCAGTCGGGCGGGGTGGACCCGCAGATCACCGTGCGGGAGGAGCTGGTCACCCAGGGCCGCCTGTACCGGCTGCCCCGGGCGCGGGCCGAGGGGCGCGCGGAGGAACTCGCCCGCGACCTTGACCTCTCCGCGCTGCTCGACCGCAAGTGCGGCGCACTCTCCGGCGGTCAGCGGCGGCGGCTGGACATCGCGATGGCGCTCACGCACCGCCCGGAGATCCTCTTCCTGGACGAGCCGACCACCGGGCTCGACCCGGGCAGCCGCGCCGACCTGTGGGACCTGGTGCGGCGGCTGCGCGACGAGCAGGGCACGACGGTCTTCCTCACCACCCACTACCTCGACGAGGCCGACGCGCTCTCCGACCGGCTGGTCGTCGTGGACGGCGGGGTGGTGGTCGCCGAGGGCACGCCGGACGCCCTGAAGCGGGAGTACGGCGGCGCGGCCGACGCCACGCTCCAGGACACCTTCCTCGCCATCACCGGGCGCGGCGCCGCGCCGGCCGACGCCGCGCCCGTGGCCGTGTAGAAGCCCCGAGCGGCCCCCCGCAGAAGCGCCGAGCCGCCTCCGTAGAAGCCCCAAGCCGCCGTACCGCACCCCGAGATCCGAGGCTGACCCGATGCTGTTCCACGACACCGCGCTCATCTACGGCCGCTATCTGCGCCAGTCCCTGCGCTCCCGCTTCGCGCTGCTGTTCGGCGTGCTGATGCCGCTGCTGTACCTGCTCTTCTTCGGCCCGCTGCTGACCGATCTGCCGCTCGGCGGGCGCGGCAGCTCCTGGCAGGTGCTGGTGCCCGGCCTGCTGCTCCAGCTGGGGTTGTTCGGCGCTTCCTTCGCCGGCTTCTCGGTCATCATCGAGAACGGTCAGGGCGTGGTCGAACGCATGCGCGTCACGCCGGTCAGCCGACTGGCGCTGCTGCTCGGCCGGGTGCTGCGGGACGCCACGGTCTTCGCCTTCCAGGCGGTGCTGCTGGTGCTGGCGGCCGTGGTGATGGGCCTGCGGGCGCCGCTGGCCGGGGTGCTGATCGGCTTCGCGTTCGTCGCTCTGCTCACGGTGTCGCTGGCGTCGCTGTCGTACGCGCTGGCGATGAAGGTCCGCACGCCGCAGTCGTTCGGGCCCGCCGTCAACGCGCTGACGATGCCGTCGATGCTGCTGTCCGGCCTGATGCTGCCGATGACGCTGGGACCGGCGTGGCTGGACGTGCTGTCGCACCTGATGCCGTTCCGCTATCTGGTCGACGCCGTGCGGGACGCCTACGTCGGCAGCTACGCGACGGCGCACATGCTGTACGGCACGCTGGTGGCGCTCGCGTTCACCGCACTGGCCGTGACGGTGGGCACACGCGTGTTCCGGAGCGCCGGTGCGTAACTAGGCTGGCCTCATGGTCAACCTGACGCGCATCTACACCCGGACCGGCGACCAGGGCACCACCGCCCTCGGTGACATGAGCCGGGTCCCGAAGACCGACCTCAGGATCTCCGCGTACGCCGACGCCAACGAGGCGAACGCGGTGATCGGCACGGCCATCGCCCTGGGCGGTCTGCCGGAGGACGTCGTCAAGGTCCTCGTCCGGGTCCAGAACGACCTGTTCGACGTGGGCGCGGACCTGTCGACGCCAGTGGTGGAGAAGCCGGAGTTCCCGCCGCTCCGGGTCGAGCAGTTCTACGTCGACAAGCTGGAGGCGGACTGCGACCGCTACCTGGCCGAGGTGGAGAAGCTCCGCTCCTTCATCCTGCCCGGCGGCACGCCCGGCGCGGCGCTGCTGCACCAGGCCTGCACGGTGGTCCGGCGGGCCGAGCGCTCGACCTGGGCGGCCCTGGAGGCCCACGGGGAGACCATGAACCCGCTCACCGCGACCTACCTCAACCGCCTGTCCGACCTCCTGTTCATCCTGGCCCGCGTGGCGAACAAGGAGGTCGGGGACGTGCTGTGGGTGCCGGGCGGGGAGCGCTGACCGCTCCGCGGGGAGGGGTGCGACGGCGACCGGTCCGGCTACCGCTTCGTCGTGGCTGATCGCGCAGTGTCCCGCGCCCCTTCGGGGCGCTCCTCGGGGCGCTCTCCTGACGGGGCCTTTTTCGGCCAGATCGCGTAGGTGAGGGCGATCAGGCCGTGGATGCCGGCCGCGCGCCAGGCCGTGTACTGCCAGCTCTCCAGGGACGTGGTGCGGCTCGGGTCGTCGACGTACCACATGGCGATCTGGAGCAGCCCGGTCGCCACCGCGGCGGCGAGCAGCGTGCCGAGCCAGACCCTGCCCTCGTGCCGGGCGCGGGCCATGCCGTAGCGCGGGGGCCCGGCCGGCCTGGGGGCGCCGCCGATCCGGTGGGCGGCATGGCCGTCGAGCCACTTCACGGTGCGGTGGCCGTGGCCGACGGTGTAGCCGATGTACAGCGCCGCGAGGCCGTGCTTCCAGCTCGGGTCGGCGCCGTTCTTCAGGTCCAGCGCGGTGACCACCAGCAGCACGACCTCCAGCAGCGGCTCGCACAGCAGCAGCGCCATGCCCGTGCGCGGCATCCGCAGCAGATAGCGGACGGACAGCCCGGCCGCCAGCAGCACCCAGAAGCCGATCTCGCAGACGATGATCAGGGTGACGATCACGGTTCGCTCCTCTCGATCGCCCTTCCAGACTCCCGTGCCGCCCGCCCCGGATCGTCGTCGCCGGTGACGAACCTCCGGTACATCGAAAGATGCAGTGCGGGACCCTTCCCCGGCATCAGGCGGGCGGGCCCCTGGCCGTGTTGGATGGGGACATGGCCGTACGACTCCCCCGCCCGCGCCGCTTCGACTGCTACGCCGCCGCGGCCGGACTGCTCGGCGGCCTGCTGCTGTGGGGCATCGGACTGGGCGTGCGCCCGGCCGACGAGCCGGTCGTGCTGTTCGACGGCAAGTGGCCGCTGCTGGTCCCGCTCGCGGTCATGGCGGCCTGCGAACTGCTGCGCCGCTCCGCTCCCCGCACCGGCCTGCTGATCGGCACCGCCGCGCTGATCGGGGACACGCTCACCCAGGGCAGCCTGGTCACGGTGATCATGTACACCGACGTGATGTACGCCGCCGTGCTCTACGGCCCGCCCGCCTCGGCCCGCCGCATCCCCTGGATCACCGGGCTGCTCACGGTGGCCGGGACGGTCGTGCCGTTCGCCCTGTGGCGGCAGCCCGAGGCGCTGCTGATCGGGGTCGCCGTCGGGATCGTGTCCTTCGCGCCCGCCTCCACCGGACTGATCGTGCGCAACCACCGCGAGGCCGCCGACGCCGCCCTGCTGCGGGCCGAGCAGACCGCGCTGCTGGCCGAGATGGACCGGGTCCAGGCGGTGACCGCGGAGCGCTCCCGGATGGCCCGCGAGCTGCACGACATGGTCGCCAACCACCTCTCCGCGATCGCCATCCACTCCACCGCCGCGCTCTCCCTGGACGACCCTGCCACCACCCGGCAGGCGCTCGGCGTGATCCGCGAGAACAGCGTGGAGGGGCTGGCCGAGATGCGCCGTCTGATCGGCATCCTGCGGGACGACGGCGGGGACACCGAGCCGGCCGCCGCCCCCACCCTCGACGGACTCGGCGCGCTCGTCGACGGCGCCCGCGCCAACGGCCTCGACGTCACGCTGGACGCGGCCCCCGGCGACAACCTGCCCGCGCCGGTCGAGCTGGCCGCGTACCGGATCGTGCAGGAGTCGCTGACCAACGCCCTCAAGCACGGCTCGCCGGGGACGGTCCTGGTCCGGCTCACCCGCGACGAAACGGCCCTGCGGGTGCGCGTGACCAGCCCGTACGGCGGCCGCGACACCCCCCGGGCCCCCGGTTCCGGCGCCGGTCTGGTCGGCATGCGGGAGCGTGCCGCGCTGCTGCGCGGCAGCTTCGAGGCCGGGGCGGTGGCGGACCCCGGCTCGCCGGACGGCAAGATCTGGGCGGTGTGCGCCGTGCTGCCCCTGACCGAAGGAGACCTGGCATGATCCGCGTCCTCGTCGCCGAGGACCAGTCCGCCGTGCGCGCGGGACTGGTGCTCATCCTCGGCAGCGCACCGGACATCGAGGTCGTCGGGGAGGCCGCGGACGGCGAGCGGGCGGTGGCGCTGGCCCGGGAGCTACGTCCCGACCTGGTGCTGATGGACGTTCAGATGCCGCGCATGGACGGGGTGTCGGCGACCGCGATCGTGGTCGGCGAGGGCCTGGCCGACGTGCTCGTGCTGACCACCTTCGACCTGGACGAGTACGTCTTCGGAGCGCTGCGGGCGGGTGCCGCCGGGTTCCTGCTGAAGAACACGGAGGCCCGGGACCTGCTCACGGCCGTGCGCACGGTGGCGGCCGGCGAGGGCATCGTCGCCCCGGCCGTCACCCGGCGCCTGATCGCGGAGTTCGCGGCGAAGCCGGTGCGGGATCCGGCCGCCGACCCGGCGGGGCTGCGGGAGCTGACCCGGCGGGAGCGGGAGGTGCTGTCCTGCCTCGGCGAGGGCCTGTCCAACGCCGCGATCGCCGAGCGTCTCGACATGGCGGAGGCCACGGTGAAGACGCACGTCAGCCGCCTGCTGGGGAAGCTGTCACTGCGCAGCCGCGTGCAAGCCGCGGTGCTCGCGCAGGAGTTGGGGATCTAAGAGGGAGCATCCCCCACTGGTCCAGACCTATTGACCTAAGGTCCAGACCTTTCTATTCTCGCGGCACTGTGGACATGAGGCTCAGTCATGGCCACAACACAACCTCACATAAGGAGGCGCAGCATGCGCTTCAGACACAGAGTCGCGGCCCTCGTCGCGTGTCTGTCACTCCCGCTGGCCGGACTGGTCGGCCTGGCGAGTCCGGCCCAGGCCGCGACGAGTGCGACGGCCACGTTCAGCAAGACCTCGGACTGGGGCACGGGCTTCGGCGGCAACTGGACGGTGAAGAACACCGGCACCACGTCCATCAGCTCCTGGACCGTCGAGTGGGACTTCCCCTCCGGCACCAAGGTCACCTCCGCCTGGGACGCCACGGTCACCAACTCCGGCGACCACTGGACCGCCAAGAACGTCGGCTGGAACGGGACGCTCGCCCCCGGCGCCTCGGTCTCCTTCGGCTTCAACGGCAGCGGCCCCGGCTCCCCCTCCAACTGCAAGCTCAACGGCGGCAGCTGTGACGGCGGGTCCACCCCCCTGCTTTTTTTAAAAATTTCCAGGCCACCGGAAAAGGCGAAAAAATGTATTCCGGCCTTTTGTTTGAAAAAAAAAAAAATACGAGCTAGAACACGGCGATGA
>NZ_QHJH01000257.1 GCF_003947455.1 Streptomyces sp. WAC 04229 | reverse complement strand
ACACGTAGCGCTCGATCTCCGGTTCCACCCACCCGTCGCCCGCGTCCCGCACGACCAGCCCACCGCCGGTCCGCCCCCGCGCGGGCGCCCACACCTCCAACTCCGGCGCCCCGTCCTCCCCGCGCACCGGAACCACCGCTCCCGCGCGCGCGAACACCGGGATCCGCGCCAACGGAGCTTCCACGAGCACCCGCGCCGGCCCTTCGTACGCCCGCTCCGTCACCACGTCGTACCACCGCCCCCGCGGCAACTGCACCGCACGCCGGTCCGCACCCGGATCGAGCACCGGCGCCACCAGCAGAGAGTCACCCAACAGGAACGCGTCCTCGCACTCCCGCAACGCCCGCTCCTCCGGCGACGACCACCACAGCGGACGCACGTACGGCGCACCCGTACGCCGGGCCAGATGCGCCAGCGTCACGAAGTACGGCAGCAGCCGCCGCCGCTCGGCGAGCGCCACGCGCGCGTGCTCCAGCACCTCGGCCCCGAACTCCCACGGCTCCCTGCGCCCCGCCCGAGGCCCTCCGTGCGTGCGGAACAACGGCAGGTGGGCCGCCAGCTGGAACCACCGCAGATACAGCTCCGGCGACGGACTCCCGTCGGTCCCGCCCACGTCCGGCCCCGCATACGGCACCCCGCACAGTCCGAGACCCAGCACCGACGCCAGCGACGACCGCAGCCCGGGCCAGCCCGTGGCCACGTCCCCCGACCACGTGCCGCCGTACCGCTGAAGCCCGGCCCACCCGGAGCGCGAGACGAGGAACGGCCGCTCGCCGGGCGCCAGGGCCCGCAGCCCGTCGTACGCGGAGCGGGCCATGCACAGGCCGTAGACGTTGTGCGCCTCCCGGTGGTCACCACCCCTGCCCTCCAGCCAGTGGCGCGCCGAGCGCGGCAGCGTCTCCTCCCCGAAGGCGGCGAACGACGTGGGTGCGTTCAGGTCGTGCCACACACCGGCGAACCCCTGCCCAAGGCGCTCCTCGTAGCGCTCGCCCCACCACGCGCGCGCACGCGCGTGGGTGAAATCCGGGAAGACCACGTCCCCGGCCCGTGCCGCACCCCGGACGACCGGCCCGGAGGCCTCCCGGACGAACACGTCCTCGCGCGTCCCACCGTCGTACACCGGATTGCCGGGCACGGCGGGCACCGCCGGTTCGACGACCGACACCAGCCGGATCCCGTCCCGCCGCAGCTCCTCGGCGAGGACCGGCAGCTTGGGGAACCGCTCCTCGTCCACGGTGAACACCTGGTGGGCGTCCGCGTGACCGACGCCCAGGTGCATCGCGTCCAGCGGCAGATCACGCTCCTGGTAGCCGGTGACGACCCGCCGGACCTCCTCCTCGTCACCGGACCCCCACAACGCGTGATGGTGACCCAGCGCCCATGACGGCGGCAACGCCGGCGCCCCGGTCAGCGAGGCCCAGGCAAGCAGCACACGCGCGGGCGTACCCACCATCACCCAGCACCGCAGCGGACCGCCGTCCATCCGCAGCACGCTCCGCCCGGGCCGGTCGTGCCCGGAGCCCGCCCCCTCCTCGCCCTCCCGCAGGTCCACCGTGCCGTCCCACGTGCTGTCGTGGAAGACCAGATGCGTCCCCGCGTCGGCCACCACCAACTGCACCGGCATCGTGACGGACGACGGGTCCGGGCCCGGTACGGAGGACGGGCCCGAGTCGGTGTTCCACAGCCGGTACGTGCCGTCCCGCAGCCGGGGCCCCGCGGACCGCCCGCCGAGCCCGAAGAACCGGGCGTCCGCCGCCACCTCCGACCGCTGCGTCCAGCGCGCCGGCCCGCCGGCGACCGGCTCCCACCAGCGCGGCGGCAGCTCACGCCGCAGCACCACGCCCCCCGGGGTCCGCACCTCGACGGCTCCGTGCCGGGACACGGCCACCGTGGCCCGCTCCGCGACCACCCGCCGGCCGCCGTCCTTGTCCGGCTCCAGCACGGCCCGAGGATCCGGCTCGGGGCAACGGCCCGCCAACGCGTACGACGGCTCCGGCCCGGCCCCGTCCCAGCCCCAGAAGACCGCCCCGTTCACGGCGACGAGGATGCGCAGCTCCGAGCGCCCGAACCGGATCACCCCACCCCCCGGTCCGGGCTCCACCTCCCGCATCGGCCCCGGCACCCGCGCCCGCTCCGCACCCCGCGGCCGCAGTCCCGTGGCATCGGCCCGCCTCCGGCGCCACGCCGCCCGCACGCTACGCAACCCCTGCGCCGCCCCCGCCGAACCGAACGTCTTCATCGAACGCACCAGGTCACGACCGTCCATGCTGCTCACCCTGCCATCGACGAGCGCGCCCAGGGGCGTCGTTCAACTGCCGTTCACCCGTGACGGGACCACATCTTCACGACACCGACTATGTGGGGCACGCCCTGGTGCGGAAGTCGATCACATGGCATCGTCCGTGTCAGCCGCGTCACGCGCACACCCCAGCCCGTGCGCGGAGGACGCACACGACGCGCACAGTCCGGGAGCCGCCCATGTCGACCGTCACCCCTCAGCCGCTCTGGCAGCCAGACCCCCAGCGCGTCGCCCAGGCGCGGATCACCAGGTTCCAGACCTGGGCGTCCGACCGCCACGACGCCCCTGCCGACGGCGGCTACCCCGCACTGCACCGCTGGTCCGTGGACGAGCCGGAGGCCTTCTGGAAAGCCGTCACGGAATGGTTCGACGTCCGCTTCTCGACCCCCTACGCGCGCGTACTGGGCGACCGCGCGATGCCCGGAGCCCAGTGGTTCCCCGGCGCCACGCTCAACTACGCCGAGCACGCCCTGCGCGCCGCGGCCACCCGCGCGGACGAACCGGCCCTCCTCCACGTCGACGAGACCCACGAGACCGTCCCCGTCACCTGGGGCGAGCTGCGCCGCCAGGTCGGCTCGCTCGCCGCCGAACTGCGCGCCCTCGGCGTCCGCCCCGGGGACCGCGTCAGCGGCTACCTCCCGAACATCCCCCAGGCCGTGGTGGCCCTCCTCGCCACCGCGGCCGTCGGCGGCGTCTGGACCTCCTGCGCCCCCGACTTCGGCGCCCGCAGCGTCCTGGACCGCTTCCAGCAGGTCGAACCCGTCGTCCTGTTCACCGTCGACGGCTACCGCTACGGCGGCAAGGAACACGACCGCCGCGACACCGTCGCCGAACTCCGCCGCGAACTGCCCACCCTGCGCGCCGTGGTCCACATCCCGCTCCTCGGCACCGAGGCCCCCGAGGGAGCACTCGACTGGGGCACCCTGACGGGCGCGGACACCGAACCCGTCTACGAACAGGTGCCCTTCGACCACCCCCTGTGGGTGCTGTACTCCTCCGGCACCACCGGCCTGCCCAAGGCCATCGTCCAGTCCCAGGGCGGCATCCTGGTCGAACACCTCAAACAGCTCGGGCTGCACTGCGACCTCGGCCCCGAGGACCGCTTCTTCTGGTACACGTCGACCGGCTGGATGATGTGGAACTTCCTCGTCTCCGGTCTGCTCACCGGAACGACGATCGTCCTCTACGACGGCAGCCCCGGATTCCCGGCGACAGACGCCCAGTGGCGCGTCGCCGAACGCACCGGAGCCACCCTCTTCGGCACCTCGGCCGCCTACGTCATGGCCTGCCGCAAGGCCGACGTCCACCCGGCCCGCGACCTGGACCTCTCCCGCATCCAGTGCGTCGCCACCACCGGTTCCCCGCTCCCGCCCGACGGCTTCCGCTGGCTGCACGACGAGTTCGCCGAGAACGGCGCGGACCTGTGGATCGCGTCCGTCAGCGGCGGCACCGACGTGTGCTCCTGCTTCGCGGGCGCGGTCCCCACCCTCCCCGTGTACATCGGCGAACTCCAGGCCCCGGGCCTGGGCACCGACCTCCAGGCCTGGGACCCCCAGGGCAACCCCCTCACCGACGAGGTCGGCGAGCTGGTCGTCACCAACCCCATGCCGTCGATGCCCATCCGCTTCTGGAACGACCCCGACGGCAGCCGCTACCACGACAGCTACTTCGACACCTACCCCGGCGTCTGGCGGCACGGCGACTGGATCACCCTCACCTCACGCGGCTCCGTCGTCATCCACGGCCGCTCCGACTCGACCCTCAACCGGCAGGGCGTCCGCATGGGCTCCGCCGACATCTACGAAGCCGTCGAACGACTCCCAGAGATCAGGGAATCCCTCGTCATCGGCATCGAACAACCGGACGGCGGCTACTGGATGCCCCTGTTCGTGCACCTCGCCCCAGGAGCCACCCTCGACGAGCCCCTGCTCGACCGCATCAAACGCACCATTCGCGAACAGCTCTCCCCGCGCCACGTCCCCGACGAGATCATCGAGGTACCCGGCGTCCCGCACACGCTGACCGGCAAACGCATCGAGGTACCGGTCAAGCGCCTCCTCCAGGGCACCCCCCTGGACAAGGCCGTCAACCCCGGCTCCATCGACAACCTCGACCTGCTCCACTTCTACGAGGACCTGGCCCGCAAACGCTCCTGACCAGGCCCTCGACCGGTCGGCCGCCCTCGACAGCGGCCGGCCGGGCCGCGCCCCCCCCGACACCATTGTCAGTGCCGCCGATTACTGTGAGTGAGCATTGATCGACCGTGCACAGGGGGAAACATGGCGCACACCGACCAGACCATGCGACGCGTCCTGCGCCGCGAAATCGCGGGCACCATCGGACTGCTCACCGACGAACACGACTTCCGCGCCATGCGGCGCTACCGCAGCTTCACCTTCCACGACCACGCCGCCTATCTCCGCCAGGTCGAAGCCCTCCTGAGGGCACGCGCCGCAGAGGGCACCCACACCACGATCGCCCTCTTCGACCCGGAGGAGTACGCCGACTACTGCACCACGGCGGGCCTCGACCCCGACGCCCCCGCCAGCCGGACCCGGTTCACCGCCGAACTCGCCACCAACGGACCCACCGTCCCCTACGAGGGCCAGCCCCTCACCGACCTGCTGCCCGTCCTGGTCGACGAAGCCGTCCGCCAGGCCACCTGGGAGTACGCTTCCACGCTGCTCGCCCGCCTCGGCACGTGCAGCACCTGCGGCGAAGATCTCGGCCGAGCCGCCTTCACCCGAGCCTCGCGCCTCCTGCTCCAGGTCCTGCGGACGGCACCACCGGGCAACCGGCACCTGGTGTGCAGCGTCTCGGGATGCCCGGAAGACCTCGTCTCCGTCCTGCACGCCGACGAGGAGATCGACGGCACCCCGCACCTCGACGAGGCCGAGGCCCTCGAATTCACCAGCGTCCTCGCCCTCGGCCTGGCCACCCACAGTCCCGGCGGACTCGTCATGCGCATCAGCCCGGCGAGCGGCCCCGACCGCATCCACGGCTGGCGACTGCGCGGATACGGACTCGAACCCCTCACCGCCGGCGAGGTCTTCGACGCGTACTGCACCGACATCGAGAACGGCGACCTCATCTCGCCGGAGTCGAACGTCGACTACTGCGCCCCGCCCGACCTCGGAGACGACCACCTGCCCCGGGGACACCACCACTGACGACCGCGGGGCGCCCCACCCGGAGGTGGAACGCCCCGCACACAGCGACAGCCGCGGCCCCGCCCGGCGCTACTCGCCGGACAGCACCGCCTGAGCAGCGTTGCGCGCCTCCTCGGCGCTCTCCGCCGCCCGGGCGGCCGCGGCGGCCCGCTCGCACTGCGCCAGCGTGAACTTCGCAAGCGTCGCCCGCACGTACGGCAGCGATGCCGCACCCATGGAGAGGGAGGTGACACCCAGACCCGTCAGCACACACGCCAGCAGCGGATCCGACGCGGCCTCACCGCACACGCCGCAGCTCTTGCCCTCGGCCTTCGCCGCCTCGGCGGACAGCGCGACCAGGTCGAGCAGCGCAGGCTGCCACGGGTCCTGCAGCCGGGACACCGCACCGACCTGACGGTCGGCGGCGAAGGTGTACTGCGCGAGGTCGTTCGTGCCCAGCGACAGGAACTCGACCTCCTGGAGGACCGAGCGCGCACGCAGCGCGGCCGACGGGATCTCCACCATCGCGCCGAACTTCGCCCGCAGCCCGGCCTCGCGGCAGGCGTCCGCGAACGCCTTGGCGTCGGCCCGGTCGGCCACCATCGGCGCCATGACCTCGAGGTAGACCGGCAGACCTTCCGCGGCCTTCGCCAGCGCCGTCAGCTGCGTCCGCAGCACGTCCGGGTGGTCCAGCAGCGTCCGCAGCCCCCGCACACCCAGCGCCGGGTTCGGTTCGTCGCCCGGGGTCAGGAAGTCCAGCGGCTTGTCGGCCCCGGCGTCGAGCACCCGCACGACGACCCGGCCCTCGGGGAACGCCTCCAGCACCTGCCGGTAGGCGGAGACCTGCTTCTCTTCGGTCGGCGCGTTCTTGCTGTCGTCGAGGAAGAGGAACTCGGTACGGAAGAGACCGACGCCCTCCGCCCCGGCCTCCACCGCCGCCGGTACGTCGGCGGGACCACCGATGTTCGCGAGCAGCGGCACCTTGTGCCCGTCCGACGTCGCGCCCGGGCCGGTCGCGGCGGCCAGCGCCGCCTTGCGCTCGGCCGCCTCCGAAGCCAGCCGCTCCTTCTTCTCGGCGTCGGGGTTCACGAAGATCTCACCGGTGCTCCCGTCGACGGCCACGACCGTGCCCTCGGGAATCTCGCCCGCGCCAGGAAGCGCGACGACGGCCGGCACACCCAGCGCCCGCGCGAGGATCGCGCTGTGGCTGGTGGGCCCGCCCTCCTCGGTGACGAAGCCGAGTACCAGCGTCGGGTCCAGCAACGCGGTGTCGGCGGGCGCGAGATCCCGCGCGATGAGGACGTACGGCTCGTCGCTGTCCGGGACACCCGGCATCGGCACCCCGAGCAGCCGCGCGACGATGCGATTCCGCACGTCGTCGAGGTCGGCCACCCGACCGGCCAGGTACTCCCCGGCACCGGCCAGCAGGGCGCGATACGCGGCGAAGGCGTCGTAGACCGCCCGCTCGGCCGTGCTGCCGACGGTGATCCTCCGCTCCACGTCCGCCATCAGCTCGGGGTCCTGGGCCATCATGGCCTGCGCCTCGAGGACCGCCTGGGCCTCGCCCCCGGCCAGGTTGCCGCGCGCCATGAGATCGGCGGCCACAGCTTCCACGGCCTTGCGGGCACGACCCTGCTCGCGGTCCGCGTCCTCGGCGGGAATCTGCTTGGCCGGCGGCTCCAGCACCGCCGTTCCCATGTGCCGAACCTCGCCGATCGCCACACCGTGGCTCACCCCGACGCCTCGCAGCGTTGTCTCCATCTCACCCGTCCCGATCATGCGGCGGGTCCCGCCGCCGCGGTGGTTGTCCTGCAGGCCGCCTGACGAAGGCGCCGACGTCACTTCCAGAGGAAGAGACTCTCGCCCGCCTTCACGTCGCCGTCCTCACGCAGTTCGGCGAGTGCCTCGGCCGTGGCCTCCAGGGCCACGATCGGGCAGATCGGCGACTTGCCCGCGGCCTCGACACCGGCCGGGTCCCAGCGCACCACACCCTGGCCGCGCACCACGGTGTCGCCCTTGTTCACCAGGAGCTCGAACCCCTCGCCGTTGAGCTGCACCGTGTCGATGCCGAGGTGGGTCAGCACTCCGTGCCCGCTGTCGTCGACGACGACGAAGGCGTGCGGGTGCAGGGAAACGATGACGCCGTCGACGGGGGCGACCGCCTCGGAGGGCTCGCGCACGGGGTCGATGGCGGTGCCCGGGCCGACCATGGCCCCGGAGAAGACGGGATCGGGCACAGCGGCGAGGCCGATGGCGCGTCCTGCGAGCGGGGACGAGACGGTGGTCATGGGAAGCCTCCCAGGGCGGGGATCTGTACGAGCCGTCACTACCTGTCCCGGACGGCACACTGTGCAGCAGCGTATGTCATAGGAAGTACCGGTTCCGCACGAGTGTTCCGAATAGAGGTCTAGACCACACTCGTCAGGGATTTGCACCTGTTCCGCGGCCCCGTGTACTGTTGTTGACCTGCCTGCGGTTGAGCGATGCCAAGCAACATGTCCTCGCCCGGCAGCAACCAACTCATCAGATCCTATCGCTGGATCGCCTTCTGCGTGCTCGCAGGATGGTGGTCAGAAGCACCGGGAAAGCCTGATAGTGTTGGAAACACCGAAGGGAAGCGCCCGGAGGAAAGCCGCGAGAGATTATCTCGGGTGAGTACAAAGGAAGCGTCCGTTCCTTGAGAACTCAACAGCGTGCCAAAAGTCAACGCCAGATATGTTGATACCTCCGGCCTGATCGGTTCATCCGGTTCAGGTTGAGGTTCCTTTGAAATACA
>NZ_QHJH01000256.1 GCF_003947455.1 Streptomyces sp. WAC 04229 | reverse complement strand
CGCCTCACCCCCGCCCGGATCGCCACCCTGGTCGCCCTGGTCGCCCTGGTCGTGGCCGTCCTCGGGTTCGACCTGGACGCCGGTCTGACCGCGGTCAGCCTCGCCGTGGTGCTGAGCACCGCCTGGCCGGACGACAGCCGCCGCGCGGTCGGTGAGATCGCCTGGTCCACCGTCCTGCTGATCTGCGGCGTCCTCACCTACGTCGGCGTGCTGGAGGAGATGGGCACCATCACCTGGGCCGGTGAGGGCGTCGGCGGCATCGGCGTCCCGCTGCTGGCCGCGGTGCTGCTCTGCTACATCGGCGCGATCGTGTCGGCCTTCGCCTCCTCCGTGGGCATCATGGGCGCGCTGATCCCGCTGGCGGTGCCGTTCCTCGCGCAGGGCGAGATCGGCGCGGCCGGCATGGTGGCGGCGCTCGCGGTGTCGGCGACGGTCGTGGACGTCAGCCCCTTCTCGACCAACGGCGCGCTGGTGCTGGCCGCGGCGCCGGACGTCGACCGGGACCGCTTCTTCCGGCAGTTGATGGTGTACGGCGGGATCGTGGTGGCGGCCGTGCCCGTGCTGGCGTGGCTCGTACTGGTCGTGCCCGGCTTCGGGTAGGCCCCTTCGAAGACCGGCAATCGTGAGCAACAGCTAAGGAGTACGACGCGTGTCCTCTCTCTTCCCGGCCCTCTCCCCGGCCCCGGCCGACGGGCCCGCCCTGCGGTTCGGCGAGCGCTCACTGACGTACGCGGAACTCGCCGCCGCCGCGGGCGCCACGGCCGGGCGGATCGGGGCCGCCGGCCGGGTCGCCGTCTGGGCGACACCGGCGATGGAGACCGCGGTCGCCGTGGTGGCGGCCCTGCTGGCCGGGGTCCCCGCCGTACCGCTCAACCCGAAGTCCGGCGACAAGGAACTGGCGCACATCCTCGCCGACAGCGAGCCGTCGCTGGTGCTGGCCGCCCCGGACGCCGAACTCCCGCCGGCCCTGGGCTCCCTGGAGCGCGTCGACGTCGACGTGCACGCCACCGGGCCGGTGCCCGAGGACCGCTCCGCCGACGGGGACCCCGCGCTCGTCGTCTACACCTCCGGCACCACCGGACCGCCCAAGGGCGCAGTCATCCCCCGGCGCGCGCTCTCGACGACCCTCGACGCGCTCGCCGACGCGTGGCAGTGGACCGGCGACGACGTGCTGGTGCACGGGCTGCCCCTGTTCCACGTGCACGGCCTCGTACTGGGCGTCCTCGGGCCGCTGCGGCGCGGCGGCAGCGTACGGCACCTGGGCAGGTTCTCCGCCGAGGGCGCGGCGCGGGAGCTGAACGACGGCGCGACCATGCTGTTCGGGGTGCCGACGATGTACCACCGGATCGCCGAGTCGCTGCCCGGCGACCCGGAGCTGGCGAAGGCCCTGTCCGGGGCCCGGCTGCTGGTCTCGGGGTCGGCCGCGCTGCCCGTGCACGACCACGAGCGCATCGCCGCCGCGACCGGCCGGCGGGTGATCGAGCGGTACGGCATGACGGAGACGCTGATGAACACGAGCGTGCGGGCGGACGGCGAGCCGCGCGCCGGCACCGTCGGCGTGCCGCTGCCCGGGGTGGAGCTGCGGCTGGTGGAGGAGGACGGCACACCGATCGCGGAGCCGGACGGGGAGAGCGTCGGCGAGATCCAAGTGCGCGGACCGAATCTGTTCACCGAGTACCTCAACCGCCCCGACGCCACGGCCGCCGCCTTCACCCCCGACGGCTTCTTCCGCACCGGCGACATGGCGGTGCGCGACCCCGACGGCTACGTGCGCATCGTCGGCCGCAAGGCCACCGACCTGATCAAGAGCGGCGGGTACAAGATCGGGGCCGGCGAGATCGAGAACGCGCTCCTCGAACACCCGGCGGTGCGGGAGGCGGCCGTCACCGGTGAGCCCGACCCGGACCTCGGGGAGCGGATCGTGGCGTGGATCGTGCCCGCCGACCCCGGGGCGCCGCCCGCGCTGGAGACGCTGGCCGACCACGTGGCCGCCCGGCTCGCCCCGCACAAGCGGCCCCGCGTGGTCCGCCACCTCGACGCGCTGCCCCGCAACGACATGGGGAAGATCATGAAGCGGGCGCTGAACCGTGACTGACCGCCGGTCCGCGCGGGAGTTCCTCGCCCTCGTCACCGACGACTTCGCCGAACTCCCCCACCCCGAGGGCCCCTCGGAGCCCGACGGTCCGCTGGGCTGGCCCGGCTACGACGCCGCCCGCGCCCGCGCCGCCGAGCGCACCGGCGAGGAGGAGTCGGTGGTCTGCGGCACCGGGCACGTGGCGGGCGTGCGGGCCGTGCTCGTCGCGTTCGAGTTCGGGTTCCTCGGCGGTTCGCTGGGCCGGCGCACCGGCGACCGGCTGGAGGCCGCGTACACGTACGCCCGCGCACACCGGCTGCCGGTCGTGCCGCTGGTCGCCACCGGCGGCAGCCGGATGCAGGAGGGGATGCTCGCGCTGACCCAGCTCCAGCGGGTGGCGCGGGAGTCGGCGCTCACCCGGGAGGCGGGGCTGGCGCAGATCGCGGTGGTGCGGGACCCGGCGACCGGCGGCGGCTGGGCGACCCTGGGCGCGGGCGCCGACGTGGTCCTCGCGCTGCCCGGCGCCCAGGTCGGCTTCGCCGGTTCCCGGGTCCGGCCGCCGGACGCCGATCCGGCGGCGTACACGGCCGAGGCGCAGGTGGCGGCGGGCAGCGCGGACGCGGTGGTACCGGCCGACGAGCTGCGCGGCACGCTGGGCCGGTGGCTGCGGCTGCTGACGGCGCCGTCCGGCGATCCGGCGCCGGTGCCGGGACCGCTGGGGGCGCGGGACCTCCCGGCCACCGGCTGGGACGCGGTCCGCCGGGCCCGGAGACCCGGCCGTCCGCGCGCCGGGGCCTACCTGGACGCCTACTTCACCCACCGCGTCGCCCTGGTCGGGGACCGCTGCGGCGGCACCGACCCGGACGGCATGCTGTGCGGCTTCGGTGAGCGCGGGGGGCGGACGGTCGCGTACGCCGCCCAGACGGGGACGGCGACCGGTCCCGCCGGGTACCGCACCGCCACCCGGCTGATCCGTCTCGCGGAGCGGCTCGGCATCCCGGTGCTGACCCTGGTGGACACGCCGGGCGCGGCCAACGACGCGGCGGCGGAACGGCAGGGCGTGGGCGCGGCGATCGCCGAGCTGTTCGGGGTGATGGCCTCGGTGCGCACACCGGTGACCACGCTGGTGATCGGCGAGGGCGGCTCGGGCGGGGCGCTGGCGCTCGCGGCGCCCGGCCGCACCTGGGCCACCCCGGACAGCTACTTCTCCGTCATCGCACCGGAGCTCGCGGCGGCGATCCTGAAGCGAGGGCCCGAGGATGTGGAGGCGACGGCGGACCAACTGCGACTGCGTCCACAGGACTTGGCGGAGCTGGGCGTGATCCGAACAGGCGATCAGATGTTCCCTGGAACAGGTGATCGTCGCTCTGGGGAGCGTATGTGAATGGAGGGACCAACGATACTTACGGTGTGCGAGCAACGGGCTGCAGACCGTAGTTGACGCACATGTCCCAAGTAGGTCCCACACATGCACAGCGCAAGGAGCTGCACGATCATGAACCTTCTCACCGACATCCTCGCCGGCATCGTCCACTTCGTCGGCTGGCTGGTCTGACGGTCCGAGAAACCGACGGCGCCGCCTCCCCGTCCCAGGGAGGCGGCGCCGTCCGCGTGTCACCGCACGGCCACGGCCCGCACGATCTCCTGCGTGACCGAACCGCCCCGGTCGTCGCGCGCCGAGGCCCGCAGCGAAAGGTGCCCGGCCTCGCGGGGCACGTTCAGCGTCCCCTGCCAGGACGCCCGGCCGTGGTCGCCGCGCAGCCCGACCCGCTGCCAGGACTTGCCCTCGTCGTACGACACCTCCAGCTCCGCGCCGCCGATCCGCCCGGTGCCCTCGGCACCCTCCACGTACTCCGCGCCGAGCCCCACCTTGAGCTTCCTGCCGCCGCGCACCTCGCCCGCGAGGTCGGTGTCGACGTCGAAGGAGAGGTTGATCAGGGGCAGGAAGGTCCACCGGTCGTCCGGGGTCTCGGCCGAGCGGAAGGTCCACTCCGCGTGCCCCTCGGTGGCGAGCGGCCAGCGTGCCGCGTCGAGCGCGGTCTCGGTGACGAGCCGGTACGTGTGCTCGTCGGCCGGCGCCTCGTCCACGTAGGCGGCGGAACTCGGCCCCTCGTCGACCAGTTCGCCGTCCAGGTACACCGACGTGGTCTGCGTCATCCCGCTCCCCTCGCTCCACACGTCGCCGAAGCCGGTGTGGTCGGGACCGGAGTCGCCCCACCCGGGGGCGTTGAACTGGAGCATGTCGCCCGAGCGCTGCTGCCCCCAGCCGAGCCCGGTGCCGAGGTACGGATGCCAGACGGGCTTGAACCAGTTCAGCTCCGTGCGGTCACCGCCCCGGTACCGGACGAGTCCGCTCCGCTCCTCCAGCGCGTCCCCGGCGCTCGTCACGGACTCGTGCCACAGCTGGCCGGGACCGGTGGACACGTACTCGGTGCGCTCGGCCGGGTAGGCGATCCGCTCCTTGAAGCCGAGGCCGATCGGGAACGTGTCGGTGATCGAGTACCGGAACTCGCCGCCGCTCGCGGGCTCGGGGGCGTGGTACTTGGCCCGCAGCTCGGCCAGGTCGCGGCGCCCGGGCTCGTAGGTGAGGTCCCGGTCGGGCACCCGGCCGGCGTGTCCCTCGGAGAGGTCGTACACGTAGGGCGTGTTGGGCGTGGCGGTCATGTCGACCCGTCCCGCCTTCCGCAGCCGCTCGGCGTCGGCGGTGTTCACCGTGGCGATCTGGAGCGGCCGGTCGGCGTTGTCGTCCGTGCCCCACCACTCCATCAGCCGTCCGGGCGCGTCGTCCGTCACGAACAGCGCCTTCACGCCCGCGTCCTGCGCGGCCTGGGCGAGGGCGGCCGGTTCGGTGCCCTCGGTGAGCGTGGCGAGGGCCGCCCTGCCCCGGACGCGGGCCGGGAAGGGCCCGTCGCCGACGTCGACGAGCGACAGGCTGCTGCGCCCCTCGCCCAGGGTGCCGCCCGACTGGACGGTGGCCTCACCGACGCCCTTGACCTCCAGCAGCGGCTTGCCGAGCCGCCACACGGTGCGGTACTCGAAGCCGCCCTCGGTGACCTTGGTGGTGGGCGCGGCGAAGACGCTGTCGTACGTCAGCGGCACCTGCACCGCGCCGAACAGGTCGGCGCCGTTCGCGCTGCGGTCGTACTCCATGAGGAGCTGCCGCGTCTCGGTGCGCTTGTCCACGTCGGCGTCGATCTCGCGCAGCTTCCGGCCGTCGAGGGTGATCTCCCGGTCCCGGTCGAGGACGACCTCCGGCGCGGCGAGGAACCCGAGGCCCAGCGAGTCGGCACCCTTGCTGCCGCGCACGTCCAGGAAGGACGTCAGGCTGTACGTCCCCGGCGCGAGACGCAGCTCCAGGGTGCCGGAGTCGCCGACGTGCGCGGGGACGGGGTCGACGCCCTCGGCGAGGCGCTGGACGACCAGGTCGGCCGGGGAGGCGGCACCGGAACGGTCCTTGACGCGCACCGTCAGCGTGTACCGCTCGTCCTCCTTGGCCAGGCCGAACGCCGTGTGCGCGACGGGCTTTCCGTCCGCGCCGGACGCCACGATCCGGCCGCTCGTCGTCCCGGCCGGGGCCTTGGACGCGTCGCCGGTGACGGTGGTGGAGGCGGTGCCGTGCGCGGGCACCGTGAGGGCGGTGTCGGCGAGGGTGACGACGCCCTCGGGGGCGCCCTGCGCGGAGAGCTTCAACTCGACAGCGTTGTCGGAGGAGTTGGTGTAGGTGACGGTCCGCGTGACCGGCTCGTCGTCGTCGTGGGGCCAGGCGTGGAAGCCGAGGTCGGCGCTGCCCGTGGCGGTGACGTCGGCCGCGATGGCGTCCGGCACGCTCACCCGGCCCGCGCCCAACTGGTACGCGGAGGCGTCGAGCCCCTTCGACGTGGACATCAGCGCGTCCTTGAGCTGTGCGCCGGTCCAGTCGGGGTGCTGCTCGGCGAGCAGGGCGGCCACGCCCGAGACGTGCGGCGTCGCCATCGACGTACCGTCCATGGAGGTGTAGTCGCCACTGCCCTCGGCGAGCCGGGAGCGGGCCGCGAGGATGCCGACGCCCGGCGCGGACAGGTCGGGCTTGAGCGCCTGGTCGCCGTGGCGGGGTCCGGCGCTGGTGAACCAGGCCGCCTCGTCCGCGGAGTCCACGGCCCCGACGGTCAGCGCGGCGTCGGCCGCGCCGGGCGAGCCGATGGAGGACGGGGCGCCGGTGTTGCCGGCCGCGATGACGAACAGGGCGCCGGTCTCGCGGGACAGGCTGTCGACGGCCTCGGCCATCGGGTCGGTGCCGTCGCTGGGCTCGGTCGAGCCGAGGCTCATGGAGACGATGTCGGCGTCCACGTCCCGGGCGGCCCACTCCATGCCGGCGATGATCTCCGACTCGCTGCCCGAACCGGAGTCGTTCAGCACCTTGCCGATCGCGAGCTCGGCGCCGGGTGCGACGCCCTTCTCCTTGCCGTCGGAGGCCGCGCCGCTGCCGCCGACGGTGGAGGCGACGTGCGTGCCGTGCCCGTTGCGGTCGGCGACCTCCTCCCCCGCGATGAAGCTCCGGCTCTCCGTGACCCGTCCGGCCAGGTCGGGGTGGCCCGCGTCCACACCGCTGTCCAGCACGGCGACGGTGACGCCCTTGCCGGTCAGCCCGGCCTGCCAGGCCTCCGGGGTGCCGATCTGCGCGTTGGACTCGGCCATGGCCGCGGTGACCCTGCCGTCGAGCCACACCCCGTCGACACCGGCGCCACGGGTGAATTCCCGCCAGAAATCACGCCCCTTGCCGGCCTCCACCGCGGCACCGCGCACGCTGGGCAGCGCCCGGGTCCGCCGGGTGCCCTGCGGGGTGGCCGACCGGGTGCCCTTCTCGTAGGTCACGATCAGCGGCAGCGTGCCGGTCTCGGTGTCGGCGAGGCCCTGGTCCAGCAACTCGTCGACGTCGAAGAGCCGTTCGTCGAGGCTGCCGTCGCGCAGGTACGGCAGGGCCTCGTCGGGAACGACGGTGGTCCGGCCGCCTGAACTGCGGGTGTGCACGGCTCCGTCGGCGCCTTCGGGCCGCTCGACCGTGACGGTCCTGCGTCCGCCGCCGAGTTCCGTGACGGTCACCCGGTCGCCGGTGACGAGGGTGACGGTGCGGGCCGCGGTGTCCCGGGCCACGGCGGCCGGGGGGTGCGCCGGCTCCGGGGGCGGATCCTGTGCCGCCGCCGTCCCGGTCGGCAGCAACGCGATCACGAGCCCCGCCGACAGGAGGGTCGCCCCGCGTCCGACTGGTCCTCTGCTCATCCAGGCCTCACTTCGCGTCGTCGTCTGGTGCTGTGAAGAGTGCTGTGAGCAGTCTCAGGGGGCTTTTGGTACACGGCAGTTGACAGAGCGTGGCGGATTGGCGCCCTGGCGGGTTTCCGCCAGTGGTCCGGCGGACCGGCACCTCGAGCCGCGACACGGCCGAGTACCGTCCGTCACAATGGTGCCGCGCACGGTGCTGCGCACGGACACGTACGGCACACGGGGAGCGAGCGGCGGCATGGACGGGTTGGTCGAGTTCAAGACCGGGGACGGCGTGCGGGTGGTCGTCGAGGGCGTCGAGGACGAGGACGGCGCGCGGCTGGTCTCGCGCGGCGACGGACCCGCCCGGGCGGCCCGCACCTTCGAGGAGTCCCTGGAGGGCGTCCGGGCGGCGGCCGCGTCCGCGCTGCGGGTCTTCAGGGACGGCACGCTCAGACCCGACGCGGTGGAGCTGGAGTTCGGGGTCAAGCTGAGCGCGGAGGCGGGCGCGGTCATCGCGAAGGGCACGGCGGAAGGCCATCTGGTGGTGAAGCTGAGCTGGGCTCCGGAGCCCGGCCCCGCCCGCCCGGAGGGCCCGGACGCCGCCGCACGGTCATGAGCGGTTCCGCGTGGCACGCCCGCGTCGAGTGCGGTCCCGAGGTCGGCGCCGGATTCCTGGTCTCCGGCCGCCGGTTGCTCACCTGCGCCCATGTCGTCAGGTGGGCCGACCGGGCACCGGTCACGGTGAGCTTCCCGGGCCGCCGGGACCTCGGCGGACTGTCGGCCGCCGTCGCCGTGCACGGCGGCTGGCAGGGCGGCGCCGCCGACCCCGGCGACCTGGCCGTGCTGGAACTGGACCGCGACGTGCCGCTCACCCCGGCCGCCTTCGCCCCGCCCCGCGCCGAACGGACCACGCC
>NZ_QHJH01000255.1 GCF_003947455.1 Streptomyces sp. WAC 04229 | reverse complement strand
CCGCTCCCCCGCGCCACTTCCCCCGCCCGCTTCCCGGGGTCGGGCCGGTCATGCGGGACCTGCTCCCGTCCGGCACGCGGCAGGCCCTGGTGGTCACCGGCGAGTCGGAGACGTCGTCGCAGGCGCGGGTGGTGCTCTACGAGCGGGATCCCGCCCAGGGCTGGCGGGCGGTCGCGGGTCCCTGGTCCGCGCACAACGGCCTGCGCGGCTGGACCGACGACCACGAGGCGGGCGACCTGCACTCACCCATCGGTGTCTTCGGGCTCAGCGACGCGGGCGGCCGGCTGCCGGACCCGGGCAGCCTGCTCCCGTACGACGAGGATCCGGAGTTCGCCGTGTCGGGCACCGGGCATCTGGGCGAGCCGCTGGAGGGGTCCTTCGACTACGTGATCGCCATCGACTACAACCGGGTGCCGGGCACCACCCCGCTGGACCTGACCCGCCCCGAGGGGGAGGACAAGGGCGGCGGTGTCTGGATCCACGTGGACCACGACGGGCCGACCAACGCCTGCGTGTCCCTGAGCGAGGAGCACATGCGCGCGTTGCTGACCGCCGTGGACCCGGACAAGGAGCCGGTGGTCGTCATGGGCCCGGAGGAGGTCCTGGCGCGGTAGCGCACCCCGCGCGCGTCCACCCCGCGTAGACGCCCGGTGCGAGAGGGCAACGGAGCACGACGTCACCGGAGCGGGCCGGACGGACCGGTTCGGGCGGTGCGGTCTTGACGGGACGGAGCACGGTCGGCCTACTGGAGAGCCGACTGGGTGTATGCGGGGGACCGGCCCCATGCCGGCCCGCGGTCCGCCCCGGCCGGGACTGAGGTCAGGAGTGCGACAGTGCGGCGTCGACGGGCAGCGGCGGCAGTCCTGCTGGCGTGGGCGCTGCTGTATCTCCTCACCCCCCGGCCGCCGGTGACCGCCGAGGCGTCCGCGGAGCGTGCGGCGGTCACGGTCGCCGTGGCGGCCGACACCGCGGGGGAGTCCGGCCCGTGCGAGGAGGACTCCCGGGACCGTCACGTCGCCGTCCGCGCGCCGAGGGCCGCGGGCACGGCGGGCGCCGACGACGGGGACGCCGCCCGCGCCCCGGCACCGGCCCACGCCGCCCGGCAGGACGGTACAGCGGCCGGCCGTCCGTTTCCGGCCTGCGGGAGGGTGACCGACGGGGGCGCCCGGGGCGTGGCCGCACTGCAGACGTTTCGCTGCTGAGCGAGGCGGTACCGAGCAGGCCTGCGCCGCGCGGCCCGGGTGACCACCCGCCGCGACGCGGTGTCCAGCAGGCCGTCGTGTGTCCTCTGTTCCGACGACGCAGGAGGCTGGCGCGTGTCCGGTAAGCGCATCGACGTGATCGGGCCGGGGCGGCTCGACGCGGACGACCACAAGATCTGGCGGGAGATCAGGGCCGCCTCCCGAGCAGCGGCGAACCCGTTCCTGGACCCGGCGTTCACCACCGCCGTGGGGCTGGTCAGGCCGCGGGCCGAGGTGGCGGTCCTGCGGGAGGACGGCGTCCCGGTGGGGTACTTCCCCTACGAGCGGGGCTTCGCGGGCCAGGGGCGGGCCATCGGGCTCGGGGTGTCGGACAGCCAGGGCGCCGTACTGCGGGACGGCATCCGTCTCGACCCCCGCACGCTGCTGCGGGCCTGTTCGCTGTCGTCCTGGGAGTTCGACAACCTGGAGTCGGACCAGGACATGTTCCTGGCGCACACGGCCGAGGCGCTGGCCTCGCCGGTCGTCGACCTGGGTGACGGCTTCGACCGGTACGCGCGGGCCCTGCGCACCGGGTCGCCCGGGTTCCTGAAGCAGACCCTAGCCAAGGAGCGAAGACTCGCCCGGCAGGTCGGCGAAGTCCGCTTCGTGTACGACGAACAGGACCCCGCGGCGCTGCGCACACTCATGCGCTGGAAGTCCGCGCAGTACCGGCGCACCGGCCGGCGCGACCGGTTCGCGCAGACCTGGATCACCGGGCTGGTGGAGCTGCTCGCCCGGAGCGAGGACCCCGGGTGCCGTGGTGTGCTGTCGGTGCTGCACGCCGGCGGCAGGCCGGTGGCCGCCCACTTCGGGCTGCGTTCGCCGACGGTCCTGTCCTGGTGGTTCCCGGCGTACGACCGCGCGTACGGCAGGTACTCCCCCGGGCTTCTGCTGCTGTTGCGGATGCTGGAGGCGGCGGCCGCGGACGGGATCGGGACAGTGGACCTGGGCAGTGGGCCGGCCCGCTACAAGGAGTCCTTCAAGACGCGGGACCTGCGGGTGTACGAGGGTGCGGTGGTGCGTTTCGGGCCGGGCGGCGCCGTCCACCGGATGCGTCGGGATCCGGTGCGGGCCGCCCGGCGTTTCGTGCGGGACCGGCCGCGGCTGGCGCGCACCACGACCCGGGCGCTTCAGGAGCTGGGCCGGGTGCGCGACCGCTGACGCGGGCCGGGGATGCGCGGCGGGGGTTCAGCGCACGGGCGGCATCTCGGTGGGCGTCGAGTCGAGGCCGGGCCTGCGCTCGCGCCAGGCGCCCCGGGTGAAGTCGGGGATCTCGACCGGGCGGCCGCCCCGGGCCAGGGAGGTGACGCTCAGCGGGACCGGCGCGCACCAGGCGGCCGAGTCGTAGACGTCGATGTCCGGCACCAGCCCCACCCGCATGAGCTGGACCAGGCGCCACTGGAGGACGTAGTCCATGCCGCCGTGACCGCCGTTGTTCGCGGCGTCGTCGCCGACCTTCTGCCACAGCCAGTGGTCGTACTCCTTGCGGTAGGCCTCGAAGTCCCGCCAGGTGTGGCCGCTGTGGTCCGGTTCGACGTAGATCCGGGCGCCGGTCGGGGCTGCTCCGGCGTAGTCCTCGACGATGCCCCGGCTGCCGGCGAGGGTGTTGATGCGGCTGTACGGGCGGGGCGAACTCACGTCGTGCTCCGCCCGGATGGTCCGGCCCCTCGCGGTTTCGATCATGCAGGTGACCAGGTCACCGTTGATGTAGTTCTCCTTCCAGGAGGGGTGGTCCCGGGGGACGAAGCGCGCACGGTAGTCGGCCAGGCCCTTCGGCGCGGTCGAGGTGGCGGTCAGGGTGGCCATGCGGTCGCCGCGGTTGACGTCCATGGCCGCCGCGATGGGCGCCAGTCCGTGCATCGGGTAGAAGGACGCGGTGCTGCGGGTGTGCCAGAGCCGGCGCCAGGAGTCGGTGTAGTAGGTGTCGGAGAAGAGGAGTTCACGCAGGTCGTGGAGGTAGCCTCCGTGTCCGTTGGTGATGTCTCCGAACAGGCCGTCGTGGGCCGCCTTCAGCATGGCCAGCTCGTTGCGGCCGTAGCTGCAGTTCTCGGACAGGAGCAGGTGCCTGCGGGTGCGCTCGGAGGTGTCCACGAGGTCCCACAGCTGGCGCAGTTCGGTCGCGACGGGGAGCTCGACCACGGCGTGCTTGCCGCTGAGCAGCGCCGCTCTCCCCTGCTCGTAGTGGAACTCCCACGGCGTGGCGATGTACACGAGGTCGATGTCGTCGCGCCTGAGCATCCGGACGTAGGAGTCGGCCGAGCCGCCGTACTCGGCGGGGCGCGGGTGGCCCTTGGCCGCCAGCCGGTCGGCGGCGCTCTTGGCGCGGTCGGCGCGGATGTCGCAGACGGCGGTCACCGTACAGCCGGGTACGGCGGCCCAGCCGGTGATCATGCCGCCGCCCCGGTTGCCGAGGCCGATGACGCCGACGCGGACGGTTCTGTGGGCCTCGAAGGGCACGCCGATCATCGACTTCTGGCCGGGCCGGCGGCGGGGCGGCGCCGGCTCGGCCGCCGACGCGGACGGCGCGGCCGCGGTCATCCCGGCGGCGGCCGCTCCGGTGGCGACGGCGGAGCCCAGCAGCAGTCGGCGTGAGACAGCGGGCTTTTCGGACATGACGGCAACACTCCTCGTGGGCGGTCGGCTGCACGGTGGGGGCGCGGACGGGCGTTGTCGAGCACTGTCGGGGCATGACTCTGCGACGTCAGCCCTGACATGTCAATACGTGCTCGATACAAAGCCGTTCCGAGCATCTCCGCGCACCGGAGGGATGCTCGCCTCGCGTCTACATGCCGTCCTGGACCACTCCGCGGGTCGAGAGCGTGACGGGGTCCTTGGTGGTGAAGTCGCCGGGCGGGATGCCCGGATGATGCCCCTGGCCCGGGGGCGGGGCCTGGTCGCGCGGACCCAGGGTGAGGCGGGAGACGATGCGGTAGCGGTCGCCCCGGTAGAGCGAGTGCACGTACTCGACGGGGCGGCCCAAGGTGTCGGTGGTCAGGCGCTCGAAAAGGAGCGCCGGGGAGAGTTCGGGGACGTCGAGGAGGTCGGCCTCGGCCCGGGTGACCACGGTGGGCTCGATCGACTGGACGGCTTCGCTGACCCGGACGTCGTGCCGCTCGGCCAGGTGCGCGTACAGGTCGCCCTGCTCCAGTTCCTCACTGGTCAGGTCCGAGACGAGGTCGGCCGGTACGTGCAGGTACTCGATGGCCATGGGCGCCCCGTCGACCAGCCGCAGCCTGGCCACGTAGTGGATCCGCGCCGCCGGCGACATGCGCAGCTTGCGGCCCACCCGGGCGCCCGCGGGGAGGGTGCGCACCTCCAGGAGCCTGCTGGTCCAGGCGCCCGCGGCCTGCGGGAGGCTGAAGGCCCGCCGGTCCGAGACCAGTTCCTGGGTGATCTTCTCGGCGGCGACGAACATGCCCCGGCCGTGCTCGCGCACCAGCAGTCCGGCGACCACCAGTTCGTCGACCGCGGCACGCAACGTGGGCCGGGACACACCGAGTTCGGCACACAGGGTGCGTTCGGAGGGGATGGCGTCCCCCGGGCGCCGTTCCTCGACGAGTTCCAGGATCGCGTCGCGGACGCGCTCCCGCTTGAGCACCGCACCGGAGGCGGCGGCGTCGATCTCCATGCAGTACTCCCGTAACTGGTCTGCTGGTCAGCCGAGCTTACCTGTCCACCTCGCTCGTGATCCAGCCACCCGTCAGGCCTCCACGGCTGAAATCCCGTACATACGCGAGGGGTTGACGCCCTCATTGGTCCATGCCACCTTCGACCAACGCCGACTGGTAAGCCCTGCGCCCCTTACTGGTCAAGTGTGGGTGCGTCGTCCCTTCCAGCTCTCCCAGAGGTGAACCGTGAAGTACCGCTCCCTCGCCCTGTTCTGCACGCTGGTGCTCGGTGCCGGGCTCGCCGCCTGTTCCTCCGGCGACTCCTCGGACGGCGCCGGGTCCGGCCGGACCGCCCTCGACGTGTGGCTCATGCGTGACAGCGTCTCGGCCGGCTTCCAGAAGGAGTTCGAGACGGGCTTCGAGAAGACCCATCCCGGCATCGACCTGAAGATCCAGATCCAGGAGTGGGAGGGCATCGGCGAGAAGGTCACGGCCGCCCTGGCCAGCAACGACGCGCCCGACGTCATCGAGGTCGGCAACACGCAGGTCGCCCAGTACGCCCAGAGCGGCGGCCTCACCGACTTCTCGGACCGGGTGGACGAACTGGGCGGCGGCGACTGGTTGAAGGGGCTCGCGGAGCCCGGATCGTACGACGGGAAGCAGTACGGCATCCCCTACTACGCGGCCAACCGGGTCGTCATCCACCGCACCGACCTGTTCGAGAAGGCGGGGGTGGACCCCGCCTCGATCAGGAGCAGGGACCAGTGGATCGCCGCCACCCGCAAGCTCGACGAGGGCGGCACCCAGGGGATCTACCTGCCGGGCCAGAACTGGTACGTCCTGTCCGGCTTCGTCTGGGACGAGGGCGGCGACCTGGCCGTGAAGTCGGGCGACGGGTGGAAGGGCGGCCTGGACAGCCCCGGGGCGCTGCGGGCCATGGACTTCTACCGGCGCCTCCAGACCCTCGGCAAGGGCCCCAAGGACTCCGACGAGTCCCAGCCGCCGCAGGCGGAGGTGATGGCCAAGGGGCAGGTCGCCCAGATCATCGCGGTCCCCGGCGGCGCCAAGGTCATCGAGGAGAAGAACCCCCAACTCAAGGGAAAACTCGGCTTCTTCCCGATCCCCGGCAAGACCGCGGACCGGCCCGGCGCGGTCTTCACCGGCGGTTCCGACCTGGTCGTGCCGGCCGTCGCCGCGCACCAGGAGGAGGCGTTCACCTTCATCCGGGAACTGACGGGCGACGCCTGGCAGAAGAAGCTCGCGGTCGCCATGAGCTACGTACCGAACAAGACCACGCTGGCGGACGCCGTCTCCGGCGACCCGGGCACCGCGGCCATGGCGGCCGGTGCCGCGAACGGACACGCCACCCCCAACACCCCGCAGTGGGCGGCGGTCGAGGCCAAGAACCCGGTCAAGGAGTACATGACCGCCGTCCTCACCGGCGAGGACGCCGCGTCCGAGGCGGCGAAGGCGTCCCGGACCATCACCGACACCCTCAACAGCGGCTCCTGACCGCGACCCCGACGACCCGAGGGAACAGGAGGCGCCGTGTCGACCGTCCGTGAGCGGAGCGTGCCGCGCGAGGCAGCCCGTCGCCGTCCGCCCGCCCCGTCCGGGCCCGCGCGGCGCCGCGGCGGGGCGGGCCGGGGCTCGCCGTGGCCGTACCTGCTGATCGCGCCCGCCGTGCTGGGCATGCTCTACCTGCTGCTCTATCCGCTGGCCCGCGCGGTGCTCATCTCCGTGCAGGACTTCCGGCTGCGCCAACTCATCCTGGGTGATGCCGAGTTCGTGGGGCTGCGCAACTACCGGACGCTGCTCGGCGACCCGGAGTTCTGGGAGGTGGTGCGCCGCACCTTCGTCTTCATGGCGGTCTGCGTGGTCGCGATCATGGTCCTGTCGACCCTGGTCGCGCTGATGACCGAGCGGCTGGGCAGGGTGGCCAGGACCGTGGTCCTCAGCTCCCTGGTCCTGGTCTGGGCGGTCCCGGTGGTCGCGGCCACCACCGTCTTCCAGTGGCTGTTCCACTCCGAGTTCGGCATCGTCAACGAGACCCTGACCGGCCTCGGCCTCGACTCGTACGAGGGATACACCTGGTTCGCGCACGGCGGCACCGCGTTCGCCATCGTGGTGGTGCTGATCGTCTGGCAGTCCGTGCCGTTCGCGGCGATCACGCTCTACTCGGCGCTGGTCACCGTGCCCGCCGAGCTGTACGAGTCGGCGCGGATGGACGGCGCGGGCGGCACGCGCGTCTTCCGCTCCGTCACCTTCCCGCTGATCCGGCCGATCTTCATGCTCGTCCTGTCGCTCGAGGTCATCTGGACGTTCAAGGCGTTCGTGCAGATCTGGGTGATGACCCGGGGCGGTCCCGGCGAGGCCACCACCATCCTGCCGGTGTACGCCGTGCAGACCGCGCTGGCCGGGCAGCGCTACGACCTGGGGTCGGCCGCCTCGATGCTCACGGTGCTGCTGATGAGCGGCGTCCTCGTCCTGTACTTCCGCCAACTCTTCCGTCAGGAGGGTGAGCAGCTGTGAGCACCCCGCACCCCTCGTCGCAGCGCGCGCCGCGCCGCGCGCTGCGCCGCCTCCCGCTCAACGCGGCGGCCCTGCTCACCGTCGTGGTCTGCCTGTTCCCCGTGTACTGGATGGTCACGACGGCCCTCAAACCGTCCACCGACATCCAGTCGTACGACCCCCGGCTGATCCCCGGCGCGTGGACGCTCGACCACTTCCGGCGGGCCGTCGGCGCCGACGGGTTCGCGCTGTTCTGGCGCAACAGCATCCTGGTCACCCTCAGTGCCGTGCTCCTCGCCCTGCTGGTCGCCCTCGGCGCCGCCTACGCCGTGGCCCGGATGCGCTGGCGCGGGCGCCGGCAGTTCATGCTGGCGGTGTTCATCGCGCAGATGGCGCCCTGGGAGTCGCTGATCATCCCGATCTACATCATCTCCCGCGACACCGGCATGCTCGACCGCCTGCCGACGCTGACGCTCGTCTACTTCATGATCACACTGCCGTTCACCGTGGTGGTGCTGCGCGGCTTCATCGCGGGCATCCCGCCCGAACTGGAGGAGGCCGCGCAGGTCGACGGGTGCACCCGGGGCGCCGCCTTCCGCAAGGTCGCGTTCCCGCTGCTGGCGCCCGGTCTGATGGCCACCTCGCTGTTCGGCTTCATCACCGCCTGGAACGAGTTCACCTACGCCAACTTCCTCATCATCAAGCAGCAGGACAGCCGGACGCTGCCGGTCTGGCTCTCCTCGTTCCAGTCGACGTTCGGCACCGACTGGGGAGCCACCATGGCGGCCTCCACCCTCTTCGCCCTCCCCGCGCTGGTCGTCTTCCTCGCCCTGCAACGCCATGTGACGGCCGGGCTCGCCTCGGGAGGCGTCAAGGGCTGACCCGCACGGCCCTCCCCGCCC
>NZ_QHJH01000254.1 GCF_003947455.1 Streptomyces sp. WAC 04229 | reverse complement strand
GCGGAGTCCTGGGCGGGCGGGGGGCCGTCCGGGTCCGCCGCGCCGTCGCCGTCGCCGGCCCGCGTCAGCAGGGCGGCTCCTGCGTAGGGGGCGTCCGAGGGTTCGGTCGAACCGGCGGCCGCCTGCCGGGCCGCGGGCGCCGGGGCACCGGCCGGGGCCGGGGAGGACGTCGTCCAGCGGGCGCCGAAGCGGCCGTAGGCGCCGAAGGTCTCCCGGGCCTTGCCCCAGCCGTACGCCCCGAAGCGGCCGTAGCCTCGGGTGCCGGTGGCCCGGGCTCGGCGCGGCTCGCGGGGGCGCAGGGAGTACGCGACCGCGGCCGAGGCGGCGGCCGGTACCAGGGCCAGCAGCGTCAGGATCGCCGGCGCCGGGAGGGACTGGCCGACGGCCAGCGCGTCGGCCGGGACGCCGTCGAAGGGCGGGCCCGTCAGGTCGCCGCGCAGGTGGAGGAAGACCAGCAGGGCCGCCACCGAGCCGAGCACGCCCGACAGGGCCGTGGTCGTCGCCGAGACGGCCATCAGCCGGCCCGGCCCGAGGCCGATCGCGGACAGCCCCGAGCGGGGCCGGGTGCCGGGGTCGGTGCGGGCCACGGCGACCGCGAGGTACACCGTGGCGGCGAGCGGCGCCGTGCACCAGGCGAGGCGGAGGGCGGAGGAGCCGGGCACGTCCGGGTGGCTCATCGCGTGTCCGAAGGCGCACAGCAGCAGGAAGCCCGTGCCCGCCGAGGCCACCGCGACCAGCAGACGGCGCAGGTGGACGGCGAGATGGGCGGCGCGGGTCAGGCGGAGAGCGAGCACGCGGCCCGGCCTTCCGTTCCGGAGGCCCCGGCAGCGCCCGTGGCGACCGTGGTCTCGGCGAGCGGGGGCAGATGCACGGTCCGTACCCGTCGTCCGTCCAGCAGTGCCACCGCGCGGTCCGCGAGGCCGGCGGTCTGCGCCTCGTGCGTCGCGAGGACGACGGTGATGCCGTGCGAGCGGGCCGCCGTGGTGAGGGTGCGCAGCACCTGGGCGCGGTCGGCGCGGTGCAGCGGCGCCGTGGGCTCGTCGGCGAAGAGGACCGCGGGGGCGACGGCCAGCGCGCGGGCGATGCAGACGCGCTGCCGCTCGGCCTGCTGGAGTTCCCGCGGGCGCCGGCGGGCCTTGTCGCCGACGTCCAGGCGGTCCAGCCACTCCAGGGCGGCGGTCTTGGCCCGGCGCCGGCCCGTGCCGCGCAGCATGAGGGGGAGGGCGGCGTTCTCCCAGGCGTTCAGTTCCGGGACCAGCACGGGGGCGGGGTCGATCCAGCCGAAGCGGTCGCGGCGCAGCCGTTCGCGGCTGAGCGGCCCCATGGTGTGCACCGGCACGCTGTTGAACCACACCTCGCCGTCCTGCGGCCGGACCAGTCCGGACAGGCAGCGCAGCAGCGTGGTCTTGCCGCTCCCGCGCGGGCCGCTCACGGCGAGGATCTCGCCCTCGCGGACGCCCAGCGACACGCCTTGAAGCGCGGGGGAGCCGTCCTGGTGCTGGAAGTGCAGGGCACGGGCCCAGAGCACGTCGTTGTCCGGCGGAGCCTCCATGGGCGTACACCTCGGTTCTGATCCGTGTTTCCCCGGTCACGTCCCCCGTCCGGGGGAACGAGGAGGGGGCCGATCGGTCACTGGGCACGGTAGGGAGTCGCCGCGGGGGAAGCCGGAAAGCACGCGGCCCCGGGCCGCCGTTCTCACTCGAACGGACGGCGCCGGGGCCCGTGATGATCTTCTGGAAGTACCAGACGACCATCTGCTCGGACGATCAGAGCTTCGTCCACGCCTCCGTGAGCGTGGCGCGCAGGATCTGCTCGATCTCGTCGAAGGTCTCCTGGTTGGAGATCAGCGGCGGGGCGAGCTGGATGACCGGGTCGCCGCGGTCGTCGGCACGGCAGTACAGGCCGTTCTCGAAGAGCTTCTTGGAGAGGAAGCCGTACAGGACGCGCTCGGTCTCCTCGTCGTTGAAGGACTCCTTGGTGGCCTTGTCCTTGACCAGCTCGATGCCGTAGAAGAAGCCGTTGCCGCGGACGTCGCCGACGATCGGCAGGTCGTGCAGCTTCTCCAGGGTGGCGCGGAAGGCGCCCTCGTTGTCCAGCACGTGCTGGTTGAGGCCCTCGCGCTCGAAGAGGTCGAGGTTGGCGATGCCGACCGCGGCGGAGACCGGGTGGCCGCCGAAGGTGTAGCCGTGCAGGAAGGTGTTGTCGCCCTTGTAGAACGGCTCGGCCAGGCGGTCCGAGATGACGCAGGCGCCGATCGGGGAGTAGCCCGAGGTCATGCCCTTGGCGCAGGTGATCATGTCCGGAACGTAGCCGAACTTGTCGCACGCGAAGGTCGTGCCCAGGCGGCCGAAGGCGCAGATGACCTCGTCCGAGACGAGCAGCACGTCGTACTGGTCGCAGATCTCGCGCACCCGCTGGAAGTAGCCCGGCGGGGGCGGGAAGCAGCCGCCCGCGTTCTGCACGGGCTCCAGGAAGACGGCCGCGACCGTCTCCGGGCCCTCGAAGAGGATCTGCTGCTCGATCTGGTCGGCGGCCCAGCGGCCGAAGGCCTCCGGGTCGTCGCCGAAGATCGGGGCGCGGTAGATGTTGGTGTTCGGCACCTTGTGCGCGCCCGGGACGAGCGGCTCGAACGGCGCCTTGAGGGCGGGCAGGCCGGTGATGGACAGGGCGCCCTGCGGGGTGCCGTGGTAGGCGACCGCGCGGGAGATGACCTTGTGCTTGGTCGGCTTGCCGGTCAGCTTGAAGTACTGCTTGGCGAGCTTCCAGGCGGTCTCGACCGCCTCGCCGCCGCCGGTGGTGAAGAAGACCTTGTTGAGGTCGCCGGGGGCCTCGTTGGCGAGGCGCTCGGCCAGCTCGACGGCCTTCGGGTGGGCGTAGGACCAGATCGGGAAGAAGGCCAGCTCCTGCGCCTGCTTCGAGGCGGTCTCCGCCAGCTCCTGGCGGCCGTGTCCGGCCTGGACCACGAACAGGCCGGCGAGACCGTCGAGGTAGCGCTTGCCCTTGTCGTCGTAGATGTGGGTGCCCTCACCGCGGACGATGGTGGGGACGGGGGCCTTCTCGTACGACGACATGCGGGTGAAGTGCATCCACAGGTTGTCGTACGCGGTCCTGCTGAGGTCCTTGGGGCTGTCGGTGCTCACGATTATCGGGTTCCCCACATGTAGGTCTGCTTCTTGAGCTTCATGTAGACGAAGCTCTCGGTGGAGCGCACGCCGGGCACGGCCCGTATGCGTCGGTTGATGACCTCCAGGAGATGGTCGTCGTCCTCGCAGACGACCTCCACCATCAGGTCGAACGAGCCCGCGGTCATCACCACGTACTCGCATTCGGACATGGCCGTCAGCGCGTCGGCGACGGACTCCACGTCCCCCTCCACGTTGACACCGACCATCGCCTGGCGGCGGAAGCCCACGGTGAGCGGGTCCGTCACGGCGACGATCTGCATCACGCCCTGGTCGAGCAGCTTCTGGACGCGCTGGCGCACCGCGGCCTCGGAGAGGCCCACGGCCTTGCCGATGGCGGCGTACGGCCGGCGGCCGTCCTCCTGGAGCTGTTCGATGATGGCGAGGGAGACGGCGTCCAACTGGGGACCGCCGTTCCTGGACTCGCGGGAGTCCTTCGGGTCTGCGCTTCGACTGGCCACGGGTTCACTGTGCACGACGTCTCGACAGTTTCGCAAGGCCGTATCGATGAAATCCGTTGTCTAGGTCGTTCCAGTCTGCGGATTTCGCAATCAAGGGGCGATCGGGGGTGTTGAAAACGTCGGTGCACGGATTAGGGTGGGTGTCTCAGTGATTGGACACCCAACCTTGGAGGGCCGGCAGTGAGCACCGAGCTGCGTCGTCTGCGCAATTACATCGACGGTGAGTTCCGGGACGCCGCCGACGGACGGACCACGGAGGTGGTCAACCCCGCCACGGGAGAGGCCTACGCGACCGCGCCCCTGTCCGGACAGGCTGACGTGGACGCGGCCATGGCGGCCGCCGCCGCGGCCTTCCCGGCCTGGCGCGACCTGGTACCGGCCGAGCGGCAGAAGGCCCTGCTGAAGATCGCCGACGCGTTCGAGGAGCGGGCCGAGGAGCTGATCGCGGCCGAGGTGGAGAACACGGGCAAGCCCATCGGGCTGACCCGCTCCGAGGAGATCCCGCCGATGGTCGACCAGATCCGCTTCTTCGCGGGTGCCGCGCGGATGCTGGAGGGCCGCAGCGCGGGCGAGTACATGGAGGGCCTGACCTCCATGATCCGCCGCGAGCCGATCGGCGTCTGCGCGCAGGTCGCCCCCTGGAACTACCCGATGATGATGGCCGTGTGGAAGTTCGCCCCGGCGCTCGCCGCGGGCAACACGGTCGTCCTCAAGCCATCGGACACCACCCCGGCGTCCACGGCCCTGATGGCCGACATCATCGGCTCGATCGTGCCCAAGGGCGTCTTCAACGTCGTCTGCGGCGACCGCGACACCGGTCGCCTGATGGTCGAGCACGAGACCCCGGCGATGGCCTCCATCACCGGCTCCGTGCGGGCCGGCATGTCGGTCGCCGAGTCGGCGTCGAAGGACCTCAAGCGGGTCCACCTGGAGCTGGGCGGCAAGGCCCCCGTCGTCGTCTTCGAGGACACCGACATCCCCAAGGCCGTCGAGGACATCTCGACCGCGGGCTACTTCAACGCCGGCCAGGACTGCACGGCGGCCACCCGCGTGCTCGTCCACGAGTCGATCCACGACGAGTTCGTGAGCGCCCTCGCCAAGGCCGCGTCCGAGACCAAGACCGGGCAGCCGGACGACGAGGACGTGCTGTACGGCCCGCTCAACAACCCCAACCAGCTCAAGCAGGTCACCGGGTTCATCGAGCGCCTGCCCGCGCACGCAAAGGTCGAGGCGGGCGGCCACCGGGTCGGCGACAAGGGCTACTTCTACGCCCCGACCGTCGTCTCCGGCCTCAAGCAGGACGACGAGATCATCCAGAAGGAGGTCTTCGGCCCCGTCATCACCGTCCAGTCCTTCCGCGACGAGGACCAGGCGGTCGAGTGGGCCAACGGCGTCGAGTACGCGCTGGCCTCCTCGGTGTGGACCAAGGACCACGGCCGCGCGATGCGGATGTCCAAGAAGCTGGACTTCGGCTGCGTGTGGATCAACACCCACATCCCGCTGGTCGCCGAGATGCCGCACGGCGGCTTCAAGAAGTCCGGCTACGGCAAGGACCTGTCGTCGTACGGCTTCGACGACTACACGCGGGTCAAGCACGTGATGACGTCGCTGGACGCCTGACACCCCGGTTCGCGCACCGCGGCCCCGGACGGATTCCCGTCCGGGGCCGCGGTGCGTGCATCGTGAACGCGTCCTGGTCGACAGGGTGTCGGGCCTGGCCGAAGGCGCTCGACGCAGCGTCGATTGTCCCGGTGGGCGCGGGCGCGGGATCCTGCGGCCATGCCCCTGCTCCCGAGGACGTCCTCGATCTCCCGCCGGTCCCTGCTGCGCGGCCTGGGCGGTGGCGCCGCGCTCGGCGCGCTGGCCGGCTGCGGTGTGCCGGCCGCGTACGTCGCGCCGGGCGACCGCGCCGCCGCCGACCGGTCCGCCACCGAACGCCGGCTGACCTGGGCGAACTGGCCGCTGTACATCGACACCGACGACGAACACCCGAGCCGGCGGCCCACGC
Source organism: Streptomyces sp. WAC 04229 (assembly GCF_003947455.1). Classification (GTDB taxonomy): domain Bacteria; phylum Actinomycetota; class Actinomycetes; order Streptomycetales; family Streptomycetaceae; genus Streptomyces. The sequence goes on along the minus strand of NZ_QHJH01000254.1, from coordinate 2,618 downwards.
TGGAGGCGTTCGAGGACCGGACGGGCATCTCCGTCGACTACATCGAGGAGATCAACGACAACGACGAGTTCTTCGGCAAGATCAGCCCGTCCCTGATGAACCACCAGCCCGCCGACCGCGACCTGATCGTCATCAGCGACTGGATGTGCGGCCGGTTCGTCCGGCTCGGCTGGGTGCAGGAGATGGACCGCTCCCGGCAGCCGAACGTCACCGCGTACCTGGACCCGCTGCTGCGTTCGCCCGCCTTCGATCCCGGCCGCAAGTACACCGTGCCCTGGCAGTCGGGCATCACCGGCATCGCCTACAACCGCCGTCGGCTGGGCCGGGAGATCCGGCACGTGTCCGACCTGTGGGCGTCCGACCTCAAGGGCCGGGTGACCCTGCTGTCCGGCATGGACGAGGCGTTCGCCCTGCTGATGCAGGGCGACGGGGTGGACATCACCGACTGGCGGACGGACGACTTCCACACGATGTGCGACCTGGTGGAGAAGCAGGTCGGCAAGGGCCAGATCCGCCGCTTCACCGGCAACGACTACATCAAGGACCTCTCCAGCGGGGACGTGCTGGCCTGCCAGGCCTACTCCGGTGACGTGATCCAGCTCCAGGCCGACGACCCCGACATCGAGTTCGTCGTTCCGGAGGAGGGCGCCGAACTGTGGGCGGAATCCCTGATGATCCCCAACCTGGCCCGCCACAAGGGCAACGCCGAGCGGCTGATCGACTACTACTACCGGCCCGAGGTCGCCGCCGAGCTGGCCGCCTGGGTCAACTACGTCTGCCCGGTCCCCGCCGCCCGGGACGTACTCGCCTCCTCCGACGACCCGGACACGGCCGCCCTCGCCGAGGACCCGCTGATCTTCCCGGACGACAAGATGCGCGAGCGCCTCAGGATCGCCCGGGACATCGGGGCGGGGGAGCGGACGGAGTTCGCGAAGCGGTGGAACGGGATCGTCGGCGTGTAGCAGACTGCCGGAGTGGACAATTCATCGATTGGTGAATCGCGTTCCGGGGAGGTCGGCGGTGCGGTCACGCTCGGGCTGCTGGCCGCCTGGGCCCTGCACGATGCCGAGGAACTGGCGGCCATGCCGGGCTGGTGGCGCCGCAATCTGCCACTCCTGCGCGAGCGGTTCCCCACGGTGCCGGAGGGCGTCTGGCGGCGGGCCGGGTCGGTCGACGGGCGGGAGTTTGCCGTGGCCGTCGGCGCGATGGCCGCGGTCGTGGCCTCCGCGTCCGTCGCGGGACGGCTGACCGGCGGGCGGTCGGCCGTGTACCAGACCGCACTCGACGCCTTCGGTCTGCACGGCCTGGTCCACCTCGCGCAGGCGGGGCTCGTCCGCGGCTACACGCCCGGGTCGGTGACCTCTCCGCTGCTCGTCGTCCCGTTCACCCTCTGGGCCCGGCACCGGCTGCGCCGCGCCGGTGTGCTGCGGCCCACGCGCCCGCGCGACCTCGCCCTGGGGCTGGGGCTCGCGGGCGCGGCGACAGTCGCGGCGCACACCGTGGCGCGGCGGCTGACGGGGGCTACTTCAGCGCGGCCGCGGTGATGCCGTCGACGACCGGGTTGCGCTCCGCGCTCTTGGCGTCGGTGGAGTTGACCGAGTGGACGAGGGTGCGGCTCAGGTCGCGGGTTCCCCCGATGAGGGCGCTGTAGCCGTAGCGGGAACCCGACTTGCCCCAGAGGATCTGGTCGCCGACCTTCTCGTACTCCAGGCCCGCGCTGCGGGTCGCCTCAGGGAGGCCCGCCGGAGTCGTGAACATCTCCTCCAACTGCGGCTGCGGCACGATCCGTTCCGAGAACAGCTTCGTGAGCAGCCGCTCCAGGTCGGCGGTGGTCGAGATCATGTCGCCCGCCGCCCAGCGGTCCGCCTGGTTCCACTCGGTCACGTCGACCAGCTTCGTCGTCCCGTCGGGCCGTTCCACCTTCTGGTAGCCCCGGTTGTGCGGGCCCCGGATGCGGGGGTCGGTGCCGGGGAAGTAGGTGTCGCGCATGCCCGCCGGGCGCAGGACGAGCCGGGTGGCCTCGGCGGCGTACGTGCGCCCCGTCACCTTCTCGATCAACAGGCCGAGGACGGTGTAGTTGATGTTCAGGTAGTGCTGGCGCGTCCCGGGGTCGAACTCGGGTCCCTTCGCGATCGCCGACTGCGCGACCCGCTGCGGGGTGAGGGTGTCGAAGCGGTGCGCGTACGCCTCCGCGAAGTCGTCGCCGAGGCCGTCTCCCGCCTGGATGCCGCTGGTGTGGTTCAGCAACTGGCGCACGCTGATCGGCTTCCGGAACTTCGGCGTGAAGAGGTCGGGCAGGTAGCGCTGCACCGGCGCGTCCAGGTCCACCCTGCCCTCCGCCGCCAGCCGCAGCACGGTGGCGGCGGTGACGACCTTGGTGATCGACCCGGCTCGGAAGCGGGCGTTCGCGGCTGCCGGGCGCTCACCGGCCAGGTCGCGCACCCCCCCGCTGCCGCGCCAGGTCCCGCCGGTCGCGCCGACCCGCACCAGGGCGGCGGTGGCGTGCTGGTTGGGGACCGCGTCGACGGCGGCGCGCAGCGCGGCTTCGTCCAGAGCGTCCGTCCCGTGGGTCCCGTGCCCGGGGACGGAGGCTGCGGACGTGTCGGGGGAGGGCGGGG
>NZ_QHJH01000253.1 GCF_003947455.1 Streptomyces sp. WAC 04229 | reverse complement strand
TTGAGGGGTTAAGGCTCCCAGTAGACGACTGGGTTGATAGGCCGGATCTGGAAGCACCGCAAGGTGTGGAGGTGACCGGTACTAATAGGCCGAGGGCTTGTCCTCAGTTGCTCGCGTCCACTGTGTTAGTTCTGAGGCAACGAACAGTTGCCGGCTTTCGAGCTGAACAGAACAATTGAAGAGTGTGCTTGTTCGCTCGAAACCATTAGGGTTTCGGTGGTCATAGCGTAGGGGAAACGCCCGGTTACATTCCGAACCCGGAAGCTAAGCCTTACAGCGCCGATGGTACTGCAGGGGGGACCCTGTGGGAGAGTAGGACGCCGCCGAACAATCTTTGGGAAGGACCCCTGGTCCCCAGCGTTCAGCTGGGGACCAGGGGTCCTTTCGTTTTTCCAGGGCGCACCGGGTACCCGGCTGCGCGAGAATGACTTGCGGTACCGAAGACAGGAGTCACCCGATGTCCACCAACTCTCCCGACGACCGACCGGAGCGCGATCAGCGGCGCCGGGACAGTGGTGACCGCGGCGACCGTGGGGGGCAGCGCGGAGACCGTGGTGGCTTCCGTCGGGACAACGACCGTGACCGCGGCGGGCAGCGTGGTGGCGGCTTCCGCCGCGACGACCGTGACCGCGGGCCGCGTCGCGATGACCGCGATCGGGGCGGTGACCGCGGGTTCCGTCGCGACGACCGTCCCTCATTCCGCCGCGACGACCGCGGTGACCGCGGTGACCGCGGCGATCGTCCTGCCTTCCGCCGCGACGACCGCCGCGATGACCGTCGTGATGACCGTCGTGATGACCGTCGTGACGACCGTGGTGACCGTCCCTCGTTCCGTCGTGACGACCGGGGCGGGCAGCGCGGTGGCTTCCGTCGTGACGACCGGCGCGATGACCGTCCCTCGTTCCGTCGCGACGACAACCGAGGTGGCGGGTACGGGCGTCGAGACGACCGTGACCGTGGACCGCGTCGTGACGACCGCGGTGACCGTCCCTCGTTCCGCCGTGACGACCGCGGTGACCGTCCCTCGTTCCGCCGTGACGACCGCCGGGATGACCGACCTTCGTTCCGCCGCGACGACCGCCGGGATGACCGTCCCTCGTTCCGCCGTGACGACCGGCGCGACGAGCGCCCCTCGTACCGCCAGGACGACCGCCGCGACGACCGCCGTGACGACCGCCGTGAGCGTCCGTCCTACCGTCGCGATGACCGGCGTGACGACCGTCGGGACGACCGGCGTGACGACCGTTCTCCGTTCCGTCGTGACGACCGTGGTGACCGTGGTGCCCGTCCCGCCTACCGTCGTGACGACCGTGGTGACCGTCGCGACGACCGGGGCGACCGCGGTGGCTTCCGTCGGGACGACAACCGCGGGGGCGACCGCGGTGGGTTCCGTGGCCGGGACGACCGCGGTGGGCGTGGGCCGCGTCGGGACGACCGTGGCGGCCGGCCCGGAGGCTTCCGGGGGCGCGACGACCGGCAGGGTGGCGGTGGACGCTTCCGTGAGGAGCGGGACCGTGACCGGGACCGGGAGCCGATCAAGCGCCTGCCGATCCCCGAGGAGGTCACGGGCGACGAGATCGACAAGGACGTACGGCAGGAGCTGCAGAGCCTGCCCAAGACGCTCGCGGAGGACGTCGCCAGGAACCTGGTGATGGTCGCCAGGCTGCTGGACGAGGACCCCGAGGCGGCGTACGGCTACTCCAGGGTGGCCCTGCGGCTGGCGTCCCGTGTCGCCGCCGTACGGGAGGCCGCCGGTTTCGCGGCGTACGCCAACCAGAAGTACAGCGAGGCGCTGGCGGAGTTCCGTGCCGCGCGGCGCATGACCGGGTCCGTGGAGCTGTGGCCGGTGATGGCCGACTGCGAGCGTGGGCTGGGCCGTCCGGAGAAGGCGCTGGACATGGCCGGCACCCCCGAGGTGCACAAGCTGGACAAGGCCGGTCAGGTCGAGATGCGTCTCGTGGCGGCCGGCGCCCGGCGCGACATGGGGCAGCTGGACGCGGCCATCGTGACGCTGCAGAGCCCCGAGCTGGCCTCCAACTCCGTGCAGCCGTGGACCGCGCGGCTGCGGTACGCCTACGCCGACGCGCTGCTGGCCGCGGGCCGTGAGCAGGAGGCGCGGGAGTGGTTCGCGAAGGCCGTGGAGTCCGACCGGGACGGCAGCACGGACGCCTCCGACCGGCTGGCCGAGCTGGACGGCGTGGACTTCGTGGACGCCCTCGACGAAGGTGCGGACGGCGCCGGGGAGAGCACGGCCGTTCAGGACGAGGCCGAGGACGGCGACAAGGACTGACGCGACGTCGAAGGGGCGGGACCGTACGTACGGTCCCGCCCCTTCCGCGTTACGCGTCGAGTGCGCGCAGCACCAGACCGGAGGCCGGCTTCGGGCCGAAGGACGTCGACTTGCGGGGCATCGTGACGCCCTGCCGGGCCAGGTCGCGGACGACCTCCTCGCGGACCGGGTGCATCAGCACCGCCGTACCGCCGTCGCGTTCCGCCTTCTCGACCGTGGCCGCCGTGTCGTGGATGTAGGAGACGTGGGCCGCGGAGTCGTCCGGGATGTGCCAGAGGTGGGCGAGGAGTGTGGTGTGCAGGACGGTGGCGTCCAGTGTGCGCCAGGCGTCGGGCCGGTCGGTGGGGACCGTGCGGGCCAGCAGACCGGGTTCGGGGCGGTCCACGAGGTGGAAGGCGCCGTCGCCGGCGAGCAGGAAGGCGTTGCCCGCGTCGGCCGCCTTCGCCAGGGTGTCCAGGGACTCGGCCAGCGGAGTCTCCAGGCGGCGGACCTGGAAGTGGCCGTCCAGGGCGGCGACGGCGTCCCGCACCGGGAGGTCGTGCAGCAGGCGGTGGATGGCGCGGACCCGCAGCGGATAGCGGACCGTGTCGACCAGGAGGACCAGGCCGTGGTCCCACGGGCTGGGGGAGGGGTGCTCGGCGCGGAGGGTGCGGTAGGTCGCCCAGCGGTGGTGGCCGTCCGCGATGAGGGCCTGGTGCCGTGCCAGCTCGCCGCGGACCCGGGCCACGGCGCCGGGGTCGGTGACCGACCACAGCCGGTGGCGGTAGCCGTCCTCCGTGGTGGTCGCGAGCAGCGGTGGCTGTCCGGCGGTGTGTTCCACGAGGGCGGTCGTAGCGGACGTGGTGTCGTCGCCGCGGTAGGTCAGCAGCAGGGGTTCGAGGTTCGTCCAGGTGGCGCGCATGAGCGCCGCGCGGTCGGCGACGACGTGCGGCATGACGTCCTCGTGCGGCAGGACCACTTGCTCGGCGGGGTCCGACACGCGCAGGGCGCCGATGATGCCGCGTTGCAGGAGGCCGTCGCCGGCGCGCTGTTCGTAGACGTACAGGCCCGGTTCGGGGTCGGTGGTCAGGACGCCTTCCGCCAGCCAGCGCCGCAGGGTCTGGGCGGCCTGTTGGTGGCGTGCCTCCGGGGTGGCGGCCTGGGGCAGGATCAGGCGGACGATGTTGTGCGGGTCGGCGGACTCCAGGTGCAGCAGGCCGTCGGGGCGGACCACGACGTCGTAGGGCGGGGACGTCACGGCGGCCAGGCTGCCGACCCGGTCGGGGTCGTAGCGGAGGCCTCGGAACGGGGTGAGTTCCAGGCCCCGGTGCGCCGTTGCTTCCGGGTGACCTGCAGTGTTCATCCCGGCATCGTACGTCTGTCGGTGGCATGGGGGATGATCGGGGGAAAGGCGTCGAACGAGGAGCGATGTGCAATGAGCCGGAGCGTCAGGACGAGGCCCGCGGGCAGTGGGCGGCACCTGAGCGAGGCGTACGACACGGCGCTGCTCGACCTGGACGGCGTGGTGTACGCCGGGGGGAACGCGATCGCGCACGCGGTCGACTCGCTCGCCGTGGCCCGCGACGGCGGCATGCACCTGGCGTACGTGACGAACAACGCCCTGCGGACGCCGGACGCGGTGGCCGAGCACCTGACCGAGCTGGGGATCGCGACGGACGCCGCCGATGTCATCACGTCCGCCCAGGCGGTGGCCCGGCTGATCGCCGACCAGATGCCGTCGGGGTCGCGGGTGCTGGTCGTCGGGGGCGAGGGACTGCGCGTGGCGCTGCGTGAACGCGGCCTCGAGCCCGTGGAGTCCGCCGAGGACGACCCGGCGGCCGTGGTGCAGGGGTACGGCGGGCCCGAGCTGCCGTGGGGGCGGTTCGCCGAGGCGTGCTACGCCGTCGCGCGGGGTCTGCCCTGGTACGCCTCCAACACCGACCTCACCATTCCGGGCGCCCGGGGAATCGCCCCGGGCAACGGCGCGGCGGTGGAGGTGGTGCGGATCGCGACCGGCGCCGAGCCGCAGGTCGCGGGGAAGCCGTTGCCTCCCATGCACCGGGAGACGATCCTGCGCACCGGCGCGCGGCGGCCGTTGGTGGTCGGGGACCGCCTGGACACGGACATCGAGGGCGCGTTCAACGGCGAGGTCGACTCGCTGCTGGTCCTGACCGGCGTGACCGACGGCGCCCAGCTGCTGTCCGCGCCGCCGCGGCACCGGCCGACGTACGTCGACGCGGATCTGCGCGGACTGCTCACCGGGCAGCCGGAGGTCACCGGTGACGCGGACGGCGGATTCGGCTGCGGCGGCTGGACGGCGACGGCGGGCGAGGGCCGGCTGGAAGTGGAGGGCGACGGCGAGGCGCTGGACGGTTTGCGTGCCTTGTGCGCGGCGGCCTGGACGGCCGGCGGGGAGGAAGGGTGCGGCCTGGACTCGGGGAAGGCGCTGGCGCGTCTGGGGCTGTGAGCCGGGGCGGGAGGCGGTCTCACGTCACGGGATCGTGATCGCTTGGCAGGGTAGGCTAGCCTAACCAGCGTGTTGGTCGAGAGTCCCCCCGAACAGCGCGCGGAGACCGTCCCCGCGCCGCCCGCCAAGCGCCGCGTCCTGCGTGCCGCGGGGCTGCCCGTGTCCGTGGCCGTGCTCGTGACCATCGCGTTGGCGAGCATCGCGATCGGTGCGAAGGACCTGTCCCTGGCGCAGGTCTGGCACGGTCTGTTCCACGACTCGGGTACCTACGGCGACGTCGTGGTCGGCGAACGCCAGTCGCGGACCGTCCTCGGTCTGCTGGCCGGCGCCGCGCTCGGCCTCGCGGGCGCGGTGCTCCAGGCGCTCACCCGCAATCCACTGGCCGACCCCGGACTGCTCGGCATCAACGCCGGCGCCTCGGCCGCGGTCGTCACGGCCATCACCTTCTTCGGCGTCACCTCGCTGACCGGATACGTCTGGTTCGCCTTCGCCGGGGCCGCCGGAGTCGGTGCGCTGGTCTGGTTCCTGGGCGGCAGCCGGGGGGCCACGCCGGTGCGGCTGGTCCTGGCCGGCACCGCGATCAGCGCAGCGCTGTTCGGCTACCTCCAGGCCGTGATGATCATGGACGACGCGGCGCTGGGCAGGATGCGCTTCTGGACGGTGGGTTCGCTCGCCTCGGCGACCGACGACACCATCATGGAAGTGCTGCCGTTCTTCGCTGTGGGCACGATCCTCGCGCTCGCGCTCGCCCGGCCGCTCAACGCGATGGAGATGGGCGACGACACCGCCAAGGCCCTCGGCGCCAATCTGAACCGCACCCGGGCGCTGGCCATGCTCGCCGCGACCGTGCTGTGCGGGGCGGCGACCGCGGCCTGTGGGCCGATCGTGTTCGTCGGCCTGATGGTCCCGCACATCGTCCGCTCCTTCACCGGGCCCGACCTGCGCTGGATCCTGCCGTACGCCGCGATCCTGTCGCCCGTGCTGCTGCTGGGCGCGGACGTCCTCGGCCGGATCGTCGCACGGCCCGCGGAGCTCCAGGTGGGCATCGTCACCGCCGTCCTCGGCGGGCCGGTCTTCATCTATCTCGTACGACGGCGGAGGACGGCCCAGCTGTGAGCACCGCGAAGACCGTGAGGACCGTGAAGACCGCCAAGAACGCCAAGACCCTGAAGAGCAACCGATCCGTCCGCGGCCCCGGTGGCCTGTCGTTCCGCCTCGACGTGCGGGCCGTGGTCGTCGTCGCCCTGCTGCTGGTCGTCGCGCTCGCCGCGAGTGTGGTGCTGATCGGCACCGGCGACTTCGAGATACCGGCCGCCGACGTGCTGCGGACCCTGGCCGGCGAGGGCAACGCCGGCCAGGAGTTCATCGTCAACGAACTGCGGCTGCCGCGGGTCCTGGTCGGACTGCTGGTCGGCGCCGCGCTCGGCGTCGGAGGGGCGCTGTTCCAGGCCATCTCCCGCAACCCGCTCGGCAGTCCGGACGTACTCGGCCTCGGGCAGGGCGCGACGGCCGGCGCGCTCATCATGATCGTCCTGTTCTCCGGCAGTTCCGCCCAGGTCACCTTCGGCGCCCTCGCCGGCGGCCTGGTGACCGGTACCGCCATCTATCTGCTCGCCTGGAAGCGGGGCGTGCACGGGTACCGGCTGGTCCTGGTCGGCATCGGCGTGTCCGCGATCGTCACGGCGGTCAACGGCTACCTCCTCACCCGGGCCGACATCGTCGACGCCTCCCGCGCCGTCGTCTGGATGACCGGCTCCCTCAACGGGCGCGACTGGGACCAGGTCTGGCCGCTGCTCGCGCTGTGCGCCGTGCTCGTGCCGCTCGTGCTGGGCAACGGACGGGCGCTGCGGATGATGGAGATGGGCGACGACGTCTCGTACGCCCTCGGGGTGCGCGTCGAGCGGGTGCGCGCGCTGCTGATGGTGGCCGCCGTGCTGCTGACCGCCGCCGCCACGGCCGCCGCCGGCCCGGTCAGCTTCGTGGCGCTCACCGCGCCGCAGCTGGCCCGGCGGCTGACCCGTTCGCCGGGTCCCAACCTGCTGCCCTCCCTGTGCATGGGCGCCGCGCTGCTGGTGAGCGCCGACTGGATCTCGCAGCGGGCCTTCGGCGCCGACCAGCTGCCCGTGGGCGTGGTCACCGGTGTACTCGGCGGCGTCTACCTGCTGTGGCTGCTGGTCACCGAGCGCAAGGCGGGCCGGATATGAGCGCCGGCACCCGTGCTCGCAGCGGGCCGAACGACCAAAGGAGCAACGTGAACCGCCTGACCGCCGAGAACGTCACCCTCGCCTACGACCAGCGGGTCATCGCGGAGCAGCTGTCGGTGGAGATACCCGACAACTCCTTCACGGTGATCGTCGGCCCGAACGCGTGCGGCAAGTCGACCCTGCTGCGGGCCCTGTCGCGGATGCTCAAGCCCACCCAGGGCCGGGTGCTCCTGGACGGGTCGGTCATCCAGTCGATGCCCGCCAAGCGGGTCGCGCGGACCCTCGGCCTGCTGCCCCAGTCCTCCATCGCGCCCGACGGGATCACCGTCGGCGACCTCGTCGGCCGCGGCCGCTACCCGCACCAGGGTCTGCTGCGGCAGTGGTCGACGGAGGACGAGCGGGTCGTCCAGGAGTCCATGGCGCAGACCGGCGTCTCCGAACTCGCCGAGCGCTACGTCGACGAACTCTCCGGCGGTCAGCGCCAGCGGGTGTGGATCGCCATGGCGCTCGCCCAGCAGACCCCGCTGCTGCTCCTCGACGAGCCGACGACATACCTGGACATCCAGCACCAGATCGACGTCCTCGACCTGTGCGCCGAACTCCACGAGGAGCAGGGCCGCACGCTCGTGGCGGTCCTGCACGACCTCAACCACGCCGCCCGGTACGCCACCCACCTCATCGCGCTGCGCGAGGGGGAGATCATCGCCGAGGGCGCGCCGGGGGACATCGTCACGGCCGACCTAGTCGAGCGGGTCTTCGGGCTGCGCTGCCAGGTCATCGACGACCCGGAGACGGGGACGCCGCTGGTGGTGCCGGCCGCGCGCAAGGCTCGGGGCGCGGGCGGCACCCAGCTCGGCAAGGGGGTCCGGAAGGTGGCGGCTACAGAAGCTTCCTGAGCCGGAACAGATCGCGCAGGCCCGCCTCCAGCCGCACCCGGCCCGAGCCCCAGGCCTTGGCGAAGTTCAGCTCGCCGGCGACCAGCGCCACCAGGTCGTCGCCGGTCATCGCCAGCCTGATCTCGGCCTTCTCGCGCGGGGGGCCTGCCATGGTCTCGCGCACGTCGATCCCGCCGTCCGCCATGCGTCCGGCGAAGGTGACGTCCAGGTCGGTGATGTGGCAGCTCACCGAGCGGTCCAGCGCGGCGGCCGACCGCACGTCCCCTTCGGCGCCCCGCATGTCGTCCGAGAGCTTGTCGAGTGCGGCGCGGCACTCCTCAGTCGTCGCCATCGGGACGAACCGTACCCCAGCGGTACGCGGTAGCGTCGGGGCATGAGCGACGCAGTACCGGAGCCGGCGGTCCAGGAGAACGGGGCCGGGCCGGAGCCCGAGGAGGCGGAGTCCGGGTACGAGCCCGCGGCCCCCGCCCCGCTGGGCGCCCCCCGCACCCCGACCGGCAACGCCGAGGTCGACGCCCGGCTGGCCCGGCTGGCCGACGCAGACCACCTGGCCACGGACGGACATGTCGAGGTGTACGAGGATGTACACCGGGGGC
>NZ_QHJH01000252.1 GCF_003947455.1 Streptomyces sp. WAC 04229 | reverse complement strand
CGGGGCGTGCAGACGGGGCGGGGGCGACGGGGTGCGCCCCCCCGTGGTGGGCCGCGGCGGGCCGGGCGCGGCGCCTGCGCAGGGCGACGGCCACGAGGGCCGCGGCCACCAGCAGCAGGGCGCCGGCCGTGAGGGAGACGGGCAGGGCGGGGGAGTCGCCGCCGTCCGCGGCGCTCGCGACGGGGGCGGCGGAGGGGTCGGCCCCGGTCCTCGCGGGCCGCGGGGCCGGGGTGGTCGTGGGCTCGCTGCCGAGGTCGGGCAGGGCGGGCAGTTCGGCGTCGGCGGTGAGGGCGACGGCCAGGGACAGCGGGTCCATGACGGTGCCCGCCTGGTACATGCCGCCGAAGGCCTCTGCGCCGCGCGCGGTGAGCTTCGCGGGGGCCTCGGTCACCTTCACCAGTCCGCCGGTGGCCTCGAGGCCCTTCGCGGTGAAGGTGACCAGGGGCACCTTGCGGTCCTCGACGTCGGGGGCGGTCACGTCGGCGTACAGGGTGCCCCTGCCGTCCTCGACGGTGGCCCGTACGGCGCTCAGCCGCAGGTCCAGGCCGTGGGCGCCGGTGAACCGCACGGCGCCCTCGAAGGCGGCGGTGAGGTCGCCGTCCTCGAACGTGCCCTCGCCGCCCGGGAAGCGGAAGAGCGCGCCGCCGTCCTGGGCGCCCGCGGAGAGCGTCCACCGGCCGTCGGCGATGTCGCCGGTGACGTACTCGCGGAAGGTGCGGCGCACGCCCCAGTCGACGGCCCCGTCCTTGATCGCGCCGCCCGGAGTCGCCGTGGGCTTCGGGGACTTGCCGGCCGGGGCGGGGGTGCCGGACGGCTTCTTCTCCGGCTGCCGCGCCGCCGCCGCGACGTCGGCGGACAGGCTCACCGGGTCGAGGGCGGTGCCGGCGGTGTAGTACCCGGCGAAGGAGCGGGCGCCCTGGGCGGTGAGGGTGGCGGGCACGTTGGTCAGGGCCACGCTGTCGCCGCCGCCCCGCATGTCGATGGCGCCGAGGGAGAGGGTGGCGAAGGGCACCTGACGGGACGTCGTGACCGCCCCGGTGCCCTTCGCCTTGCTGGTGACGTCCACGAGGAGCGTGCCGGTGGCGCCGGAGATGCTCACGGTGGGGCGGCTGACGGTCAGGTCGAGCTGATGGCCGCCGCCGCTCGTGCGGTGGCCGAGGAAGCGCACGCCGCCCGAGAAGCCGGCCCGGAAGGTGCCCCGGTCGCCGTCGTAGGCGCCGGTCGCGGAGTGGAAGCGGAAGGCGCTGCCGCCGACGGTGGCCGCTCCCCCGGTCAGCGAGTAACTCCCCTTGGCGATGGGCCCGGTGACGTAGCTCTGGAACGACGACTTGATGCCCCAGTCGAGCCGTCCGCCCTGCACGGTCCGGCTCTCGGCGTGGGCGGCGCTCAAGGGGAGCAGGGCTCCGAGTACGGCCGCGCACAACACGGTGACCAGGGCGCGAAGGCGGGCGGGCATGGCGAAGTCCTCCGGATCGAGGGGCCGGTAGCGAACGAAGGTAAGGCTAACCTAAGCTCTAGCGGGCCGACACCGGCAGTCGACGGAAGGACGGGACGGAACGTGCGACGCTTGCGGAACCGACTGGCGGGAGCAGCGCTGTCCGTGCTCGCCCTCACCCTGACCGCGACCGGATGCTCGGGCTCCTCGGAGGCATCACCCGGCACCCCGGCCGGGCCGGGGGCCCCGAGCGCCGGGCAGCCGGTGGCCAACCGGCTCGAGCCCCTGGCCGGGAGACCCACGCCCCGGCTCCCGGTGACCGTCCGCTCCGCCGACGGCGAGAAGGTCACGGTGGAGGGGGCCGAGCGCGTCGTCCCCCTGTCCGGCAGCCTCAGCGAGATCGTGTTCACCCTCGGACTCGGCGACCGTGTCGTCGCCCGCGACGTCACCGCCACCTTCGAGCAGGCGTCGAAGCTCCCGGTGGTCACCCGGGGCCACGACGTCTCCGCGGAGAGCGTGCTGTCGCTCAAGCCTGACCTGGTGATCGCCGAGACCACCACCGGACCGGCGGAGGCCGTGGACCAGATCCGCGCCGCCGGGGTCCCGGTGCTGTTCGTCGAGGCGGCGGGGGGCCTGGACGACGTGGGCCCGCGCATCCGGACGGTCGCCGACGCCCTCGGCGTACCGGCGGCCGGGAAGGAGCTGACGCGCCGCTCGGAGGAGCGGATCGAGGCCGCCCGCGGGGACGTTCCGCACGGCGAGGAGCCGCGGGTCGCCTTCCTGTACCTGCGCGGCTCGGCCTCCGTCTACCTCATCGGCGGCGCGGACTCGGGTGCCGGTTCGCTGATCGAGGCGGCCGGGGCGGTGGACGCGGGGGCCGCCTCGGGCCTGGACAAGGACTTCACCGCGATCACCAGCGAGGCGCTCGTGAAGGCCGCGCCGGACGCGATCCTCGTGATGAGCAAGGGCCTGGAGTCCGTCGGCGGCGTCGACGGCCTGGTGAAGATCCCCGGCGTCGCCCAGACCCCGGCCGGGATGGACCGCCGGATCGTCTCCGTCGAGGACGGCGTCCTCCTCAACTACGGCCCGCGCACCGACCAGGTGCTGGAGTCGGTCGTGGCGCAGCTGTACGGCGAGGACGGCGCGCGGTGACCGTACTGGACAAGCCGGTCCGCCCCCAGGCGCCCGCCGACCCGGCGCCGCCCCGCACCCGGCGCACCACCGCCTGGCTGCTGACCGCCGCCCTCACCGGCGCCCTGCTGGTCCTGGTGCCGGTCGCGGCCGGCACCGGCGCCTACCCGGTCCCGCTCGGCGACGTGCTCGGCTCCCTGCTGCACCGCACCGGGCTCGGCTCCACCGAACTGGACCGGGTGGCCGAGTCGGTGCTGTGGAACGTGCGGTTCCCGAGGATCGTCCTCGCCCTGCTCGTCGGCGCCTCGCTGGGCTGTGCGGGGGCGCTGATGCAGGGCGTGTTCGGCAACCCGCTGGCCGAGCCGGGCGTCATCGGCGTCTCCTCGGGCGCGGCGGTCGGCGCGGTTGGCGCCATCGCGTTCGGGCTGAACTTCCTCGGCAACTGGACGGTCCCCGTCTTCGCGTTCGCCTCCGGCCTGATCACGGTCCTCGTCGTGTACGCCGTGTCCCGCGCGGGCGGCCGCACGGAGATGGTCACGCTGATCCTCACCGGTATCGCCGTGAACGCCTTCGCGGGCGCGCTGATCGGGCTGTTCCTGTTCTTCGCGGACACGGCGGCGGTCAACCAGATCACCTTCTGGCAGTTGGGCTCGCTCGCCCAGGCGACCTGGCCGAAGGTGCTGGCGGTGCTGCCGTGCGCGGCCCTCGGGCTCGGGCTCGCCCCGCTGTACGCCCGCCGCCTCGACCTCCTGGCGCTGGGCGAACGCCCGGCCCGGCACCTGGGCGTGGAGGTGGAGCGCCTGCGGATCGTGCTGGTGCTGGTCATCGCGCTGCTGACGGCGGCGGCCGTGAGCGTCGCCGGGGTGATCGGCTTCGTCGGCCTCGTCGTGCCGCACCTGCTGCGGATGGTCGCCGGTCCGGGCCACCGCTTCCTGGTCCCGGGCAGCGCGCTGCTCGGCGCGCTCGTGCTGCTCGCCGCCGACCTGGCCGCGCGCACGGTGGCGGTGCCCGCGGAGCTGCCGCTCGGGGTTCTGACGGCGCTGCTGGGCAGCCCGTTCTTCTTCTGGCTGCTGCGCCGCACCCGGCGCAGGCAAGGGGGTTGGGCATGAGGGCGAAGGTGCCGAAGACGCGGGCCCTGCTGCGGCTCGTACCGTCCCGTCCGCTGCCGCCGCCCCCGGCCGCGCCCGGCGACGTGCTCGCCGAGGCCGACGGTCTGCGCGTGCGCCTCGGCGGGCGGCCGGTCCTGGACGGGGTCGGCGTCACCGTCCGGGCGGGCGAGGTGCTGGCCCTGGTCGGTCCCAACGGAGCCGGGAAGTCGACCCTGTTGGGCGCCCTCGCCGCCGATGTCCCGGCCGCCGAGGGGCTGGTACGCGTGCACGGCCGTCCGGTGGCCCAGTGGTCGGCGCCCGAACTGGCGCTGCGGCGGGCGGTGCTGCCCCAGTCGGCGTCGCTCTCCTTCCCGTTCCCGGTGGCGGAGGTCGTCCGCATGGGCCGGGCGCCGTGGGCGGGGAGCGACCGGGAGGACGAGGACGACGCGGCGGTGGCCGAGGCGATGGCGCGTACGGAGGTGACCGGCTTCGCCGGGAGGCCCTTCTCCGCGCTGAGCGGCGGTGAGCGGGCCCGGGTGGCGCTCGCCCGGGTCCTCGCGCAGCGCGCGCCCCTGCTCCTGCTCGACGAGCCGACCGCGGCCCTGGACCTGCGGCACCAGGAACTCGTCCTCCGCCTGTGCCGGGAGCGGGCGCGGGCCGGGGACGCGGTGGTCGTCGTCCTGCACGACCTCGCCCTGGCGGCGGCGTACGCGGACCGGGTGGCGATCCTGCGGGCGGGCCGGATCGCGGCCGAGGGCCCCCCGGCGGAGGTGTTCGCCGAGCGCCTTCTCTCCGAGGTCTACGACCAGCCGGTGGAGGTGCTGCCGCATCCGCGCACGGGCGCGCCGCTGGTCGTCCCGCGCCGCGAGAACTGAGCGGAGGTCACGGTGTGGCGGCTGTCCCCGGTCCCGGCGTTCGGACGCCGCCCCGCCCCGGTAGGGTTCGCCTCCGGGAAGGGGAAGGTGAAGGAACCTGATGAGCAGGGATCGCGGCCCTCGACGGCCCCACCGGCTTGACCGGAAGATACTCACGGCGGCCTCGGTGACCGCTTTGTCGTTGACGGCGAGCGGATGCGTGGTGGTGCACGGCGAGCGCGAGGTGCTCCCCTCCGCCACCCGGGCCGAAGCCGCCGAGGCGCTCGAACAGTTCACCTCCGCGTACAACGCCGCCGACAAGGCGTACGACGCGTCCCTGGACGCCGACCACACCGCCGGCGCCCTGGCCGCCATCGACTCGGCGCGGCTGAAGGCGGGCCGGACCAACCACCCGGACGGCAACCCGGCGCACGCGCCGCTGGAGCTGACCGACGCGAAGTACACGATTCCGAAGAAGGCGGGCTGGCCCCGCTGGTTCGTCGCGGACACCAAGGCCAACAAGGGCGGAACGTCGCGCTGGCTGCTGGTGTTCACCCGCGACGGCCTGGACGAGACCTGGCAGGCGACGTACCTGACGCTGGTCGCCCCGGACCGGATGCCCGAGTTCAAGACCGACGCGGACGGCTGGGCCGAGGCGGTCCCCGCCAACTCGACGGATCTGGCCGCCCCGCCGGGTGACCTGAGCAAGGACTACACGACGTATCTGCAGGACGGCGGCGCCTCCTTCGCGGACGGCGTGCACACCAGTTCCTGGCGGAAGGTGCGGGAGAAGCGGTCGAGCCGCCCCGGCCTGGTCACCCAGTTCATCGACGAACCGCTGACGAACGGCGACTACGCGCCGCTGGCGCTGCGCACGAAGGACGGCGGTGCGCTGGTGTTCTTCACCACGCGGCACTACGAGAAGCAGACCTCGGCGCGGGGCGCGGCGGTGCCGACGCCGAACAAGGACGTGCTGGCGCTGACGGAGGGCGAGATCAAGCAGTCGCTGACGATGGAGTTCGTGTCCAACGAGGTGGCGCTCGACCCGGCGGACGGGAAGGTGTCGGTCCTGGGCCGGGTGCAGGGTCTGACGTCGGCGAAGGGCGAGTAGCCCCGCCGCCGGCCCTCAGCGGCGCAGCGGCCAGGCCGTGCCCGCGTGGTCGCTCTCCTCGCCGGCGTGCCGGGCGCAGGCGTCGGTGAGGGTCTCCAGCAGGGTCAGCGGGTCCGGCAGCGGGTGCTCGGGTCCGCGCACCCAGCGCACCGTGCGGTCCTCGCCGGGCAGCCGGGCGGGCGGTACGAGTACGTAGGACCCGCGGCAGTGCCAGCGCAGCCCGGGGTGCTCGTCCATGGTCTCGGGGTGGCAGTCCAGCTCGCAGGGCCACCACTCGTCCTCGTCCTCGGGGGTGCCGCGGGTGAGGGTGAACAGCAGCATGCGGCCGTCGTCGCTCTCGGCGACCGGGCCGACGTCGATGCCGGCGTCCAGCAGTCGCCGGACCGCCTCGCGACCGGCCTCCAGGGGCACGTCGAGGACGTCGTGGACCATGCCGGTCGCGGTGATGAAGTTGGCCTCGGGCTGATGCCGGGCCCAGCGCTCGATCTGCGACCGGTCGGTGGTGGACTGGGTCTGCCAGGCGAAGGAGACCGGGTGCCGCGCCGGGGTGGGACAGCCCACGCGGTCGCAGGAGCAACGGTATCCGGCGGGGTGCGCGGCGGGCGCCAGCGGCAGTCCCGCACCGGCGGCGGCGAGCAGCAGGTCCTCCCGGCCCCCGTCACCGGCGGCCTCCTTGGGGCGGCGTCCGCGCAGCCACGAGGAGAGTTTGCCCTGCAGACCGCTCCGACCGCCGAACTCCGCGCTCATCAAACCCCTTGCCTCGCCGTCGTGCGCACCAGCATGCCCTATGGTCGCACCATTCCGCGCTTCGGGGTCGGGAAGGGACAAACTTCCCTGGTCACCGAGGGGCGAGTCCGTGGAGCGCGTAGTCGACGAGTGTGTCGGTGTACTCGTAGGAGATCGGCGCGGTGTGCTGGAGCCAGCGCTGGGCGAGCGGGGAGACGAAGAGTTCCAGTCCGATGCGCGGGTCGATGTCCGGCCGCACCTGGCCGGCGGCCTGGGCGGACCGCAGCCGGTCGACGTAGAGCTGGAGCGAGGGTTCCAGGAGCTTGGCGACGAACCGCCGGCCGAGCTGCTCGTCGACGAGGCCCTCGGCCGCCAGGGCACGGGAGGGGACCTCGAACTGCGGGTCCCGCAGTTCGTCGACGGTGTCGCGCAGCACGGCCTTGAGGTCGGCGGCGAGGTCGCCGGTGTCCGGGATGGCGTACGTCGCCTGTCCCTCGGCACCCGCGGCCCGCGCGGCGCGGTCGCCCAGGTCGAGGAAGGCCTCCAGCAGGACGTCCGCCTTGGAGGACCACCAGCGGTAGATCGTCTGCTTGCCGACGCCGGCGCGGGCGGCGATGCCCTCGATGGTGGTCTTGGGGTAGCCGACCTCTCCCACGAGGGCGAGGGCGGCGTCGTAGATGGCCTGGCGGGAGCGCTGGCTGCGCCGGGTGGCGTCGGGGATCGGCTTGTCGGGGGCGTGAGCGGGATTCTGAGCGGCCATGTCCCGAATCTATCAGGTTGACAAGACGCCCCGTCTCGCCGGACAGTGGGGACACACCATACGAGACGAACCGTCTCGTGTTTCTGGCGAGGACGAGGAGGACCCCATGTCCCGAGGTGGAGCAGGAAACATGCTGGGCGTCGGCGGCACCCGCCGGAAGCTCGGCCGCGACGCCCTGCGCGGCGGTGACCGCTCCGGCAGGACCGGCGGCGCCCCGAGCCCGCAGGAGCAGAAACGGGAGCTGCTGCGCAAACTCCAGGAGCGACGGCAGTCCCGTCAGGAAGGTGAGGGCACCGGCGAGGCGTCGTGAGACCGGGCCCGGTCAGTGTGGCGGCGTGGTCTCCCGGCAGTGGAGGGGCGCCGCCGCCTACTCGTTCGCCGGGTTGGCGTTTGCCGCCCCCGGCCAGGCATCCCCCCAGGCCGCGTCCCGCGCCGCCTTGTACAGGTCGCCGTGGCGCTTGGTGACCGTCCGCCGCTCCAGCCGCTCGTCCGGCTCGCAGAGGTCGAGCAGCACCTGGCCCTTGCGGATCTGCGGACGCCGGACCACGCGGGAGGGGGCCGGGGAGACCGGGAGGCGGGTGGCGGCGACGTAGCTGAACTTCTCGTCCTCGTAGGCGAGCGATCCGCTCTTGACCTGCCGGTGCAGGGAGGAACGGCTGACCCGCGCCGCGAAGTGGCACCAGTCCGTGCCGGGCACGATGGGGCAGGCGGCGCTGTGCGGGCAGGGCGCGGCGACGCGGAACCCGGCGGCGACGAGCCGGTCGCGGGCCTCGATGACGCGGGCGTACCCGGCGGGGGTGCCGGCCTCCACGATCACGACGGCCCGGGCGGCGCCGGCGGCGGCGACGAGGGCGGCGCGGTCGGCGGGGGTCAGCTCGTTGAGCACGTAGGAGATGGTGACGAGGTCGGCGCTCTCGACGGTGAGGCCCGCTCCGATCCGGGCGCGCTGCCAGCGGACGTCGCGCAGGGCGGGATGGGAGGCGGCGATCTCCCGGCCGAGGGCGAGGGCGGGCTCCGCCCAGTCCAGCACGGTCACCGGGCGGCGGCCGTCCCAGGTGTCGCCGACGGCCCAGGTCGCGGCGCCGGTCCCGCCGCCCACGTCCACGTGGCTGCCCGGCACCCATCCCGGCACGGCGTCCGCGAACGCGGCCAGCGCGGAGCGTACGGCGGCGAAGGTGGCGGGCATGCGGTAGGCGGCGTAGGCGACGACGTCGGCGCGGTCGCGGAGGATGGGGGCGTCGGTCGGGGTGTCCCCCCGGTACTTCCCGATCAGCCGCTCCACGGCCTGCGCGGCCTGCCGCGGCGGCAGCCCGTCGACGAGGTCGGCGAGGGCGGCACGCAGGATGTCGGCGGGGTCGTTCACGCGACGATTCTACGAGGGGCCGCGCGGGCGGGGACGGGGG
>NZ_QHJH01000251.1 GCF_003947455.1 Streptomyces sp. WAC 04229 | reverse complement strand
CTCCCACCCCCCAAGGCCCGCCGACGCCTGCGCGAGGCGGCCTCGCTGACGCAGGCTCAGCTCGCGGACCGGATGGGCGTCACCCGCGCGACGGTCCGTACGTGGGAGAGCGGTCGCACGACACCACGCGGCCGGAGACGGGAGGAGTACGCGGAACTGCTGAAGGCCCTGGCCGAGGAGGAGTCGGCAGCGGCGAAGCCGGCACCGGTGCCCGTCGTCGTGGCCGTCCGCACCGGCCCGGGGAGCCCGGCCGAGGACACCGAGAGCCTCGTACTGCCCGCGAAGGCGCTACCCGCAAAAGAGCGGCAGGAAGACGAACCGGAACCGGCGCCGGAGCCGGCCGCGCTGACGCCCGCTCAGGCGTTCGACGCGCTCTACGAGTTCGGCGCCCCCGCTCTCGTACGGCAGACCTACCTGCTGACCGGCCGCCGGGAGCTGGCGCGCGAGTCGGTGGAGCGGGCGTTCCAGACCGCCTGGGAGAACTGGCCGGAAGTGGCCCGCGACCGCGACCCGGTGGGGTGGGTGCGGGCGGTGGCGTACGAGTACGCGCTCTCGCCCTGGCAGCGGTTCCGCCCGCGCAACCGCCCGGAGCCGCCGCCCGCCGACCCCGGCGACCGCACGCTCCTGAACACCCTGCTCCGGCTCCCCCCGCGGCACCGCCGGACGCTCCTCCTGTACGACGGCGTGGGCCTGGACCTGCCCGAGACTGCGGCGGAGACGGAGGCGAGCACTCCGGCGACGGCCAACCGGCTGCTGAACGCGCGCAGGGCGATGGCCGACCGGCTGCCCGAACTGGCCGACCCCGAGGTGCTGCACCGGCGGCTGGCCGAGGTGGCTTCGAACGAGCGGCTGCGCGCGGCCAAGCCGCCGACGGTAAGGGTGGGCAGCGAACGCCGGGCCCGGTTCTGGACCCGGGCGGCGATCGCCTTCACCGTCGCCCTCATCGGCACCACCGCGCTGACCCTGCGCACCGCGCCCACGCACTACGAGCCGCCGGTCTCCCCCGGCGAGACGGTGCGCGGGGTGCCGCCCAAGGTGGCACCGGGCGCGCTGTCGGACGAGGAACTGGAGCTGCGGCAGAAGCTGCGCGACCAGATGCAGGACGGGCCGGAGCGGCTGACTCCACGGCTCGAATGACCGCGGGTACGACGAGGGGCCCGTCCTCCGCGAGGACGGGCCCGCTCGGTGCCGTACGGGAAGGCGGGGTCAGCCGTTCAGGATCTCCCTGGCGAGCTTGGCCGTCTCGGTCGGAGTCTTGCCGACCTTGACGCCCGCGGCCTCCAGGGCCTCCTTCTTCGCCTGGGCGGTGCCGGACGAACCGGAGACGATGGCGCCGGCGTGGCCCATGGTCTTGCCCTCGGGCGCGGTGAAGCCCGCGACGTAGCCGACGACCGGCTTGGTCACGTTCTTCGCGATGTACTCGGCCGCACGCTCCTCGGCGTCGCCGCCGATCTCGCCGATCATGACGATCAGGTCGGTCTCGGGGTCGGCCTCGAACGCGGCGAGCGCGTCGATGTGCGTGGTGCCGATGATCGGGTCGCCACCGATGCCGACGGAGGTCGAGAAGCCGATGTCGCGCAGCTCGTACATCATCTGGTACGTCAGCGTGCCGGACTTCGAGACCAGGCCGATGCGGCCCGGCTTGGTGATGTCGCCCGGGATGATGCCGACGTTGGACTGGCCCGGGGTGATGATGCCGGGGCAGTTCGGGCCGATGATGCGGGTCTTGTTGCCCTTCTTGCCGGCGTACGCCCAGAACGACGCCGAGTCGTGCACGGCGATGCCCTCGGTGATCACGACGGCCAGCGGGATCTCGGCGTCGATGGCCTCGACGACGGCGTCCTTGGTGAACTTCTCCGGCACGAAGATGACGGAGACGTTGGCGCCGGTCTTCTCGATGGCCTCCTTGACGGTGCCGAAGACCGGTACCTCGGTGCCGTCGAAGTCCACGGACTGACCCGCCTTGCGCGGGTTCACGCCGCCCACGACGTTGGTGCCGTCGCCGAGCATGAGCTTGGTGTGCTTCATGCCGGTGGCGCCGGTCATGCCCTGGACGATGACCTTGCTGTCCTTGTTGAGCCAGATAGCCATGGTGTGTTGGTGTCCTCGTCCTGAGTGCTTACTTGGCGGCGGCGTGAGCCAGCTCGGCGGCCTTGTCGGCCGCGCCGTCCATGGTGTCGACGCGCTGGACCAGCGGGTGGTTGGCGTCGGTGAGGATCTTGCGGCCCAGCTCGGCGTTGTTGCCGTCGAGACGGACGACGAGCGGCTTCTCGACCTTCTCGCCGCGGTCCTCCAGGAGCTTCAGCGCCTGGACGATGCCGTTGGCGACCTCGTCGCAGGCGGTGATGCCGCCGAAGACGTTGACGAACACGGAGCGGACGTCCGGGTCGCCGAGGATGATCTCCAGGCCGTTCGCCATGACCTGGGCGGAGGCGCCGCCACCGATGTCCAGGAAGTTGGCGGGCTTCACGTTGCCGTGCGCCTCACCGGCGTACGCGACGACGTCCAGGGTGCTCATGACGAGACCCGCGCCGTTGCCGATGATGCCGACCTCGCCGTCGAGCTTGACGTAGTTGAGGTTCTTCTCCTTGGCGGCCGCCTCGAGCGGGTTGGCGGCGGCCTTGTCGTGGAGGGCCTCGAAGTCGGGGTGGCGGAACTCGGCGTTGTCGTCGAGCGACACCTTGCCGTCGAGGGCGATGACGTCGCCGCCCGCGACCTTGGCCAGCGGGTTGACCTCGACCAGGAGGGCGTCCTCCTTGATGAAGGTGTCCCACAGCTTGACCAGGATGTCGGCGACCTTGTCGGCGACCTCGGCCGGGAACTTCGCGGCCTCGACGATCTCGCGCGCCTTCTCGGGGGTCACGCCGTCGATCGCGTCGATCGGCGTCTTGGCGACGGCCTCCGGACGGGTGGCCGCCACCTCCTCGATCTCCACGCCGCCCTCGACGGAGGCGATGGAGAGGAAGGTGCGGTTGGCACGGTCGAGGAGGAAGGAGACGTAGTACTCCTCGACGATCTCCGGAGCGGTCTCGGCGATCATCACCTTGTGGACCGTGTGGCCCTTGATGTCCATGCCGAGGATGTCCGTCGCGCGGGCGACGGCCTCGTCCGCGGAGGCGGCGAGCTTCACGCCGCCGGCCTTGCCGCGGCCACCGACCTTCACCTGAGCCTTGACGACGGACTTGCCGCCCAGACCCTCGGTGATCGCGCGCGCCGCCTCAGGCGTGTCGATGACTTCACCGGCCAGCACCGGTACATCGTGCTTGGCGAAGAGGTCCCTCGCCTGGTACTCGAACAGGTCCACGCGCTTCCGTCCCTATCAGTGATCTCGCGGTTCGTTGGATGCGTGGGCGTGCCGCGAAGGGCAACGTGACGTCCGCTGTGTCACAAGGGGAGCGCACACGGTGACCGAGCGCGCGGCATGTCCGTCTCGCAGGTTATCGCCGCATGCCGGGGGTCCCTAAATCGTGGGTCACACCTGAGCGGTGATGCCTGTCACATGATGCCGCGCTCACTGGCACGCGGTGCCGGATGTGAGCGGCTTCGGCGGGGTGCGGGGCGCATGCGAAACGGGACGCGGGGAGCCTCACCGGGCTGGGGTTAGCCCGGTGAGGCCCGTGGGCCCGGAGGCCCGCAGGGGTGCGGGTCTCCGGTGTGCGGGCCGGCCGGTCCCCACCCCAATGGGGACCGGCCGACCCATCCGCGGAGTTCCGGCCCGAGGGAGGCCGACGGCTTTCGGCCGTCTCGGGCTGCCGCTTCGCGGAGTCTGTGGGTGGGACGGGGGTACGGCTGACCTGCGGGAGTGCGAGGGCGCGGGCGCGGCGGACGCCCGTCGGGCGCATCCGCCCCAGGGGCCTCAGACGCGCGCTCGCGGCAGGGAGGTTCCGCCGGCTAGGCGGGGGAGACGGGTATGTCCCGGTACGGATCCCGGGTCTCGCCCGCGTCGGCACGCTCCGTCACCACGGGTACGAGCCGGAACGGGATCCGGTGCTGCGGGGTCACCGCGTGCGCGTCACCGTGACGGGGCATCCCCTGGTCGGCACCGGTCGCGGTACCCAGCGATCCGTCGGGGGCGCCGGTGGGCGCGTGCCGGGCGGGGGCGCCGTCGGTGGGCGCCGGGGTGGTTCCGCGGGGGCCGCCGGAGTGCGCCGGCGAGGGTTGTGCGTGCGCCTCGACCGCGACGGGGGCGGGGCCGACGGGTGCCGCGTGGCCGGTGGCGTCAGGCCCGGTGACCGCGGTGGCGGTGCGGGGTCCGGCGGCGTCGGAGGTGCCGGCTCCGTCGGAAGGGTGCGCGGAGTCGTCGGCCCCGGCCGGGTCCGGCCGGCGATCGTCCGGAAGGTACGGGTCGGTCCGACCGTCCGAACCGCCGGCCGCGGACGGGTCCGGAAGCTCCGGCAGCGGAGGCGACGACGGCCACGTGGGTGCCGAGGGATCGGAGGAGCCCGGGTCCGTGAGGCCGGGGCCGGAGAAGCCCGGGTCTGCGTCCAAAGCGGCGGAGAGCAAGGGCAGCCGCTCGGTCGTCCGATCCACCACGTCCCCGACGGCGGAGAGCGCGTCCTTCGGCGGGAGGAGGGCCGGCTCAGGCGCCCGAGTCGCCGGACGCTCCACCGGCACGTCCACGACCTGCCGCACGGTGTCCCGCAGGGAGGGCGCCCCGTCGGCCGCCTGTGCCCGCTCCCCGCAGACCACGCCGAGCACGAACAACCCGCCCACCAGCAGCGCCACGTGCAGGGCACGCCGCCCGGCCGCCGAGCGCATCACGCGCAGGGCGGCACCGGGCAGGACGGCACCGGGCAGGACGGCTGACCAGATCAAGAGGGGGAGATTCCTCCCGTGCGGCGGCGGAACGGCTCGCGCGTCGAACAACGCGCCGATGACGCGCGATCCTCGCACGGGACTCCGCGGTGTGCGCAAGCCCCTCATTACCGATGGGTAGCGATGTCCGTTTCAGCGGCGGGAATCGGGCCACCCCGGATGGACGAATCGTCACCCGGCGTCCGGTATCGGCAGGGGCCGCCTCTCGATCGCCGCCGCCATCACCTCCGGGAAGTGGTCGGGCGTGCAGGCGAACGCGGGTGCCCCCAGCGCGGCGAGCGCCGCCGCGTGCTCCCTGTCGTAGGCGGGCGCCCCCTCGTCGGACAGGGCCAGCAGCGTCGCGAACCGCACGCCCGCCGCCTGCATCGCCGCGACCCGTCCGAGCATCTCGTCCCGGATGCCTCCCTCGTAGAGGTCGCTGATCAGCACGACCACGGTCTCCGCGGGCCGGGTGATCCGCGACTGGCAGTACGCCAGCGCCCGGTTGATGTCCGTACCGCCACCGAGTTGCGTGCCGAAGAGCACGTCGACCGGGTCGTCCAGCTGGTCGGTCAGGTCGACGACCGCCGTGTCGAAGACGACGAGCCGGGTCTCCAGCGACGGCATGGACGCCAGCACCGCCCCGAACACCGACGCGTACACGACCGATGCCGCCATCGACCCCGACTGGTCGACGCAGAGGACGACCTCCTTCCTCACCGACCGGGACGCCCGCCCGTAACCGACGAGCCGCTCCGGCACGACCGTGCCGTACTCCGGCAGGTAGTGCTTGAGGTTGGCCGAGATCGTGCGGTTCCAGTCGATGTCGTGGTGCCGGGGACGGGTGGCGCGGGCGCTGCGGTCCAGGGCGCCGGTGAGGGTGGCCCGGGTGCGGGAGGCCAGCCGCTTCTCCAGGTCCTCGACGACCTTGCGCACGACGGTTCGCGCCGTCTCCTTCGTCGTCTCCGGCATCGCCTGGTTGAGCGAGAGCAGCGTGCCGACCAGGTGCACGTCGGCCTCCACCGCCTCCAGCATCTCCGGCTCCAGCAGCAGCGTGGCGAGTCCGAGCCGGTCGATCGCGTCCCGCTGCATGACCTGCACGACGGAGGAGGGGAAGTACGTCCGGATGTCGCCCAGCCAGCGCGCGACGGCCGGTGCGGAGCCGCCGAGCCCCGCCGCACGGTCCCGTCCGCCCCGCGCCGCGGCCTCCTTCCCGTAGAGCGCGGTGAGCGCCCCGTCCATCGCGGCGTCCTGCCCGGAGAGCGTGCGGCCGGTGCCGTCGGCCGGGTCCCCGCCCAGTACCAGCCGCCACCGCCGCAGCCGCTCCTGCGCGGCGTCGGCCCCCGCCGGTTCGGCCGTCATGCGTCCACCTCCACCAGGTCGTCGTTCCCGTCAAGGCCGTGCGCCGGAGCACTGCCCGCCAGGCCCAGCAGCAGCCGGACCACCGGGAGCACCGCGTCGGCGCGCTCGGTGTCGAGGCCGGCCGCGAAGCCCGGTATGCCGGGGCCGGCCGTGGTCACCCTCCCCCGCGCTACCGGTCCGCGCCGGACCAGCTCACCGAGGCTGCGGCGCACGCCCGGCTCGTAGGCCGCGAAGGTGCGGCGCAGCAGCGGCAGCACCTCCGTGAACGCCTCCGCCGCCACGCCCGTCAGCCAGGTGTCGACCAGGGCGAGCAGCCGTTCGTCGTGCAGGAGGAGCAGGCCGCCGCCCGAGCCGCCTCCGACGAAGCCCTCGATCCACGCCGCCGCGTCCGCCGGTGGTGTCCCCCGGGACAGCGCCAGGCCCATGGACCGCGCGGCCTCGTCCGACGCCAGCACACCGTCGTCCAGCAGGAGCCGCACGGCGCGCCCCCGGACGACACCGGGCACGATGTCCCGCGCCGAGAGGGTCCGCAGCACCGCCTGCCAGCGGGACCGCAGGCCGCCGTGGCCCGGTGCGGAGGTGTCGCCGAGCAGGCCCACCGCTCCGTGCACGGCGTCCACATGGCCGCGCATCTCGTCGGCCGCGTCGGCGTCCAGGGCGGCGCAGGCCGCGGGCAGGCCGACGAAGACGCGCCCGGCGAGCCCCGCGGCGACCTCCGCCAGCGCACCCGTGTCGGTACCGCGCACGTCGCCGTAGCGCAACGAGCGGACCAGGGCCGGCAAGGCCCGCGCGAGGTGACCGACGTCCGTGTCGAGCGCCGCGCGGTCGGCGAGTATGCGCATCACCGGCGTGAGCGCGGCCGGCAGCCCGGCCAGCAGGCAGCGTTCGGCGAGTGCGGTGACCTCGGCGAGGTCGCGCGCGGTGACGGCGTCCGCCTCCGCCTTGGCGGTCGCGGCGGCGAGCACGGTCGTGCCCCACACTCCGGCCTCGGCGACCCGCACCGACAGCTCCGGCTCCCAGCGCAGCCGCCATGTCTCCCGGAACGTCCCCGTACTGCCCCGGGAGGCGGCCGGCTCGCCCCAACCGACGCCGAGCAGCCGCAGCCGGTGCAGCAGTCTGCTGCGGCTCGCGTCGGTGTCCTTGCGCAGGTCGAGTTCCAGCTCCCTTCGCCGCGCCTCCGGTTTGAGCCGCAGCCGGCGCTGGACGCGGGCCAGGTCGCGCTGCAGGGGCACGGCGGGCGCCCCCGCGGGGACCTCCCCCAGCACGTCCCCCACCACCAGCCGGTCCCGGACCAGCGCCAGGGGTACGTCCGAGCCGTCGCACATCACCGCCCGCACGGCGTCCGTCGTCTCGCCCAGCCCGGCCAGCGGGCGCCCGCGCAGCGTCGCGAGCGTCCCGGCCAGCCGTACCGCCTCGATGACGTGCGCCGAGGAGACGATCCGGCCCTCGTCCCGCAGCAGCCCGGCCACCTTGGTCAGCCACCGCTCGACCGGCCGGTCCACCGCGCCGAACAGATGCGCGTACCAGCCGGGCGACTCGATGCCCGCCCCGTACCCACCGGACCGGGACAGCCGTCGGTACGTCCAGGGCACCCACGTCAGGTCCACCTTGGTCCTCGGCAGCCCCTTCAGCAGGGCCCGGTCGGCGGTGGCGGTGACCTTGCGGCGGAGCGCGGGCACGTGCCACGCCCCGCACACCACGGCGACGCCGCGGGCGGACTCCCGCTGTGCCGCCCGCACCTGGAGCCGCATGTACGCCTCCCGCACCCGGTCCCGCGCGTCGTGTCCGCCGCCCTCCTCGGTCTCCCGCAGGGCACCCATGGCCTCTTCCAGCGCGGTGAACGGCGCGAGCGCGTCCCCGTCGCCGCCCCCGTGGCCCCGGTGCTCGACGACGTCCTCCCACCAGCGCTCGGGGTCGTCGTGACCGGCGGCCCCGGCGAGGGCGGCGAGCGGGTCGGCCCGGACCTCGGGGGCCGACGCGCCGGAGGGGTCCCCCGGGCCCGATCCCTGCTCCTCGGCCGCCCTCTCCGCGTCCTCCCTCTCCGCGTCCTCCTGCTGCGTGTCCTCCTCCTGCGTTTCGTCCGCCGACCACAGGGCCAACGAGTGCGCGGCAGGGAGGTCGATGAAGCGGGCCGGCACGTCGTGCTCCAGGGCCCAGCGGAGGGCCACCCACTCCGGGGAGAACTCGGCCAGCGGCCAGAAGGCCGAGCGGCCGGGCTCGTCCACGGCGTGCGCGAGCAGCGCCACCGGTGGCCGCATGTCCTCGTCGGCGGCCAGCGGGATCAGCGCGTCGGCCTCGGGCGGCCCCTCGATCAGCACGGTCCCCGGCCGGGCCGCCTCCAGCGCCGCCCGTACCGCCCGCGCCGACCCCGGACCGTGGTGACGCACACCCAGCAGCACCGGTCCGAGCGCGCCGTCTGCCCTTCCGCGGTCAGTGCCCGTCACACCGTCCCCCTCGCCCACCGGGCCGCC